>DATBFX010000300.1:0-19182 GCA_036558305.1 Thermomicrobiales bacterium | reverse complement strand
CGACGATCGTTGCGTTTCTCTCCTACCGGCTACCGGCTACCGGCTACCGGCTAAACGCCGATGACGACCTACATCCTGCGCCGGTTGGTGCAAGCGGTACCGGTCCTGATCGGGATCAGTTTGTTCACGTTCTTGATGGCGCACCTGACGCCGGGCGATCCGGTGCTGATCTTTGCCGGGGACAAGCCGGTGTCGGCGGAGCGCTACCAGCAGATTCGGCACCAGTACGGGTTGGATAAGCCGCTCTGGGCGCAGTATCGCGACTACATGCAGGGTCTGCTCCACGGCGATCTCGGGAAGGGACTCGCCAACCAGCGGCCGGTCTGGGATACGATCCGCGAGGCGATGTGGCCGACGATCCAGTTGACGATGGCCGGTCTTTTCGTCGCGCTGGTGCTGGGGGCGTCGCTCGGGATGCTGGCGGCGCTGTTCCACAATTCCTGGTTCGACACGCTGGCGATGAGCATCGCCTTGCTCGGCGTGTCGATGCCGGTTTTCTATCTCGGGTTGTTGCTCCTGTTCGCCTTTTCGTTCCACTTCCACCTTTTCCCGGCGACCGGGTTGGGAGATTGGAAGCACCTGGTGCTGCCGGCGATTGCGGTCGGGTTCGCCTCCTCCGCCTACATCGCGCGGTTGGTGCGGTCGTCGATGCTGGAGACGCTCCACCAGGACTACATGACGACGGCGCGATCGAAGGGGCTGCGCGAGCGCGCGGTCGTCACCCAGCATGCGCTGAAGAACGCCTTGATTCCGGTTGTCACCTACGTCGGTCTTCAGTTGGCGGGTCTGCTGACCGGTGCCGTGGTGACGGAGACGGTCTTCTCGCGGCCGGGGCTGGGGCGGGTGGCGGTGACGGCGATCGGCAACCGCGACTTCCCGCTGATCCAAGGAACGGTGCTGGTGACGGCGGCGATCTACGTCCTGGTCAGTCTCGTGGTCGATCTCTCGTATGCCGTGATCGATCCGCGCATCCGCTATGGATGACGTGGGCGCGGCGGGGCAGGACCGCACGGTGGGACGACCGGCGGTGGCCGTGCAGCCGGCGCGGCGGGAGGGGTTGCTCGAGCGGCAGGGGAAACCGAGCAGTCTGACCGGCGATGCCCTGCGGCGGCTGCGGCGCAATCCCGGTGCCGTGGTGGGGGCGTGCGTCCTGGCGGTGCTGGTGCTGCTGGCGATCTTCGCGTCGCAGGTCGCGCCGTACGATCCGATCGCCCAGGATTCGCAGGCGATCCGGGCCAGACCGAGCCGGCATCACCTGTTCGGAGCCGACACGTTTGGGCGCGACGTCTTCTCGCGGGTGCTCTACGGTGGCCGGCGGTCGCTGCCGATCGGGCTGGTCGCCGTCAGCATCGCCGCCGTCGTCGGCGTCTCCTTCGGGTTGCTCGCCGGCTATTACGGGGGGTGGACGGACTCGCTGGTGATGCGGAGCGCCGACTTGATGCTGGCGTTTCCTGGGATCCTGCTGGCGATGGCGCTGGTGGCGATCCTGGGGACGAGTCTGTTCAACCTGATGCTGGCGGTCGGGATCGCGGCCATCCCGGAATACACGCGGGTCGTCCGCGGTTCCGTGCTGGCGGCGCGGGAGATGGACTACGTGTTGGCGGCGCGGGTGAGCGGTGCCAAGGATGGGTCGATCATGCTGCGGCACATCCTGCCGAACGTGTTGCCGCCGGTGATCGTGCTGGCCACGCTCGGCATCGCCGGGGCGATCATCCTCGGTTCGACGCTCTCGTTCCTGGGGCTCGGGATCAAGCCGCCGCAGGCCGAGTGGGGCAACATGCTCTCGGACGGCCGCTCGATGATGCGGCACTACTGGTGGGTCTCGTTCTTCCCCGGTTTCGCGATCATGCTGACGGTGCTGTCGATCAACCTGCTCGGCGACGGGTTGCGAGACGCGCTCGATCCGCGGTTGCGGAATCGGTAGCGCAAGGTTGTCAGAGACCCAACCGTGTTTCGGCCAGGAATAGGATGTTCTGCGCACGAGTGCTAATCTATGCACGGATCATCTGATCCCTGTTGAGGGAGCAGGCGATGGAGGACCGACCCGTGACAACCGCACTCGATGCGCAATACGTCTCCGTGGCCGAGGCGGCGGACTTGCTCGACGTCGATCCTTCCACGATCCGGCGTTGGATCGAGCACGGGACTTTACCGGCTTACCGGGTTGGTCGACGGTACGTCAGGATTCGAAAAGATGATCTCTCCCGGGTGATCGCTCCGATGCCCGCCGCAAAAAATGCGGCGACGAACTCCACCGGCGGAGACGAGGCCCACGGAATCGTCATGACAGACGAAGACCAGCGGCTGATGTTCGAAGCGATCGGTCGGGCGAGAACGCTTCGCCGAGAAGTTTTGGCGAAGCGCGGAGGCATCCCATTCTCTCCCTCATGGGAGTTGCTCGACGAGGCGCGAGACGAGCGGACCGAGCAGTTGCCGTGATTTGCGTCGACGCCTCGGTCGCGGTGAAGTGGGTGCTGGAAGAACCCCATTCGGAGAGAGCCGAGGCACTGCTGGTCGCAGCCACAACCGAGAGGCACGCGATCATCGCGCCGCCGTTGCTGCCTTACGAGGTCACGAACATCCTGCGAAAGCGGATGCTGCGTGATGGACTTGCGCTCGCCGACGCGGATCGCCTCTTGGCAGAGTTTCTCTCCCCTCGGCTCACCTACCGGCAGCCCAGGAATCTGCATCGCACGGCGCTGGCTCTGGCGGACGCGTACTCGTTCCGCGCGACGTACGATGCCCACTACCTCGGGCTCGCGAAGCAACACCGATGCAACCTCTGGACCGACGATCAGAGGCTGCTGGGAGCACTGGCAGGTCAACTCGCGTTCGTGCGGTGGATCGGCGACTTCCAATCGGAGTTGTGACGACGGGTTCCTCGCCGGTCCCAAACCGATCGCCCGGCAGGCCATCGACGATCGGTCCTCGGGCACACACCTCACGGGGAACCCGCTAATTGACCTCGACCAGCAATTCGTGGTCCGCGCCGGCTTCGGCCCTGCGCATGCGGTCTGACCATCGCTGCGCCGTGATGAGGGTCGGCACCAGCGCCAACGCGAGCAGGGTGGCGACCTCGAACGGCAGCGTCGGGCGATGGCTGTAGAGCGGACCGGCGACGATGGGACCGAAGGAGATGGCGAAGCCGCCGACCATCTCGAGGATGGCGAAGGCGCGCGTGCGGTGGTCGGGTGCCGCCAGCTCGCCGACCGAGGCCGAGAGCAGGGCCCAGGACGAGAAGAGACCGCCCCGGCAAAAGAAGGCAAGCACGAGCAAGGGGAGGGCGGTCGCAAACCGGAAGAGGACGAAGCCGACGGCAGTGAGGGCGATCGCGGCGGCGACGGCGACGAAGGGCGCGCGTTGGAGACGATGGAGGCGGGCGACCGCGAGCCCGAAGCTGGCCGAGCCGACGGCGGCGGCGGCGCCGATTGTCGTGATCGTGGCCGGTGCAAGACCGCGGACGTCTTCGAGGAAGGTGGGGACGAAGGCGGTGCCGAGGGAGAGGGAGAAGATCGTGACGAGGAGGAGTGGTGCCACCAGGCGGACGATCGGGTCGGCAAAGGCGGCGCGATAGCTGGACGTCGGTCGCGATTCGTGGTGTGGGGTGGCCGGTGGGACCTGGATCCGTGTGAAAAAGAACAGGGCGATTGTGGTGCAGGCGGCGGCGAGGAAGAAGGCGGCGCGCATCCCCCAGAGGGCGACGACCGCCCCGGAGAGGAGCGGGGAGGCGATCAGGGCGATCGAAGGTCCGACGGTGAAGATGACCGCGAACGACCGCATCCGCTGATCGCCGGCCTGGGCGGCGACGAGGGATTGCAGCAGGGGAAAGACGATTTCGCCCATGGCGGCGCCGATCAGCATCGGCAGCAGTTGCGTCCAGTGGGTGGCGAGACCGGCCGAGAGCAATCCGATGACGGTGGCGGAGCGGCCGAGGAGCATGGCGCGGCGGGTACCGAGCCGATCGGCGATGGCGGCGGACGGGGCGAGTACGGCGAGACGGATGATGCCGGCAGACCCGAGGACGAGACCGACGACGGTGATCGGGGCGCCGAGGCGTTCGATCCAGAGCGGCCAGACGGAGAGATAGGCGCCGTAGGTGGCTTCCAGGAAGAGGAGCGCCCAGAAGACCGGCACCAGCGGTTTGGGAATACCGAGATCGATGCGCACCTGACCCTCCACCGCCCGGCGTCCGAAAGGTATCCTCAGTGTACGGGAGGAAGGGTTGGGGCGCGGGCGAGCGATGGTTGGCCGAGCGGCGCGGCTGGAGCAGGACGTGGGCAGGCGATTTTCTCGACGTGCGGTGTTGGGGTTGGCGGCCGGTCGGGTTGGATGGGGTCGATCCGGATCTCGATTGGCCGTGGGGGAGCAGCGGACCAGCCTGGTCGTTTCGGCGGAGCCCGAACCGGACGGTGTGCGGGCGTTTCGCCCAGCGGACTTCGGGTTCGTTGGGGTCTACGACGTGGATTGGTTGCTGCAACCGGAATTTGGGCGGCTGCTCGACAACCTGGCGGCGTCGCCGGAGGCGTTTCGTGGGGTGCGGTTTTTCGGCAGCTTCACGGCCGGGTCGCGGGAGGCGATGCGACCGGAGTCGCGAGGGGTCGTCTGGGAGAACCCGGACGCACCGAGGGATTTCTCGCTCCCGTTCCGGGCGCTGGAGGCGCTGACGTCGCGCGGGCTGACGCCGTTCGTGGTGCTGGGATTCTTTCCGCCGGCCGTTTCGCCGTCTCCCGTCGCACCGCCGGAGTCCTGGGACAACTGGAAGGTGCTGGTGCGGTCGTTCTTGTCGGAACTGGCCGCCGACCCGCGGTTTGGGGCGGGCGCGGTGCGGGATTGGTGGTTCGAGGTCTGGAACGAACCGAACGAGGGCCGGTTCTGGAGCGGGAGCGCCGAGCAGTATCTGGCGCTCTACCGGGCGGCGGCGGAGGCCGTGCGGCTCTCGGGTGTCCCGGTTTGGCTGGGCGGACCGGCGATGTCGTACAAACCCGAGGCGGGAGCGCGCTACGGGCAACCGTGGTTATCGCGGTTTCTTCGCTTCCTGGTGGCGGAACCGGAGGTCCAGTGCGACTTCGTCTCGATCCATCGCAAGGGGACGGTCGATGCGAGCAAACCGGACGTGCGCCGGCTCGTCGCGGCGGCGGTGGAGACGGCGGAACTCGCGCTTTCGATCGATGCGGGACGGTTCGCGGGTCTGACGTTCCTCAACGACGAAGCGGACGAGAAGGTCGGGTTCGAGGTGCCGTACGCCCCGCGCCTGGACCACCGCAACGCTGCCTGGCTAGCGGCGGTCGCGTGTACGCACGCCGGCCTGACCGAACGATACCGAGGGTCGGGGATCCGATTTCTGGCGGCGGCCGACAATGCCAATCTGCAACTCGTGGAGGCGCCGTTCGATGGCCGCCGGTCGATCATGACCCGCGCCAGGACGGGGGTGGCGACCGATCTGTTGAAGCTGCCCGCGTTCGGGTTCTACGAGATGGTTCGGGTGCTCGGGCAACGGCAAGGGAGCGTCGTTGCCGGGGACGAACTCTGCTACCCAACGACCGATCTTTTCCACGTCGTCACGGCGGACGCGGATCGCTTTGCGGCGATGCTGACCTTCTATCCCACGCCCGGGAGCGGCGATCAGGGGCCGCGGACGATCGACTACGTCGTTCGTGACATCCCGTGGCGGAAGGTCAACGTCGCGCGATTCCAGATCGACCTGATGCGGTCGAATGCCTACACGGCCGCGGGCGGTTCTCCGGCCAACCCGTATCCGGTGCCGACCGCGCGGTCACTCGCCGAGATTCGCCAACGCCAGGAACTCGGGCTGTTTGCGCCGATCCGGAGGGGCATTGCGCTGCCAGACGCGACGTACCGCGAAACGCTGACGATCGCGCCGTACGCCACCGTCTGTCTCTGGATCACGCCGGCGATTCCCGACCCGCCGGCGGCACCGCGGTGGTTGGAGACGACGGTCGAGGCGGGGAACGTCGTACTCCGCTGGACGCCGAACCGGGAACCCTATCTGTTCGGTTACGAGGTCTATCTCTTGGACACCGGCGCGCCGAGTCTGCTCCTGTCGCCGAACCCGCAGCGGGCGGCGCTCTGGATCGATACGGCGCCACCGCCGGGGCGCCGCGTCTACGGTGTCCGTGCGGTGACGGCGTCCGGGGTGGTCGGCGCGATCGTCGAAAGCGGGCCGGTGGACGTGTAGCGGATTGGTTCGGGGCGCGGCCCGCACCCGGCCGCGCCCCCACGGGCGAAGCGGTCAGCAGGCGACCCTGCTGTCGACGGTGCTGCCGAACGTCGTCGTCCAGTACCACTTGTACCTGGTGTTGCTGCCGAGGGCGCGGCCGATGCCGATCGCCTTGAAGTTGCCGCTGAGCATGTTCGCGCGGTGGGGGGACGAGTTCACCCACTGGTTGAAGGTGTCGGTCGCGTACTGGTGACCGGCGGCGATGTTTTCGCCCCAGTAACCGCTGCTCGGATAGCCGTGATTGATCATGTTTTGGTGTGGGCTCGTCCCGTTGTAGAGCGTGTGGCTGAAGTAGTTGTGCGCGGCCATGTCGCGCGAATGGTGTTCGGCCGCGGCGCCCAGGGTGCGGCTGAGGGCCAAGGAACTCTTGCCGTGGCTCCTGCGGTAGTGATTGATGAGGGAGAGCATCCGGCACTCCTGGGAGTCGGGTGCGTATTGCGAGGCGGTGATGAAGCCGGCGACCGCGGCGGACGGCCGAGGGCCGGGAGCCGCGGCGGCCGAGATGGCGCCCGGTGCGAGCAGAACCGCCGCGAACAGCAGGACGAGCAGACGGATGGTGGTGCGGCGCATCGGCGCCCTCCCTTGTGCCTGTCCGCCACCGCGCGAGCGGACCGATCTCGATCGCGACCCGATGGGGGGTGAGCCTGCGCGGTGGCGCCCGCTGCAACGGGAGCCGGTGGCCGGCGGGACGGCCGGTGAGGCCCGCGGAGTCGCGTCGCCGTTCAGCCTATCTCACGGCAGCGGGAGACGGGCATGAGAAGCGGGTGCCGACATCGTAGGTCGATGGTCATGGCCCAGTGGCGACGCTCGGTAGGATACACCAGGAGCGAAGACATGTGGGGCGCCGACGCGTCGAGCCGCCCATGGCTGGATGGGCGGCTCGGCTCGCGGCTGTCCCGGTTGCAGCCGGGACCGGTCGCGGTGGGGAACGGGGCGGCGGGTGAGGGAAGGGGGAAACCCCGCCGCCCCTCGTCATACATATATGCAGAGATGGTGCCTGCTCTGTACCACGCAGTCACAGTTTGGTCGCCTGCGCAACAGGGTGGGGCCCCTAATCCGCCGTGATCGGTTCCGAGCCGCGCCCCGGTAGGTGGCTCGGTGCCCCTTCGACGCGGAGATCGGGTAGCCAATGCAACCAGCGGGGCAGGTACCAGTTCCAGTCGCCGATCAGGGCCATCGCCGAAGGGACGAGGACGGAGCGGACGACCGTCGCGTCGAGGAAGACGGCGACCGCCAAACCGAAGCCCATCTGCTGGAATGCGACCAGATTGCCGGTCGAGAATCCGCCGAAAACGATCACCATGATCAACGCGGCGCCGGTGATGATCCGGCCCGTCGCCTGCAGCCCGACGGCGACCGACTCGCGGTTGCGGTGGGTCTGGTCGTAGTGCTCGCGGATGCGGCTCAAGAGGAAGACGTGGTAGTCCATGGAGAGACCGAAGAGGACGCAGAAGAGGAAGATGGGCACCCAGGCCTCGATCGTCGGCGTCTTCTGGAAACCGAGGACGCCGTGCAGGTAGCCCTTCTGGAAGACGAGGACGAGCAGGCCGTAGGCGGCGCCGACCGAGAGCAGGTTCATCACGATCGCCTTCGCGGGGACGACGATCGAGCGGAAGGCGAGCAGCAGGAGGAGGAAACTCAGACCGAGGACGAAGGCGAAGACCGTTGGTGTCGAGTTGTTGACGAGATCGAAGTAATCGACGTTGAAGGCAGGGCCACCGCTGACGTAGACGTTGGCCGACGTCCCCCCGAACGCCTCGGGGATCAGGTCGTTGCGAAGGCGCTTCACCGACTGGATGGCGGTATCGGAACTGGCGTCCGCGTTCAACGGAGTCGAAACGAGGGCCAGATCGCCGGTCTGGTTCCAGGTCACGGTCGGCGGGCCGAAGAGGGGTTCCTGTGCCAGCTCCTGCTGGAATTTGGTGATGGCGGCCGGCACGGCAGGATCGCTCTGCTGGCCGTCGACGACGATCTCGACCGGGGCCAGGACGCCGGCGGAGAAGTCCCGGGCGAGGATCTGGTACGCGCGTTTGACGTCGCTGGGCGGCAAGGTTTCGATCCCGGCCGAACCGCGGTTAAGCTGGAAGTAGGGCAGGGCGCAGGCAACGAGGAGCGCGACCGAGAGAACGACGAACACCGCCGGGCGTTTCATCACGATGTGGGTCAGGCGACCCCAGAAACCGCTGTGGTAGGTCTCTTCGTCGCGGCTGCGTTGGGCGGCGACCGCCGCCTCGTCGTAACGGCGACGGCGCGGCCAGTCGATGCGGTCGCCGAGCAACCCGAGCAGGGCAGGGACGAGAGTCAACGTGCCGATCACGGCGACGGCGGCGACCAAAACGGCCCCGGCGCCGAGACTGTGGAAGACGGTGAGCGGGACGAAGAACATACCGAGGAGGGCGAGGATGACGGTGCAACCGGAGAAGACGACCGCTTTGGTCGCGGTGCCGCCGGCGATGGCGATGGCATCGACCTTCGGGTGACCGCGCCGCCGCTCCTCGCGGTAGCGGGAGACGATGAGGAGGGTGTAATCGATGCCGACCGCGAGACCGATCATGATGATCATGTTGACGACGTAAAAGGAGAGATCGGTGAAGCGACCGACGATGGCCGTCAACCCGATCGCGACCACGATCGCCACGATCGCCAGGACGAGCGGGACCGCGACGGCGACCAGGGCGCCGAAGACGACGATCAAGACGAGGATGGTCGCCGGGAGGCTGATCGCCTCCGATCGGCTCAGGTCCTTGTCGGAGATATCGGTGAAGGCCTTGTTGACGCTCAGGTCGCCGACGGTCAGGACCTCAAAGTCGTTGGCGGCGTGTTTTTCGACCGCCGCCATGTACTCGTCGTCGTAGTTGTTGGCAAAGTCGAAGTCGCCGGCGAAGGTGACCGGAATGATGGTCGCGTGGCGATCGGGCGAGACCATCTGATTGGCCTGGGCCATGCCCGCCGCCACCGCCTGGTAATAGGTCGGGGCGGATTTGACGACGCCGGTCAGTGCCTGGATGTCGGTGGCGACCTGCTGGACCTGGTTCTGGAACTCGGGATCGTCGACGGTGTAGGTGTCGGAGCGAACGATGACGGTTTCGGTTGCGGGCTGCGGGCCGCGGAGGCGGGCTTTCAGGAGGTCGGCTCCCTGTTGCGATTCGGGTGTGCCGGTGAAGTTGGTCGAGGTGGTCAGCGCGTCGCCGAGCCCGGTGGCCGAGATACCCGCGAGGACCAGGACGACCAGCCAGATGCCGAGGATGCGCCAGGGGTGGCGGGCACTCAGGCGCGCCAGATCGGATGTCGAGGGAACGTGCATGGGCGAGGTACTCCTGTGAGTCGTTCGTCGTCAGTCGCTGGTCGTTCGAGAGACGGACAGACGGACAGACGGACAGACGGATAGGACGTGCTGACGGCTGACGGTCGACTTCATACACGACATGCTTGCATAGCCCGTGCCGGGTCTCCGTCAAACGGCGTAGTCTCTACCATGATCATCCGTCTGCCGAATACGCTGAATGCGGGGTGTGTGGCCGGTGCGACAGGCGTAGCATGGCGACACTGCCGATCTGATGGGCAGAGAGGGATCGTGTTTGGCCCGAATTGGATGAGCGTTGGAGGTGGAACGTGAATCGTCGAAGCGTCGTCAGGGGGGGAGCCGTCGCCGTCGTGGCCGCGGTCGTGCCGGTACTTGCCAGGGCACCGGCCGTGACGTATGCGAAGGAGACGGTCAGGACCGCCGCGATCGGTCTCTCTCGGAAAACGTGGGAGCAGGAGCACGGGCGGGGCGATGCCGGGCAGAACATCGTGACGTACGAAAACGGGGCATTCAGTCTTCAGTTTGCGGGCGACGTCGTCGTGTACGTCGAAGTCGGGTGGGAGGATCGGGGAGGGATCTCGGCGGGTGACGCGAGCGGTGTGGTCGCCCAGTTGATCCCGTCGGACGCCGCGCTGAAGGAGGGGTACTACGCGCCGCCGACGGCGGCCGGTCCGACCGGGCTCCGCGTCGAGCGCTCCCAGAGCCCCGCCCTCGCCGACCTGATGAAACAGGTGACCGACGACCGGACGGGCGGTATCCTCGTCGTCTACCAGGAGGCACCATCGCAGACGAGCCACGAGCCGAACGTGTTCCGGATCAGCATCGCGGTCGGGACCAAGGCCAATTCGATCCTCGATCAGCCGTCGGGGTTTGCCGATGGGTTGGCGTAACAAGGTATTGGCCCGGCGCGCGCACATGCCATGGGTAGGGGAGGGCCCTGTGCCCTTCCGCGTCGGTGGGCGCCATTCCCCATCTGGACGTTCGTGCCCATCGGGCCGGGAGGGCACAGGGCCCTCCCCCACCCGTACCGCCCGGTGGTCGCGTCCGACCCTCGCAATCTGACATCCTTTCCTCGCCCCCGTTCCATCGGTGGGGGTGTTTCGTTCGCCGCGACAAGGACGGAAAGGATGGGAGAGGATGGCCGTGCATCCGCGGGTCGAGCAGTTGCGGTTTGCCCGAAGCGAGTTCGCGCGGGGTTTGGACGGCGTCGGCGCGGAGGAGGCGCGGCGGCGGTTGTTGCCGATGAATTCGATCGGTTGGATGATCGGTCACATGGCCTCGCAGGAGTACCGCTACTGGATCTACCGGGCGCAGGGTCGGAATCCGCTGCCGGCCGCGCTCGATCTCGCGCCGTACGGGAAACCGGCAACCACCCCGCCGCTCGATCTGGTCTGGGACACCTGGCACGCCGTCGTCGACTTGGTCGATCCCTACCTCGACGCCCTGACGAGCGAGACGCTCGAAACGCGCCTCGTGATCGACGGTCGACCGCACGACGAGACGCTCGGGACGATGGTGCAGCGCGTCACCTACCACTACTGGTTCCACACCGGAGAATCGCAGGCGGTGCGCCAACTGCTCGGCCACACGGAACTGGCCGAGTACGTTGGTGACTTTACGGACGCCGCGGTGTATCGGCGGGAATCGACGGCGTAGGTTGCGCCGGCAGAGTCACCGTGAAGGTCGTCCCCTGGCCTTCGGTCGATTCGACGTCGACGGTGCCGCCGTGACCGGTGACGATTTCGCGGGCGATGAAGAGGCCGAGACCGAGACCGCCGCCCTGGCCGCCGGCGGACTGGCTGAAGCGGTCGAAGATACCGGGAAGATCGGCCGCCGGAATGCCGGGACCCTGGTCGCGCACCCGGATCTCGAATTGGTCACCCGGTTGCCGGAGACTGACCTCGATGCGCTCGCTGGCGGCGGCGTGGTGGATGGCGTTGGTCAGCAGGTTGAGGACGACCTGCTCCAGGCGGGTCCCGTCGCCGATGACCGTCGCGGTCGTCGTCTGGTCGGCCAAGGCGATCGACTGATCCGCGGTCAGGACTTCCGCCGTTTCGACGGCGCGCCGGACGACGGCGCGGAGATCGACCGGGGATTGGTCGAGGGTTAGCCGCCCTTCCTGGAAACGGGTCGCCTCGATCAGTTGGGCGACGAGGATGTCGATCCGCCGGGTCTGGGCGATCGCGCGATTGAGGTGACCGCGGGCACGCTCCGCGTTCGCCGGCGGTAGCGCGCGCGCGGCGAGTTGGAGATAGGCCTGGAGGGCGGTCAGGGGGGTCCGCAACTCGTGGCTGGCGATACCCAGCCATTCTTCCTGGAGGTGGCGCAGACTGCGCTCGGTGATGTCGCGGATCGTGACGACGCCGAGGCGGCCGTCCTCGCCGGGCATCGACCGGCCGTCGGCTTCGAACCAGCGACGCGAACCGTCTTCGGCGGTGATCGTGAAGGACGTCGTGAAGATCTCGCCGCGCGCCGCGCGTTGGAGCGGTGTTGCCTCCACCGGGAGGGGACGGCCGTTGTCGTCTTCCGGGGTCGGGGTGGGTACCGTGCCGAACGTCGCGTCGTAGGCGGCGTTCGTCTGGACGACGTTGCCGTGCTCGTCGACCGCGACGACGGCGTCGCTGATGCTGGCGAGAACGGCCTCCAGGCGCCCGCGGGCCGCGTCGCTGGTGACGGCCAATTCTTGAAGTTCGACCGTCCGGGCTTCGAGGTCGTCGTTGGTGGTGTTGAGTTCCTCGACCGTCGCCTGCAACTCTTCGTTGAGCGTCTCCAACTCCTCGTTGCTGGCCTGCAACTCCTCGTTGAGGGTCTCGACCTCTTCGGTAGCGGCCTGCACCTCTTCGGTGGCGACGAGTAGCTCCTCGTTTTCGGCGCGGAGTTTGGCGATCGTGCTGGTCAGTTCCAGGTTGGCGGCCAGGACCTCTTCGTTGGCGGCGGTGAGCCGGCTGACCTGGGCGCTCGACCCGTCGTGGGCGCGGCGAAGTCGCTCGCGTTCGGAGACGTCGCTGGCGACCAGTGCCACGAAGGCGCCGTCCTCGTCGTCGGACGGCATGGACACGGGATAGGCGCTGACCTCGAGGACGCGGGCCGCCTCTTCGTCTTCGCCGTCGGACGACACGAGCGTCGGTTCGGTCGACTGACCGGCGAAGGCCTGGTCGATGACCCGCCGCAGGGGAGGCGAGGGGAAGTGTTGGATGAGGTGGACGAAGTCGCGATCGAGGGCCCCGCTGTGGATGCCGAAGATGCGACGGGCGACCGAGTTGATCGATTGGATGTCGTAGTCGCGATCGACGACGACGACGGCGAAGGGCAAGGGGAGCAGGATCTGTTCCGAGCGGGCGCCGGGGCGGAGCCGGTGGGGGTCGCGCCCCGGCCGGCCGGGGCGCGCGCTCGGGACCGGCATGCTCAGGCGCGGCGGTACCGGGCGCGGTGGGGTGATCGAGAGCGATTCCTTGATCCGGCTCGGCGGGATCAGCGCCCGGTCTCCTGCCCGCCGGAATACCTTGAGCCGTGGTTGGTCGACCACGAAATACTCGGCCAAGGGGCTGACCGATTCCGATTTGCCGAGCACCAGGTAGCCGCCGGGTCGCAGGGAGAAGGCGAAGAGTTGCAACGCGCGTCGCTGCAGGCCGGCGGTGAAATAGATCAGGACGTTGCGGCAGAGGATGAGGTCGATCCGCGGGAAGGGGGCGCGTTGGCCGAGGTCGTGCTCGCCGAAGACGAGCAGACTGCGCAACGACTTCTTGACCTCGTAGTCACCGTTGTGCTCGGTGAAGTAGCGGTCCAGCATCGCGGACGGGACGGTGGCCAGGGCGCGCGCCGGGTAGACGCCATGGCGGGCGAAGCCGACCGCTTCGGTGTCGAGGTCGGTGGCGAAGATGCGGACGCTGACGTCGCCCTCGGCCTCGCCGATCAGTTCGGCGACGATCATCGCCAGCGAGTAGGCCTCCTCGCCGGTGGCGCAGCCGGCCGACCAGAGGCGGAGTTCGCCGCCGCGTTGGCGGGCCTCGGCGATCAGCTCCGGCAGCACCTGTTCCCGCAGGTAGGTGAAGAGGTCGCCATCGCGGAAGAACTCGGTCACCTTGATCAGGAAGCTGGCGATCAGGCGCTGGCGCTCCTCGGGGTGGCGGCGGACGTGGCGGACGTAGTCGCCGAGCGTCGGTTGGGAAGTCGCAGCCATGCGGCGCTGGAGGCGGCGCAAGATCGTCGGTTGCTTGTAGGAGGTGAAATCGATGCCGCTCTCTTCGCGGAGTTGATCGAGGAAGCTCCGCAGTTGATCGTCTTCGGTCGGGGTCGGGACGGTGAAGGTGCCGCTGACCAGGTCGTGCAGGAGGCGACCCATGGTCTCGGGATTGGCGACGATGTCGACGATCGAGGGAGCGAGCGAGAGCGGCATCCCCGGGAACGAGGCGGTCTCGGGGTTTTGGACGATGACGGTGCCGCCGGCCTGCTTGACTTCGCGGGCGCCGGCCGCGCCGTCGGAGCCGGAACCGGAGAGGATGACGGCAATCAGGTCCTCGCCGTAGATGGCGGCCGCGCTCTGGAAGAGAAGATCGACCGATGGACGCGGGCCGGTGCCGTCTTCGAGGTGGACCTGGACCTCGTGATCGGTGATCGTCACGTCCCGATTCGGCGGGACGACGAAAATGACGCCGGGTTCGAGCGGCTCGTGCGCCTGCACGGTGCGGACGGGCAAGGGGGCGCGCCGGGACAGGATCTCGGCCAGCGAACTGATCCGGTGCGGACTGAGGTGTTGGGCGACGACGATCGGCGCCGGCAAGTCGGCCGGCAAACCGGAGACGAGCGCCGAGAGGGCCTCGATGCCGCCCGCCGAGGCACCGACGACGATCAGGTGCGGGAACTGCCTGCTGTCGGCTGCCTGGTCCGCCATCGCTTCGACATCCTAGCCGTACCGAGGACGTTGTCCCAACGGGTTCAACGTCGGTGGGGGAATCTTACCGCGCGCGCTCTGCCGGGGGATTGCGAAGGATGCGAGCCGTCGGGGCGGGAGGCGCAGCAAGCGGCGCCCCTCGGTCCGGGGTTCGGTGAGCTAGGGGTGGCCGCCGCCGTTGCCCTCTTCGAGCGCCATCGTGACCGCCGTCGCCTGACCGACCGGGTTGGGCATCGATTCGAGGAGTTCCCGAATGACCCGGGCGTGCTGCTCGTCGAGTTCTGCTTGCTCCTCCACGCGCTTGGCTCGGCGGCCGTTGCCGCTCATCGTCGTCCGGGTCGCGAGCTGCCGCGTCAGGGTCGCCTTTTCGGTCAGGAGCCGGACGCAGGTCCAGAGCGCGGCTTCCAGTTCGTCGGATTTCAGGTTGAGCAGGGCCTCGGGCCCGAACGCGTGGCCGACGTGGCAGCGGAACCGCAACAGCGGTCCCTCGTCGACCTGCCACATGCTGCCGCCGCAGTCGGGGCAGGTGAAAAGGGTCAGCTCGTTGTGCCGCCGGTCGTCCGCCTGCTCGGCGATGTCGGTGCGGATCGTCTCCTCGGCCTGCTCGTCGGGGTCGCTCATGGCGGCGTCTCCTCTGGCGCTAATCGGTTCGTTGGCGAAGTGCACCAGGGCGGGTGCGATCTTGGCCGCCGGCAGGGTGCAATCGACATCGACGAGCCTGAGGGCGCTGCGTGGCATTCCCTCGACGATCGCCTCGCTCGGGTCCTGGACGATGGCGATTCCGCCGCGGGCTTTGATCGAGAGCAGTCCGGCGCTGCCGTCGCCGAGGGCACCGGAGAGGACGACGCCGGTGACGCGCGGCCCGTAGGCGCGGGAGGCCGAACGGAACAACGGATCGACGGCCGGTCGCGAGTGGTTCTCGCGCGGTCCGTGCCTCAACTCGACGTACCCGGGGCGGACGAGGAGGTGCTGGTCCGGCGGCGCGACGTAGATGCGGCCGGCAACGATCGGTTCGCCGTGTTCGGCGTGCTTGGCAGGGAGTTGACCGGCCCGCGCCAAAAGGTGAGGCAGAACGCTCGGTGCCTGAGGCGACGTGTGGACGACGACGAAGACCGCGCCCGGAAAATCGGCCGGCAACCCGTGGACCATCGCGAGCAGGGCCTGAATCCCGCCGGCGGAGGCGCCGACGACGACGATATCCCGTCCATTGCTCACGGGAGACTCCGTTCGCGGCGGACCCGTCGCCTCCATGGCAGGCGACTCCGCCGCCGCCGCGCGTGGTGTCGCATCGTCCGTGCCAGTGCCGGCACGACCGGGAGCAGCATCGTCGCGCCCGGTGCGGATTACCCGCCTTCGCCCGTTGCCAGCAGTCGCGCGGCGAGTGCGGTTTCGATCGCGGCCCGCCGATGGCGGAGGATGGCGGCCCCGACGGTTTCCAGGAGGAGGGACGAAGCACCGATCAGTTGGTGCGTGGCGGCCACGTGCGCCGCGCTCGACTCGGCATGGTGGACCAGGGATACCGCTGACCGGCGCAGCTCGGACGGGGTCGGTGTCCGCGCCCGGGACGTGGCGTACCGGGTCGCCTGCGGTTGCTGCCCGATGTCGGCGGTCATGATCGGGGTCCGATCGGTTCCGCCGAGCCTGTCGGCTCCGGTCGCGGAGTGGAGACGATGCCGGTCTGGTTCGCCGGATACTCGTCGCGTCTCGCGGATTCGTCGTCGATACCGAACACGGGTCCAAACCCGCCTCGGAAACGGCAGGGACCCCGGCGCTTCGTTGCTCAGCCGGAGGTGCGGGCTGATTGAGAACGAAGTCGGGTCGGCCGACCCGCATCCCAACGCGCCGCCAGATCGCGCGAGGTGTCGAGGAGCTGCAACGTGCGCCAGTGGAGTTCCTGGGCACGGACCAACGCGTGGCGGAGATCGGTCATGGCGGGCGTGGCGTACTGCCCCGAGGATGCGTCGGGGTCGGTCGCGGCGGGTCCGAAAGACGTACCGGCCTGCGACGCCGCCGGCGGCCCTGGCCGGAACGCACCGTCGGCGCCGGACCAACCGGCCGTGGCCAGGAGTTGGCCGAGCGGGAGGTCCAATGCGGCGGCGATGCGTTCCATCCGGCGCCGCCGAGGCAGCGTCACCCGGTCGCACTCCAGCCGCGAAACCTCGGCTTGCCGTACGCCGTCGCCGATCCGCTCCGCCAACTCCTCCTGGGTCAAGCCCAACGCGAGGCGGCGCGTGCGGATGACCTGTCCCAATGTCGACTCCGCATCCATGCTGTTCGCTCCTTCGTGGTGCAATGTCGAGCGGAGACGTCGCGGAGACCGCGTACGCAAGTTTAGTGCCTTGTTGGTCGCGGTGCCTATGCACGAAAAACGATGGACAGGTACCGATGGACTGTGTAGGTTCCGCCTGTCACAGAGGTCCAGCGGTCCTTCCCTCTTGGCGTCGTCGACGTGACACCCGCTGCCCGAGCTGGTCGAGGTCCCCGATGCTTTCGCCCCGCACGTTGGCCGGTCTCTACGACCTCCACCTGGCCGCCGTCTGGCGCGGACATGAGTCGTCGGACATATTCGGCGATCGGTTGGGAGCCCGTTGGTCCGGCGGGGGACCAAGCGAAGCCGACGCCACGCCCGATGCGATCGGCGTTCTGGGCGGTGCCGGTGCCGGCATCCGCTGGTTTGCCGTGGGCGAGAACATCGTCGGCTTCGTCGCCGGTCGACCGCACGGTTGTTCTGTGGTAGCGCGGACCGAGATTCCGCCACAACCGCCGTCGGCCGCCCACGACTGGGTGACGACCCCGCCGCTGTCGTCGGAGGCGGTGGGATGATTGCCGCGGACCGGGTACGCGACGTCGGGACTTGTCTGCCGCCGAGGGGGGAACAGACGGCCGTCCTCCGCGTGTCGACCGTCACGAGCGCGGACCGGGTGCGGCGGCGCCACGTCCTGGTCGTCGACGACGAACCGGCCATCCTGAACATTTTTGGCGAGATGCTCGCGGACGAAGGGTGCCGCGTCACCGGGCTGGCGAGCGTGCCGACCCCGCGGGAAATCGCCTCCCTGGCTCCCGACGCCATCGTCCTCGACCTCGTCTTCGACGGCCGGACCAGCGGGCTCGAGTTGCTGCGGGAGCTTCGCCGCGATGCGGCGACGGCAGTGATCCCGATCGTCGTCTGCACGGCGCTGACCGACCCCTGCATCGCGGTCTCGCTCGACGAACTCGCGGTGCCGACCCCCGTGCTGACGAAGCCGTTCGATCTCGACGACGCGATCGCCGTCATTCGCCTCGCGCTTGACCGGGCATCGCCGGTGGGCGGGGCTGAGCAGGCAACAGCGAATTTGCGTTTCGAATAAGTCTTGCGAAGATAAATCAAATTAGCCAAAAAAGCTATGATTAATTGATCAATACCGAATATACCCGAATATCATCACCTATATTGCCATCGAACTTGCTCTTGTAAATATTGTCAACGCTGCATCTACGGAGGCGGCGTCCGTCGAGGCTCCAGCTTGGCCGACATCGTTACCATCGGCCGGTTCGAGGTGAACCGGCAGTACGAGAGGAGAACCCGTCGTGTCGGATAAGAGCAATCGCGGCTTCGCCGCCATGGACGACGACAAGCAGCGCGAGATCGCGGCCGAAGGCGGTCGCACCGCCCATGACAAGGGGACGGCCCACGAGTTCGATTCGCAGGAGGCACGCGAGGCCGGGCGCAAGGGCGGCGAGATCGTCAGCCAGGACCGCGAGCACATGGCCGAGATCGGCAAGGAGGGTGGCGAGAGCCGCGGCAATCAAGGAGGCAATCGGGGTAGCTGATCGCCTCGGCGGTCAAACCCAGGCGGCGCCGGCACCGCCGGGTTCGGTCATCGGGTGATGGTCCGCGGGCAGCCGACCCGGCGTCGCATCCTCTGGCGGACCTTGAATCCGGAGCACCGAGGCCTTTTCCGTCAGCAACAAGCGTCGCATCGGCTCGTCGGCACTCAAGACCGGCGAGCCGATTCCTCGTTCGCACGCGAGGACGACGAGCGGTCGGGACCGGCGTGCGATCTCCTGCTCGACTTGACCAAACGGATCGCCGACCGGCGCGACCAACTCGGTGTCGTGGGCCAGGCCGTGACGCAGGACCACCTCCCGCAGATACCCCAGGACCGAGTCGACCGCCGCCCGGGTCTCGACCGGCGACCAAGGTTGCCGCCACCGCGCCGGACCGCCGTGGGGAACCCGCACCTCTGCCGTTTCCGGGCGCGGGACGACCCGAATCAGGACCAGCGGGCAGCCGTGTCGCGCCGCTTCTTCCATCGCCGAGGGCACGGCCCCCTCGGCCTCGCGAGAACCGTCGAGGGGAACCAAGACCGCGTCGAACATGGCCGTACCCTCCGCGCGGGTAAGGAGTCACCGACCAAGCGAAGGCGTCGATCGGAGTCTAAGCGATCGCCTCGTGCAACCTCGTCACGGCGCCGGTCGAATCGTGGCAAAAGCGCAACCGGGACGCGCCGCAAGAGATGTGCCAACGAGAGGGCGGAGGGCCGAAGGCGGTTGTGAACGCCTTGGCAGCGCCGCCCCGGCGCGGGGCTAAAGACCCCGCGCTCAACCTACGAAGCCCCCTGAAGGGGGCTAGGGTCTGTCGGCAAAATGTGGTAGGCTGTGGTGCATGAAGCGACATGCATTGACGGACGCGCAGTGGGAGCGGTTGCGTCCGCTGCTCCCGCCGCCGCCGACCGGCCGCGGCCGGCCCCGCAAAGACGACCGGACGAT
>DATBFX010000299.1:0-40679 GCA_036558305.1 Thermomicrobiales bacterium | reverse complement strand
GCGCGGGTTCGTCGAGATCGTCTGGACGGTCGACCCGCTCCGCGCCGCCAACGCCCGCCTCAACTTCGAAAAACTGGGGGCCTTCGCCGACCGCTACGAGGAGAATCGCTACGGGGAAGGATTTGCCGCCGGTCTCTACGGCGGGTTGCCGACGGATCGCCTCCACGTCACCTGGCCGATCACCGATCCGCGCGTGCACGACCGCCTGCGCGGTCGGTACACGCCGCTCACCCCGGCCGACGTCGAGCATCTCCGCCCCTTCGATCCTCATGCAACCGGCCAAACACGCGCCCTCGTCCACCTGCCGGTCGACATCGACCTCCTCGTGGCACGCGACCCCAAGGCCGCCCTCCGCTGGCGCCTCAGCCTGCGCGAGACGTTGCAACGGGTCTTTGCCGCCGGGTTCGCGATCACCGGATTCGTACCGGGCGTGGATGTGGAGCAGGGGTCTGCGGCGTACGTGATCGAGAAGGATCCGGCTTGGGCTGCGGATAGAGGGCGGTCGCGAATGGGTCAGGTCCGTTCGCGATCTTGACCGACCATGCCAAAAGTGGCATGATTGGAGCGTCGATGCGGGAGCTGGTCTGGGTCGGCACGAGTCGGGACGATCTGCGCGCGTTCCCGGACGACGTCCGTGACGAACTCGGCTATGCCCTCTATTGGGCACAGATCGGATCAAAGCATTGGAAGGCCAAACCGCTTCGGGGGTTCGGCGGCGCGGGAGTGCTCGAAATCGTTGCCGACACCGACGGCGATACGTATCGGGCCGTCTATACCGTCACGCTTCCCGACGCGGTGTATGTGCTTCATGCCTTCCAGAAGAAGGCGAAGCACGGCATTTCGACTCCACGCCACGAGATCGAGTTGGTCCGTTCGCGGTTGAGGCAGGCGCAGGTCCTGTCGGCCCAGCGCCGCGAACGCAGTAAGGGGGAATGACCATGAAGGAAGGCGAGGACTTCCATGTGAGCAGTGGCAACGTCTTTGCCGACCTCGATCACCCAGAACCCGAAGAAGCGCTGGCGAAGGCGAAGCTGGCATACGTCATCACCACGATCATCCTGGAACTCGGGTGGTCACAGGCACGTGCAGCGGAGGCGCTCGGGGTCGATCAGCCCAAGGTTTCGGCGCTCTTGAACGGTCGTCTTCGCGGTTTCTCGACGGAACGGCTGATCCGCTTTCTGAATGCACTTGACCATGACGTCGAGATCTCCGTTCGTCCCAAACGGCGTCCGGGAAAAGACGCAACGATCGAGGTGGTATCGCCGCTCATTCCTGCCGCTTCCGTCCGATCAGTCCCGGATCGCTGACGCCAGATGACCGAGGAGTCGCGCGTCGCTACCATCGACGTCATTCCCGTCAAACTCCCCCTGCGGGAACCGTTCGTCATCTCCTACGCCACCTATCCCGACGTGCTCTCCGTCCTCGTCCGAGTCACGACGGGCGACGGGCTCGTCGGCTGGGGAGAGGCGACGCCGGATCCGAACGTCACCGGCGAAACCTGGGGCGGAACCGCGGCCACGCTGCGCGACGACCTCGCGCCCGCGTTGGTCGGCCGCGACGCGCGGGACCGGGAAACGGCGATGCTGGCGCTCGACGCGCGGGTGGAGGGGGTGCCGGCGGCGAAGGCGGCGCTCGACATGGCGTTGCACGATCTCCTCGGACGGGCTCTTGGCGTGCCGATCTGGATGCTCCTCGGCGGGCGGAGCAAATCCTACCTGACGATCTCGCGCGTCGTGAGCATGAAGGCGCCCGAAGAGATGGCGCGGGATGCGGCGAAACACGTCGCCGACGGTTTCAAGACGGTCAAGGTCAAGGTCGGGAACGGTGCCGACTGGCGGTTGGACGTCGCGCGGATCGCCGTCGTCCGCGAAGCGATCGGGCCGGACATCGGGTTGAAGATCGACGTCAATCAGGGGTGGAAGACGGCGAGCGCGGCGATCGCGGCGATCCGGGCCGGTTCGGTCAGCAGCCCGGATTACGTCGAGCAACCCGTGGCGTGGTGGGACCTCGACGGGTTGGCGGAGGTGCGGCGGCAGACGGGTGCGACGATCATGGTCGACGAGGGGTGCCACGGACCGCGGGAGATGCTGCGCGTCGCCGCCCTGCGCGCGGCGGATCTGGTGAACATCAAACTGATGAAGTGCGGCGGCTTGCTGGGCGCGCTCAAGCTGAACGCCATCGCGGAGACGGCCGGGATCGTCGCCCAGGTCGGGACGATGGTGGAGAGCTCGATTGCCTCGGCGGCGGGTCTGCACCTGGCGCTAGGACTGGCGAACGTGCGGACCGTCGAGATGGGCGGGCCGTTGATGCTGGCCGAAGACCTCGGCGACGTCCGCACCTGGTACGACCGCGACCGCATTTCGGTGCCGGACCGACCCGGTCTGGGGATCGAGGTCGACGAGACGGCGGTGCGGCGGTTCGGCATGGCGTGGTGGACGGTGGGCTCGTAGGCGCCGCCACGCGGCCGCGGTGACGCGGCCGGCACCCCTGTCGCCCGTGTCCTGACTCGCGGGCAAAGCAAGACGCCGACGAGTTGGGCGCTTGCGCGCGTACCCCGGTCGGCGTCTGCTCCGTCGCCCGCCTCGCGACCCGAAGACCGCTCCGCGTCCGACGTGCCCGTACTCTACGCCCGTACGTACGCTGTGTCAAGGGGGCACAGCGGGCAATATGGGAGGAGTTTTGGTCGTGCCACGCTTTGCTGGGTCGACTCGTCTTCCGCCGGCGACGAACGACCACGGGTTGGATTCCGCGCATGTTGGAGTACTTGCCGGCGAACGTCAGGCGAGCACCATCCGTGACCGGGGTTTCGTCGCCTACCCCGACCGTCATCGCGCGGATCGATGTCGGGTATGATGCGGGTGGCCCGCGTGGTCGCGGCCCGCATCACCATCACGCATGCTTCTCTGGCGATGAGTGAGCGGCAGAGCCAATTGGACAAGACCGGACACGACCGGACATCGACATCGTCCGGCACCGGTGGCGTCTTGTCCGCGCGGGAGGCCGCCGCCGCGCTTGGCGTCAGTGAGCGGACGATCCGCCGTGCCATCCTCCGCGGCGAACTGCCGGCGATCAAACGTGGCGGCTCCTTCCGCATCAGCCGGTCGGCCCTCGAACGCTACGCGGCCTTCGGTGACGGTCCCGCCCCCCCGTCGCCACGGCCGCTGCCGCCGGCTCCGGTGGTGATGCCGATCGCTCGTCCGATGGCGGGCCGGCCGCCGATCCCGATTCCGCTCACACCGCTCATCGGCCGGGAGGACGAGATCGCGGCGCTCGCCGCCCTGGTGCGTCGTCCCGATCTCCGGCTGCTGACGCTGACCGGCCCCGGTGGCATCGGCAAGACCCGTCTTGCGTTGCAACTCGCGCGCGAGTTCGCCGGCGACTTCGTCGACGGCACCGCGTTCGTCGACCTGACCGCGATCCTCCGGCCGGACCTCCTCGACTCGGCAATCGCGGGCGCCCTCGGCGTCCACCGCACGGCCGGCGACGACATCGGCGCCCGGCTGCGCGCCGTGCTGGGGAACAAGCAGCTCTTGTTGGTGCTCGATAACTTCGAGCACGTCATAAGCGCCGCCGAGCGCGTCGCCGGCCTCCTCGCCGCGGCGCCGGACCTGAAGGCGCTGGCGACGAGCCGGATGCCGCTGCGGATCGCGGGGGAATGGGAGTGGCCGGTCCCGCCGCTGCGTCTCCCCGCATCCCCAGACTCGTCCACGCCGGCGGAGGTCCTCGCCTCCGGAGCGGGCCACCTGTTCGTCGAGCGGGCACGGGCCGTCGATCCGGCATTCGTCGTCGATGCCTCGACGGCGAGGACCGTGGCCACGATCTGTCACCAACTCGACGGGTTGCCGCTGGCGATCGAGCTCGCGGCAGCGCGCGCGAAGACGTTGCCGCCGGCGACCCTGCTGACCAGGCTCGAACCGCGTTTGCCCCTGCTGACCGGTGGTCGCCGCGATGCCCCGGCGCGACTTCGCACGATGCGCGACGCCATCGCCTGGAGCTACGACCTCCTCGCCCCCGCCGAGCGGTCCCTGTTTCGCCGGTTGTCCGCTTTCACCGGCGGGTTCACGCTGGAGACGGCGGAGGCGGTCTGCGGGCCGCCGGGGACAGGGGACAGGGGGCGGGGGTCAGCAACGGAACGTGCTCCTGACCCCCGCCCCCTGTCCCCTGTCCCCTCCGTGTTCGACGGCATCGCCTCCCTCGTCGACCAGAGCCTCGTGGCGCGGGAACCACTTCCGGGTGCCGCGCCCCGGTACCGCATGCTCGAAACCGTTCGCGAATTCGCTGCCGAACAACTGGTGGCCAACGGCGAGGCGGCGGGCGCCCGCGATGCCCATGCCGCCCATTTCCTGTCCCTGGCCGAACGGTACGAACGTGCCGTCTTTGTCCCGATCGAGGAGCAGGCGTTCGGCCCGCTGGAGACCGAGCACGGCAACCTGCGCGCGGCGCTCGAATGGTTTGACGCTTCAGACGACGTCGACGGCCTGGTCCGACTTGCCGCGTCATTGCGCTGGTTCTGGTTCGTCCATGGCCACTTTCAGGAGGGGCGGACCTGGCTCGAACGCGCCACCGCGATCGACGGCGTGGTACCGACCGCCGCCCGGGCTAAAGCCCTGGTCGGCGTTGCCCGGATGGTCAGCTACGGCGGCGACTGGGTCCGGGCCGAGGCCACCTACGCCGAGGCGTTCGCCCTGGCCCGCGACCTCGGCGATGCGCTCGAGAGCGCGTTCGCGTTGTTGGGAATGGGCAGCGTCTCCAACGTCCAGGGTGACTTTGCGCTGGCCGAGGAGCGATTCCAGCAAGCTGCCGACTGGACCGAGGCGATCGGCGATCGCGCATTGGCCTCGGCGTTGTTGAGCTGGATCCTGAGCAATCTCGCCTTGACGGCGCGCGGAATGGAACGGCTGAGCGCGGCCGAAGAGCGTGTGCAGGAGGCGCTTACCCTGCAACGGAACGTCGGTTTCGCCTGGGGCACGGGCAACTCGCTCCTGATCGCGGCGCAAATCTCCCGCGACCAGGGAGACCTGGCGAAGGCGCTCGGCCAGTTCCGGGCATGCCTCCACCACGCGGCGGCGCACGAGGAGTGGTGGACGCTGGCCCAGGCGCTGGCGGGGGTGGCGATCACGGCGGCGCAAGCGCACCGGCCGGAACCGGCGGCGCGGCTGCTCGGTGCGGCGGAAGCGCTGGCGGGCGCGGCCGGTAGCGCGATCCTCCTCCCCTTCCCCGGTGACCGGGCGGATCTCGATCGCGCCGTGAAAATCGCCGCGGAGGCGATGGGAGAGGCGGCGTTTGCCGGCGCTCGCGGCGCGGGCCGGCTCTTGCGCCTCGACGACGCGCTGGCGGAAGCGATGGCGGTCGAGCCTCCCGTCGCGCCGCCGGTTTCCGCGGCGACCGCCCGCTTCGGGCTAACCCCGCGCGAGTTGGATGTGTTGCGCTTGATCGTCGAGCGACGCACCGACCGCGAGATCGCCGCCGAACTCTTCCTCAGCCCCCGCACGGTGGGCGGTCACGTCACCGCAATCCTCACCAAGTTGGGTGCCGCCTCGCGGCGCGAGGCGGCGGCCATCGCCGTCCGCACCGGCATCTGCTGACCGAGTCGAGTCTCCGCACCGCCACGCGCGGTGACCCCCGTAGTTTTTGCGGGGGCGTCGAGGCAATTTGCTCGTCGAAAACGCGTATGTCTTGCGGATGCGCCGGCGGGACCTTCCGGTCATGCTCTCGGCGTCGACTGCAATCGACTCTTCCGGCGCGGGTCATTCCGATCGCCAGCATTCTCGCAATAGTGTGCGTCGCTGAGGAAGAACAGATGAGCGTGGCTGCCACCAAGCACACGGTCGAGTGCCCACCGGCGGGCGGGCGCCGTTTTTCTCGCCGGTTCGCAACCCGCGCGGCTCTTGCCGTCGGTCTGTCCGGACTCGCGGGAGTCGCTTCGCGAGGAGTCACCGGCGCTCAGGCTACCACGTCGTCGGCGGCGGCCGGAATCGACGTTGCCGCGATCGACGACTTCGTGCGTCGCGCGATGGCCACCTACCGCGTGCCCGGCGCGGCCGTCGCCGTCGTCCTGGCCGGTGGGGTCGCACTCGCGCGCGGTTACGGGGTGCGCTCGACCGGCGGCAGGGACCCCGTCGACGAGCACACGGTTTTCCAGCTCGCCTCGAACTCCAAACCGTTCACCGCGGCCGGACTCGCCAGCCTCGTCGACGAGGGACGGCTGGGCTGGGACGATCCGGTCGCCCGTTACTTACCGGAATTCGTCCTCTTCGACCCCTACGCGACGCACTACGCCACGATCCGCGACCTGCTGGCACACCGTACCGGACTCCCGGCGTTCCGGGGCGATCTCCTCGGGGTGCTCGGGTACGACCGGCCCGAGATCTTGCGCCGGTTACGGTTCATCGAACCGGCGACCAGTTTCCGGGCCGAAGCGCTCTACTCGAATCCCGCGTACTTTGCCGCCGGCGAGGTCCTGGCGCGCCTGACCGGCGCGCCGTACGAGCAAGCGATCCAGTCCCGCCTCTTCGACCCCCTCGGCATGACGCGCTCCTCCCCGGCGACGGCGGTTACACCGGGGGAGGGCAACGTTTCGAACCACCACGCCGAAATCGACGGCGCCGTCCGCGTCGTCCCGCGAGACGACTCCTCCGCCTTTTGCGCGGCCGGCGGGCTGGTCTCGACGGCAGCGGACCTCGCGACGTGGATGCGTATGCACCTCGCCGGCGGAGAAGCCGGCGGGCGCCGGCTCCTGAGCCCCGAAACGGTCGCCGACCTGTTCCGGCCAAGCATGGTCGGCCGGCCGACGTTTTCCGAGTTCCCCCCGATCGACGAGCACGCCGGGTTCGGTTACGGCCTCGGCTGGGCCTCCTTTCACCTCAACGGCCACGAGGTGATCGAAAAGGGCGGCGCGCTCGCCGGTGTCCGCTCGGTCGTCGAGCTCGTACCGGCGCTGGGACTCGGCGTCGCCGTGCTCGCCAACCTCAACCTGACCGCGCTGCCGGAAGCGATCCGCGCCTTCGTCCTGGCGCAAGCCCTGGGCGATGACGGCGAGGATTGGCAGACCGCGATCCGGCGGCAATCGCAAACACTGCTGGACCTGGTCCGACCCGAGACCGCGCCCGCCGACCCGGGACCGACGAGTCTCCCGCTCGACGGCTACGCCGGCGCCTACGAGAACGATCTCTACGGCCGCTTCGTCGTGGTCGCCGATGGCGACGGTCTCCGGCTCGAAGCCGGTCCCGCCCGCTACCCCGGTACCCTCACCCACTTCGGCTACGACGTCTTCTCCCTCGGCTGGGAATCGGCGACGACGGCACCCCAGCGGATGTCCTTCCTCGTCGGCCCGGACGGTCAGACCATCGGGTTCGACACCGAAACGCTTGGCCGCTTCGCGCGGATCTCCTGAACGTCGATCGACGCCGATCGTCAACACCGAAAAGGAGAAACTGGCTTGGACGGGGCAGATTTCGACAGACTGACCGAGCAATTCGTCTCCGGTTCTTCCCGTCGCACGATCCTGCGCGGCATTGCCGCGGCCGCCGCGGGCACCCTTCTCGCCTTCGCGGGGCAGGATGCGCTCGCCGCCCGCTGCCGCCCGCCCGGCCAGCGCTGCCGCGTCGGCACCCACGCCGCCCGCACGGGGAACGCCTGCTGCACGGGGGACTGCGACCCGGAGACCCTGCGCTGCCCCTGCCCGGACGGCCAGCACTACTGCCGCCGCAGCCGCACCTGCGCCGCCTGCTGCGACGATGGCGACTGCGGCGAGGGGGAGACCTGCCACAACGGCATCTGCCAACCCCTCCTCGGCGACATCATCTGCGGCGACCACGAGGTTCACTGCTACTTCCAACAACCTGATTTCCAACGCCAAGTTACGGATTTCATCGACATAGGGACCCTGGGGAAATTCGGCTACCGCTGGTCCGTCACAAAGAACTCCTGTCGGCCGAGCGAGGGCTGCGGCACGTTGGACGACAAGTGCAACGCCACGTTCAACCACTGCTACCGCGCCTGTTTCGCCGCCGCCCCCTATTGGGGGAGCGACGACGTTTCGAGCTGCATCTATCCATGACCCCGCCTCGACGCCCATGCGCTCCGGCCGCGATCCGTGACGACTTCAACGAAGCGGATGAGCGTGAACGCCGCCGAGCAGGTGAAAGCCTTCCGCCATGGCGGCAGGCACCGCTCTCGCAGACGCCCGGGGTTCCGTGGCGCCGTCGGTCTGAGTGTCGCCGCCCTCCCTGATCCGCCGCAAGGAGCGGTGCGACGAGGTCACGTGGAAAGGATGCGAGTCGGCGTAACCGGCAGTCCGGTCGGCCGGTTCGGCCACGAACGTCAGCCCCTACGCCACTGCCAGGGAGGATTCCTCGATGGATAACGATGTGTTCGATCGACTGACACGGCAATGCGTATCCGGTATGTCCCGTCGATCAATGGTGCGCGGCCTCATCGCCGCCGCCGCCGGAACCATCCTTGGCCTCGCCGGGCAGGACGCCCTCGCCGCCCGCTGCCGCGCCCCCGGCGACCGCTGCCACGCCGCGGCGGGGCGCGGCGCCCGTGCGGGGAACGGCTGCTGCACGGGGCAGTGCGACCCCGAAACCCTCCGCTGTCCCTGCCCGGAGGGGCAGCACTACTGCCCCCACGCCCGCACCTGCGCCGCCTGCTGCGACGACGCCGACTGCGGCGAGGGGGAAACGTGCCACAACGGCATTTGCCAACGTCTGCTCGGCGACCTCGAGTGCGGCGATCACGAGGTGACGTGCGCCTACGTCAATGGTGGCCAATTCGCTGACGCCGGCGTCCTCGGTAAGCACGGCTATCACGTGAACGTCACCGTTAACGCCTGTCGACCGTCCGTCGGGTGCCCGACTTTGAACGCCGACTGCAACGACAAATTCCCGGACCTCTGTCGAGGAGGTTGCATTGCGTATCCAACGCTCTGCGGCGATGTCTTTCCAGAGTGTTCGAGCTGCTTTTATTCCGAGAACGACCTGAAGGAGTTCCCGGGCAGATGCTACGCCGTGAGCTTCTGCTCTGGGTGACGAGCGCGATGAGGCGTTGCCCGTACCTGGATCGTCGGCTTTCGCGGCCATCGAACGTGACGCCAGGTAGCCGCCCACCACGTTCGACAGTTACCGCCGCACGCCGTGACGATCGACCCGCCGACGAGGGCGCCGCCGGCGGATTCCACGCGCATACGGGGTGCGGCGCGCCATCGTCCGCCTTGGGACGATCTTGTGCGCCGTCGCCGAGTGGGCTGTGGCCCCGAAATCGACCAAACGGTTCTGGCACTCGACGGAGCGTTGACGGCCATCGGTTCCGGATCATCGACCACGAGGAGGTCGCACCGCAATGGACGACGCGAGGTTTGACGATTTGATCCGTGTCTTCGCACAAAATCGGTCGCGACGAGGTGTGCTGCGAGTCATCGGCGCGTCCGCCCTCGGCGGCCTGGGCCTGGCCCGCCTCAGCGACCGCGCGGCCGCCGACAACAGCGACTGCGCCCACTGGTGCCACGACCGCTTCGCGGGCGCGGAGGCCGACGCTTGCACCAGCGACGCCGCCCACGGCACCGGGCTCTGCTACCAATGCGGTCCGGCCGCGCCGGCGGGGAACGGGCTGCAGTTCTGCGGCGGCGCGTGTATTCCTCTCTGCACGGCGTTGGACCAATGCCACGCGGCCGGGGTCTGCGACCCGAGCACGAGGGCGTGCACCAACCCGGCGCAACCGGACGGCACCGCCTGCGACGACGGCAACGCTTGCACCTTCTTCGCCTTCTGCGACGGCGGGGTCTGCATCGGCGGCGGCTCGCTCCTCTGCACCAGCTCCGACCCGTGCCACCTCGACGGCACCTGCGACCCTGCCACCGGCCAGTGCACCTTCCCGGCAGCGCCCGACGGCACCGCCTGCGACGACGGCAACCCAGCAACCTGCGGCGACGTGTGCACCGGCGGCACCTGCGCCGGAACCGCGACCGACCTGCAGACCGACGACGCCAACTGCGGGGCCTGCGGTCACGTCTGCGGCGCCAACCAGCACTGCTCCGCCGGTGCCTGCGCCAACGTGAAGTGAGACCGTCCATGAGCAGGCTCGTGATTCTGCGCCCGCCGTGGCTCGGACTCGTCTGCCTCGTGGCCGCCCAGGCAGCGCAGGTCGCCAGGCACGGCGCCGACCGCTGGCCGAGCGAACTCCTCGGCAACGCCGTGGTCTATCTGATCGGCGTCAACGCCATCGTCTTCGGGATCGGCCACGTCGTCTTCGCCGACCGCACCGCCGCGGCCATCGGCTGGCCGGTGGGGAGCCCGTTCCAGTTCGAGGTCGGGATGGCCAACTTCGCGATCGGCGTCCCCGCCGTGCTGGCCGGTTCCCGGGGCCCGGACTACTGGCTCCCGCTGATCATTGCCTTCACGGTCTTCTACGGCGGCGCCGCCTGGGGTCACGCCCGCGAGATCGTGCGCGCCAAGAACCACGCGCCGGGCAACGCCGGGCCGGTCTTCTATTTCGACTTCCTCGCCCCGATCGCCCTGATCGCACTCTACGTCGCCGCGACTTGACCAAGCACTGACCAAGGTCCTCGCGGCCGTCGAAGGGCGATGGCGCGTGGCATCGACGTCGATCGGGAGGCGGCAGGGGCGGCTCCGCTCCTTCGCTGCCCGCGATCGGCTCCGAGAGGAGGTGATCGGCAACCACTTCGAAACACCGGACGGACGCCGCCGGTGGGAGCGGGCGACCCGGCGAGGCGCCGCTCCCCCGACCGGACGAGCCAAGCACCGGCTCGTCGGCACCCGGCGCCCGGTCCACCGCTGCCGTCCCGATCCTCGCGTTCGGTTGATTCATCGAAGGAGGCGACCCCATGGACACCCACCGCTTCAATCCCCTCACCCGGTTGTTCTCCGGCCGGCCCCTCTCCCGCCGCGCCGCCCTCCGCCACACCGGCGCCGGATTGGGGGCTGTCGCCCTCGCGCACACCACGGCTGCCGGCGCGGCCAGCCCATTCCGCGCAACGCGGATCGCGCCACCGTCCGCCCCTGAAGCGTTCACCATCACCGGTCTGGTCGATCATCCGTTGACGATGACGGTCGCCGACCTGCTGGACCTGGGGCTGCCGCCCGAAACCGTCGCCGTTTCCTACCTGACCCTCGCCGTCGAGAAGCACCACACATTCACCGGTGTCCGCCTTCACGACCTGCTGACCGTGGCCGGCATCACCCCCGTGCCGAACAAACGCCCGATCCAGACCATGCTGACCCGCTACGTCGTCATCACCGCCAGCGACGCCTTCCAGGTCGTCTACTCCGGCGGCGAGCTCGATCCGAACTTCGGCAACCGGCCGGTCCTCGTCGCCTGGGAGCAGGACGGTCAGCCGCTGACCGGCGCGGCCAGCCCGGTCCGCATCGTCTCGCCGGGGGAGACGCACGGCGGCCGCTTCATCCACGGCGTCGTCAATTTCGAACTGCGGGACATCGACGCGTAGTTCCGCGATCGCGCAGGTCGCGCGATCGCGAAACTACGCGTCACCGGAGGATCAACCCGATGCAGAGCCCGCATTCAGCTGCGCTTGCCTGCTCCAACGACACCCGGCTTTCTCGACGGAGCACGCTCGCCGCGGCCTGTGCCACGGCACTCGGCGTCGCCACACCGCCGGCGGTCTCCGCGGCCGGCTCTCCCGCACCACCGGTCGGTCTTGCCTCGCTCGCCTCTGCCGATCCGGAGTTCGACGGTCAGTTCTTGCGTGCCCTCGACACGATCTGGTCCGGTGGCGCCGACGTCGGCGAGTGCTTCGCCACCATCCGCCGGATCGAAGCAGGCGACAGGGAGAGTTGGCACGCCGAGTGGTGGCGGACGGCCGAGCGGGTCGAGGGCTTCGCCGAGGCGTGCGAAGTCACGGGGCACCCGGTCAGCGCCCGCGAGGCCTACCTGCGCGCCGTCACCTACTTCCGGACTTCCGGCATCTTTCTGTACAAGCCGCCCCTGGACCCGCGCTTCGTCGAGGCCAACGCCCGCCAGCGCGATGCCTTCCGGCGATTCGCCGCGCTCGCCGAGTGGCCGATCGAGACGGTGGCGATCCCGTACGCCGGGACGACGATCCCCGGCTACTTCCTGGCCCCGGACGCTTCGGCCACGCCACGCCCGGTCCTGATCCTTTCCAACGGCTATGACGGCACCGCCGAGGAACTCTATCTCGCCGGCGCGGTTGCCGCGCTCCGTCGCGGTTACGCCTGCCTCTGTTTCGACGGCCCCGGCCAGGGACAGGCACTCATCGAGCAAGGGCTCGTCTTCCGTCCCGATTGGGAAGCCGTCATCACCCCGGTCGTCGACTGGCTCAGGGTACGCCCCGAGGTCGACCTCAAACGCATCGCTCTGATGGGTCGCTCCTGGGGCGGCTATCTCGCTCCCCGCGCCGCGACCGGTGAGCACCGGCTCGCCGCCCTGATCGCCGATGCCGCCCAGTACGCCCCCGCGCGCAGCCGTCTCGCCCTCCTCCCCCCCGCCTACCGCGACCAGGCGGACACCGGTGATCCCGCGATCCTCAACCCTGCTATCGAGGAGTTGATGCGCCAGAACCCGAACTTCGCCTTCGCCATCAACCGCGGCATGCTCACCCACGGCGTCACCACGCCGCTCGCCTACGTCCAGGCCATGGCCCCGTACACGATCGAAGGACTCGCCGAGCGGATCACGTGCCCCACGCTCATCTGCGAGGGAGAGAACGACGTCCGTGGCGGTAACGCCAAGCCGCTCTACGACGCGCTGGCCGCACCGAAGTCGTACCTGCTGTTCACGAACGAAGAAGGTGCGGGCGAACACGACGAAGCCGGCGCCGCTTCCCTCTTCGCCCAACGGGTCTTCGACTGGTTGGACGAAACGCTTGCCGAGATCGACTGACGCGTCGGGAGGACATGGCATGGACGAAGCACGGTTCGAAACGTTGGCCAAGATGTTTGCGACTGGTGGATCCCGGCGTTCGATTCTGCGCGGCGTCACCGCCGCCGCCGCCGGCACCATCCTCGCCCTCGCCGGGCAGGACGCCCTCGCCGCCCGCTGCCGGCCCCCCGGCCGGCGCTGCCGCGCCGACGCCCGCGCCGTCCGCGCGGGGCTCGCCTGCTGCACGGGCGATTGCGACCCCGACACGCACCGCTGCCCCTGCCCCGAGGGACAGCACTATTGCGCCCGCGCCCGCACCTGCGCCACTTGCTGCGCCGACGCCGACTGCGGCGAAGGAGAATCGTGCCGCGACGGCACCTGCCAACCCCTCCTCGGCGACGTGATCTGCGGCACCCACGAGATGAGTTGCTACGTCACAAACGGCGACGGTACGTTAGATGCCACCTGGCTGAGCAGTCTCGGCAAGCACGAGTTCAACTATCTGCCGCTTCACCTCGCGTGCCGCCCGAAGGACAATTGTGAAACGCTGAACGACCAGTGCCGAGCCCAGAATCCCGACGCTTGTTCGACGGACCCGAGCAACTGCTTCGCGGCCCCCGACCTCTGCAACCCATTCGCCTGCCCCAGTTGCTTCTGGGGTTCCGGTTTCCCGCCGCGCGTGTGCTCCGGCAATCTCAATCTCGACTTTTGCAGCTAGTGGCTGGGAGTCGGCTGATCCCCCTTCAGATCAAGGGGCGGATCGCCCGCAACCAAAAGCCGTTTCTGAGGAAGGCGAACCGGTGGATGGAGCACGATTCGATGAATTCACAAAGTCTCTGGTTGCTGGAGTATCACGCCGTAGAATGCTCCGCGGATTCGCTGGCGCAGCGTTCGGCGGGCTGATTGGCCTCGCCGGGCAGCACACGCGCGCCGCGGGCTGCCGCGCCCCCGGCCGGCGCTGCCGCACCGGCGCCCGCGCCGTTCGCGCCGGCCTCGCCTGTTGTGCCGGCGACTGCGACCCGGAGACCCTGCGCTGCCCCTGCCCGGACGGTCAGTACTACTGCTCCAGGACCCGCACCTGCGCCGCCTGCTGCGCCGACGCCGACTGCGCCGAGGGGGAAACCTGCCACAACGGTATCTGCGAAAACCTGGGTTGCCCACCCCACTACTCGCCTTGCGGGGAGACCTGCTGCAACGCCGCGGAACAGTGCTGCGACGGCACCTGTTGCGACGGCGAATGCCAGAACGGCCAGTGCTGCCACGGCGAGTGGTGCGACGGCGTTTGCACCCTGAAGGGTCAGTGCTGCGGCGGGCATGTCTGCTCGATCCCCTGCTGCGGCGACACGTGCTGTGTGGGCGGCAATTGCTGCGATGGGGAATGCTGCTTCGGCGCCTGCTGCGCCGGCGCATGCTGCACCCAGGACGAGAAGTGCTGCGGCGAGACGTGCTGCACCGGCGATACCGTCTGCTGCAACGGCCAATGCTGCACCGGTGAAACGTGTTGTGACGGCGGCTGCTGCCCTCAGGTCACCTGCCCCGGCGGCGAGACCTGCACCGGCCGCTGCTGCGCCGACGGCTCGTGCTGCGAGTTCGACTGCTGCGGCGACCACTGCTGCGAGACGGACCAACACTGTTGCGGCACAACCTGTTGCGCCTTCGCTCAATACTGCTGCGGCGGGACCTGTTGTGACGACCCCTGTTGCGGCGAGGTGTGCTGTACCGACGAGGAACGTTGCTGCGGCACGTACTGCTGCCCGCTCGGCAAGTTCTGCTGCGCCAACGGCTGCTGCACCTAGCATCCCCCGCGGAAGGCGAGGTGACCAGTGGATCCTTGTCGCCGGTTCCATCATCTTCGGAGAGCACGCGGGCTGAGTGACGGAGGTGAGGCGATGGAACCACGAGATGCGCGGGATGCGACACTCCCCACCCGTGTCGCGCGCCGCCAAACCCACCAAGACGACGATCGAGGAGCAACCGGCTGACGCTGCTGCGGCCGACAACCCTCTGGGAAGACAGCGCGCCCGCCTCCGTCGGGGAGGGGCTGATCGCCTGGACCGACGAGGCGAGCGCGGCCATCGCGCCCCATACCCCGAACGAGAGCGACCAGAATTTCCCGAACCGGCGGATCGCGGATGGGCAATAGGCGTACTACGCCGAGAACCTCGATCGCCTCGTCGACGCCAAGACGAAATACGATCCCGGGAACCACCCACAGAGCATCCCGCCACGGTGATTCGCCCAACGACCACACCCGACGCGTCTCCGCCGTCGCCCGAGGTCGGCTCGCCGGCAACCGTCGAAGCGGGTAAGGTTACGGACCCCAGGGCCACCGCCCTGAGGGTGCCGCGACCATTGAACGGAGGATGTCGCATTCGATGCCCACTTCGGAGTTGTCCCCGGCCCGTCGCGACAACGTCGTCGACGTTCTTCACGGCGTCGAAATCGCCGATCCCTACCGTTGGCTGGAGGACGGAACGAGCGAGGAGACCCGCGCCTGGACCGCCGCCCAGAATGCCCGGACCGAGGCGATCCTCGGCGCCGTCCCCGGGCGCGCGGCGTTGGAGGCGAGACTGACCGAGTTGTACCGCGCCGGCACCGTCGACATGCCCGCCATTCGCGGCCGACGTTTCTTCTACCTCAAGCGCGAGGGCGACCAGAACCAGGCCGTGCTCTACGTGCGCGATGGGCTCGACGGAACCGAGTGCGCCCTGGTCGATCCCAACCAACTCGATGCCGACGGACTGACCGCGCTCGACTGGTGGTTCCCCTGCCACGACGGCAGTCTCGTCGCCTACGGTACGTCCCAGAACGGCGACGAGTGGAGCACCCTCCGCGTCGTCGAAACGGCGACCGGGCGGGTGCGGCCGGACGCGATCGCCCGCACCCGCTACAGCAGCGTCGCCTGGCTCCCGGACAACAGCGGGTTCTTCTACACGCGCTATCCCACACCCGGCATCGTCCCCCCGGGTCAGGAGCACTACAACAGCCACGCGTTCTTCCACGCCCTCGGCGCCGACCCGAACGCCGATCCGAAGGTCTTCGGCGAGGGGCGGTCGCCGCAAGACATGCTGCAACTGGAGATCTCCGCGGATGGGCGCTGGCTGGTCGCCATCGCCGCCCAGGGCTGGGTACGCAGCGAGGTTTTCCTGCGCGACCTTCACGCGGAGAAGCCGGATTGGACACCGGTGGCCACCGGGCTCGACGCCCGCTTCGACAACCCCATCCCAACCGCCGACCGCCTCTATTTGCGGACCAATCTCGACGCCGCCAACGGTCGCATCGTCGCGGTCGATCCCACGGCTCCCGCGCTCCCAGATTGGACCACCGTAGTGCCCGCGCGCGACGACGCCGTCCTGGAGCAGTTCGTGCTCGCCGACGGCAGGATCGTGACCCACGAGTTGGCGTCGGCCATCTCACGTCTCAGGGCGTTTTCCCTGTCCGGCGAACCGCTCGCCGAGCTGCCGCTGCCGACGCTGGGCACCGTACACGGGCTCGACGGCGGACCCGGCAACCCCATCGTGGTCGCGGGCTTCGCGTCCTTCGCGATCCCGCCGTGCGCCTTCGCCTTCACCGCGGCGACCGGAGAGCGGACCCCGCTGGCCCCCGTCGCCGCTACGGCCGGGCTCGATCCGGCAACGATCGACGTTCGGCAGGTGCGGTACCCGTCGAAGGACGGCACCGCGATTTCGATGTTCCTCGTCGGCCGCAAGGGCGCACCAAGAGACGGCACGACGCCGACGGTTCTCGACGGCTATGGGGGATTCAACATCCCGCGCACACCCGACTTTCGACCGTTCTTCTTCGATTGGATCGAGCGCGGCGGTTTGATGGCCGTGGCGAACCTGCGCGGCGGCGGCGAGTACGGCGAGACGTGGCACCGCGCCGGCATGCTCGGCAACAAGCAGAACGTCTTCGACGACTTCATCGCCGCCGCCGAATGGCTGATCGGCGAGGGGTACACGAATCCCGATCGCCTCGCCATTTACGGCGGCAGCAACGGCGGTCTCCTCGTCGGCGCCGCGCTGACCCAACGCCCCGACCTCTTCCGAGCCGTCTACTGCGCCGTGCCGCTGCTCGACATGGTCCGCTACCACCACTTCAGCATCGCCAAACTCTGGATCCCCGAATACGGTTCGGCCGACGACCCGGCGGCGTTCCGCTGGCTCCACGCCTACTCACCGTACCACCACGTCGCCTGCGGGACGCGCTACCCCGCCGTCCTCCTGACCACCGCCGAACAAGACAGCCGGGTCGACCCCTTGCACGCGCGGAAGATGACCGCCCTGCTCCAGTGGGCGACTGCCGACGACGACCGCCCGATCTTGCTCCGGGCCGAGACCGCCGCCGGTCACGGCGTCGGCAAACCGATCGGCAAACGCGTCGAGGAAGCCGCCGACCTCGGTTGTTTCCTCGCCTCCCAACTCGACGTCGACCTCGCGTAGCCTCTATCGATCAGACCGGGCGCTCGGAGCGCCACGACTCCGGCGCCCAGCCCGGGCCGCGGGGCGCGCGGTGCTATTCACCCGAGTCGTCGGCGGCGCCCTCTCCGCCGACGCCCTGACCGTCGACGCCGAGCCCGAACCAGCGCAGCCGGTCGCGCGCAAGCAGCACGGGAGCACCGCCGCGGCTCCCATCTCGTTGGGTGTCGGGACGACGGGCGAGATCCGTCCGGGTAGCAATCGCAACACCCGCTGTGGCACGATCCGGTTCGTTGTCATGTACTGCCTTTGCCATATCACATCACATCCTGCTTATTACCCATTCGCCCGCCTGAGCGATGAACCCATCTTGGCCTCCTCGAAGGTGCCACGCATCGGTCGAATCACCCAATTGGTTCCGGCTCGGCTCGGTCCAACTACGTATCCCTCTACGTCATCCGCACGAGCCGCCTGCGCTGACCTACTATTCGCTCTGCGAAATGACGTCCGGTCGTTGCGCAAGACCGTCGGCGACGGCCAAAGGTGGTGTGAGTCTCGGTGGATCGTCAGTCGGATCGGCCATCCCGCACGGTTGCTCACGGCACGCCGTTGGTGGTTGGCCGCGCGCGGGAACAGGTTTTCCTGCGCGAGGAGCTGGCCGCGGCGATCGGCGGTAACGGTCGCCTCATCCTCCTCGGCGGGGAGGCGGGGATCGGCAAGACGACGCTGGCGAACGACATCGCGCGGGAAGCGACCGCGCGCGGTGCGACCGTCCTCGCCGGTCACTGTTTCGACCTGACGAACACCCCACCCTACGGCCCCTGGCTCGACCTCGTCGCGGGTTACCGCCCGACCGACACCTTGCCGCCGCCGCCGGCCACCTTCGCCGGTGGCACGCTGACGGGCATCACCAGTCAAGCCGCGCTCTTCGCCGAGGTCCGCGGGTTCGTCGCCGCCCTCGCCGCGACGCGACCGGCCGTCATCGTGCTCGAAGACCTGCATTGGGCCGATCCGGCCAGCCTGGAACTGCTTCGCCACATCGCGCCGCACATCGGGGCGCTGCCGCTCCTCCTCGTCGCCACTTACCGGGTCGACGAGCTGACCCGCCGCCATCCCTTCTACCAACAGCTACCGGCGCTCGTCCGCGAAGCCGGCGGTCTCCGCCTGGACCTCCGTCGACTCGACGGCGACGCGCTCGGCGCCCTGGTCGCCGGCCGCTTCGCGCTGCCGCCAGACGACACCGCCCGTCTCGTCGAATACCTGGAGCGCCACGCCGAAGGCAATCCCCTCTTCGCGACCGAATTGCTGCGGGCGCTCCAGGAGGAACTTCGCCTGCGCCCCACCGACACCGGTTGGACCCTGGCTGAACTTGACCGGGTCGTGATGCCGTCGCTCCTCCTCCAGGTGATCGACGGCCGCGTGGCGCGCCTCGGCGAGGAGACGCGTCAGCCGCTCGCGATCGCGGCCGTGATCGGACAGGATGTCGCCCTCGACCTCTGGGAGACGGTCGCGGGGTTGGGCGACGAGGAGTTGCTGGCGATCGTCGAGCAGGCGGTCGAGGCCCACCTTCTGGAGGCCACCCACGACGGCACCCGCGTCCGCTTCGTCCACGCCCTCACCCGCGAGGCGCTCTACGAGGGGGTGCTGCCGCCACGGCGGCGCATCTGGCACCGGCAAGTCGCGGCGGTCCTGGCCGCCGGCGCCAACCCCGACCCCGACGCGGTCGCCTTCCACCTCCAAGAAGCCGGTGATCCGGCCGCGGTCGAGTGGCTGATCCGCGCCGGCGAACGTGCGCAGCGTGCCTACGCCTGGTTGACCGCGATCGACCGGTTCACGGCCGCGGCCCACCTCCTCGCGGGGGTTGCCGGCAAGGAGCGCATGCGCGGCTGGCTCCTGCTCCGCATCGCCCGACTGCGGCGCATGTCGAGCCCCGGCGACGCAATTGCCGACGCCGAAGAGGCCGAGCGCTTGGCCCAGCGCGTCGGCGACGAGTTCCTTCGCGCCGACGCGCACTATTCGCGCGGTCTCCTCCACTGCTATGCCGACGATCTCGCGCGCGGCGTGCAACTGATCGAGGAGGGTGTCGCCTTGCACGAGGCGCGCACCGACCCCGACGAGGTGCCGTTCGGCCCGACCGAACTCTGGCTCGCCGACGCGCTGCCCGCCGAACGGTCCGATCGGGCGACCGGGACCAACGAAGGCGAGGCGGCACTCCGCGCGCGGGGTATCCACCATCGCCGCGCGTCGATGGTCTGGTTTCCCGCCCTCGCCGGTCGCCTCGCCGACGCGGTGCGGATCGGCGAAGACTTCGTCGCCGTGGCGGAGACCGTCGGCAACCCCGGCGGGCTCGTCCGCTCCGCCACCGGGCACGCCTACCACGGTCTCGGCTGCGCCCATGCCTGGCTCGGTCGACCCGATCAGGCCCGCCAGGCGTTCGTGCGGGCGCGCGAAACCTACGACGTGCTCGATCACCACGGGGTGATCGCCTTCTCGTTGCTCACCGAAGTGCGCGACGTGGCTATTCCCTACCTGACCGATCACCCGGCCGAGCGCCGGCGGTTGGCGACCGCGGCGGAATTGGCGTTGCAGCGCGCGGGCGGCGCCTTCTCGTCCGGGGTCATGCCGACGCTCGGCCGCCTCAGTTGCCTGGCGATCGACGGCGGGTGGGACGAGGCGATGCGGATCGTCGAGGAGACACCGCTACCGGGGAACGCGCTGCTCCGCCGCGAACTGACCGATACCCTCGCCTACGTCGCCTACCGGCGGGGCGATACCGACGTCGTCCGGGCGCAGGTCGCCGCCCTCCTCCCCGAAGGCCCGCACACGCCGCCGGGCGGCCCCATCCACCAGGAGGCACTCTTCCTCCAACGCCTCGCCGCCGACGCCGCCATCGACGACGGCGACCTCCCCCTCGCCCGCGACTGGCTGGAGGCGCACGACCGCTGGCTCGCCTGGAGCGGCGGCGTCCTCGGCCGGGCCGACGGCGACCTCCTCTGGGCGCGCTGGCACCGCGCCGCCGGCGACCCCGATCACGCCCGCTTGTGCGCCGCCGCCGCCCGCACCCTGGCCGCAGACCCGCGCCAACCGCTGGCGCTGCTCTCGGCAGACCGCCTCCTCGGCATCCTGGCGACCGATCTCGGGAGCGCGGCGGGCGCGGAGCGTCACCTGGTCGCCTCGCTCGCCCTCGCCGACGACTGCGCCGCCCCCTACGAGCGCGCGTTGACCTTGCTCGCCATCGCCGAGTTGCGAGTGAAAACGGACCGGCGCGCCGAGGCCGACGCCCTGCTGGCCGAGGTGCGCGCGATCTGCACGTCGCTGGGTGCGACGCCGACAGCCGACCGTGTCGCATCCTTGGCCGCCGTACTGACCGGTCACGCGGTCGAGTCGTACCCCCTCGGTCTGACCCACCGCGAGGTCGAAGTTCTGCAACTCGTCGCCAAGGGGCTGACCGACGCCGAGGTCGCGGGCCGTCTCTACATCAGTCCTCGCACCGTGAGTCAGCACCTGCGCTCGATCTACAACAAACTCGACGTCCCCTCGCGGGCCGCCGCCACCCGCTTCGCGGTCGAGCACGGTCTCACCTGAGCCGGCACGCGGAGAGAGCCACACCTGAAGACGCCCGATTGCTTCATCCCGCCGAGGGGCGGAAGGGCAACCCCGGCCAATCCTTGCGACGACCGCGATCAATCGGGCTTTCGCCTGCGGACGAGGCGGGGGGCGCTTGCCGCTCGTCGCCGGCGTCGCCATTGGTGGGGAACCGAGCGGACCGTTGCGCAATTCTGCGCAGACGACGCGCCGCCGCGGTTGCCCGGCCTGGGAAAGAACTGCGCAATTCTGGCGATGTCGACTCCACGTCGCACCGCTATCTTGGCGGTGCGGTCAACGGCAGGTGGCCGGGAATCGTCCCCCTAAGACGTTCGAAAGGAGTCATTCATGCGGCGGAGTATCTTCATCCTGGCTTCCTTTGTCCTCGGTCTCGGTTTCATCGCGAGCGGTCCGGCTCGCGCCAGCGCCCAAGAGGGTCAGCCCCTCGACTTGCCGTGCACAACCGGTGTCACCGTCCAACCGCTCGGCCAGGGGATGCCGACCGACGCCTCGGGTCAAGTCCTCGTGCTGGTCCGCATCACCATCGCCCCCGGCGGCGGCTTCGCCGCGCACACCCATCCGGGCACCTTGGTCGTGAGCATCGAATCCGGCACCTTCGAACTCACCCAACTGAACGACATGCCGATGGACGTCATGCGGGCCGCCTCCGGTTCCACGCCCGCCGCCAGCGAGGCCATGACCAAGGGCGTTCCGGTCACCCTCAATCCGGGCGATTGGTTCGTCGAACCGAAGGACATGGTCCACCAAGCGTTCAATCGGGGCACCGAGCCGACGGTGGTCGTGTTGGCCGGTCTCGTCGACCCGACTCTCCCCCTCGTTGAATGCGTGTCCGGTACGCCGACGTCGTAACCGCCTGCGCCGGGCAACCGTGTTGGCAATCCCACCACCTGCCGTGGTTCTGGGGTCCACACGTCGAGCGTAGAGTCCTCTTTGTTGTCTCCGAAAGGAAGGAAATTCGATGACCGCGACCTTTTCTCCGTCGTCCACGTCGGAATCCGCCGTTCAACGGTTCGCATCCGGGATTCGCGGCCAGGTGATCCAACCGGGCGACGACGCCTACGACGAGGTCCGCAAGGTCTACAACGCCATGCACGACCGGCGCCCGAAGCTGATCGTCCGCCCGGCCAACGCGACCGACGTCGCCACGACCGTCGCCTTTGCCGGCGATGCCGGCCTCCCCTTTTCGGTCCGCGGCGGCGGGCACAACGTCACCGGTTTCGGGACCAACGACGGGGGCATCGTGCTCGACCTGTCGAGCATGCGCAACATCCAGGTCAATCCCCGGAACAAGTCGGCCTGGGTCGAGGGTGGGGCGACCTGGGGCGACGTCGATCGCGCCACCCACGAGTTCGGTCTCGCCACCCCCAGCGGCGTCATCTCGACGACCGGGGTCGGCGGTCTGACCCTCGGCGGCGGTTTCGGCTACCTGACCCGCCGGTACGGTCTCACCTCCGACAACCTCCGCTCGGCCAACGTCGTCACCGCCGACGGTCGACTCGTGACGGCGAGCGCGTCGGAGAACCCGGATCTGTTCTGGGCGCTGCGCGGCGGCGGCGGCAACTTCGGCGTCGTCACCTCGTTCCAATTCAATCTCCATCCCGTCGACACCATCTTCGGTGGTCCGATCTTCTACCCGGCCGACCGCGCCGGCGACGTCATGCGCTTCTATCGCGACTTCATCGCCGAGGCGCCGCCGGAAATGAGCGCCTTCTTCGGTTTCCACATCGCCCCACCGGCCCCCTTCGTGCCGGAGCACCTGCACGGCGCCATCGCCTGCGCCATCGTCGTCTGCTGGACCGGTCCCCTCGATCAGGCGGAAGCGGCGGTGAAACCGATCCGCGAGGCGGCGCCGGTCGCGCTCGACCTGATGGGGGAGATGCCGTATCCGGCCCTCAACAGCCTGTTCGACGCGCTGCTGCCGGCTGGTCTCCAGCACTACTGGAAAGCGGACTTCGACCGCGAGCTGACCGACGCGGCGATCGCCGTCCACGAGGAGTACGGACCGCGCGTGCCGAACTTCCTATCGTTGATGCACCTCTACCCGCTGAACGGCGCCGTCCAGAACGTGGCGGCCGGCGACACGGCCTTCAGCTACCGCGACGTGAAGTTCGTCCACATCATCGCCGGGATCGACACCGAGGCGGCCAACATGCCCGCCCACACCGCCTGGGTGCGCGACTACTGGTCGGCCCTCCGACCCCACTCGGCCGGCGGCGCCTACGTCAACTTCCTGATGGACGAGGGCCAGGACCGGATCAAGGCGACCTACCGCGACAACTACGCGCGCCTCGCCGCCACCAAGCGCACCTGGGACCCGAACAACCTCTTCCGGATGAACCAGAACGTCGTGCCGGCCTGATCCTCCGCCGAAGACGGCGGGGCAGGCGGTGAGACGCCGCCGAGTGTCCGCACGGCCGCACCGAAATTGCCCCCTGTGACCCCTTGACACAGCGTACGTACGGGTGTAGAGTAGCGGCACGTCGGACGCGGAACGGCCCTCGGGCCGGGAGGCGCGAGACGGAGCAGACGCCGACCGGGGTAAGGGCTTCGGCCCCCAGCTCGTCGGCGTCTTGCTTTGGCCGTGTCGTCGGATTTGCCGTCGGAATGGCGGTGCGGGTGGCCGCATTCGTGAGTGATCCGCGCTCACCGCACCGCGGCCAGCAGCAAGCGGCGAAACTCCGCGATCCGCGCCGGTTCGCCCACGAGGTGCATCCGCGCGAGTTCGGCGGCGCGCTGGGTCCCCTGCGCCCGGATCATCGCCACCCACACGTCCGGCGTCGTGCCGATCGTCAGATCGGCGGGCGATTCCTGCTCCCCCCGCACGACCGACCACCGCTCGCCGTCGAAGCGCAGCGAGGTCCCGGGGTCCTCACCGAAGCGGAGTGACCAGACCGTCGGTTGCGACGGGCGCACCCGGCGGTGGTTGAGCAGCGTCGCCGCCGACCGCGCCGCGCGTTGGGGATCGACGCGCTCGCCGGGCGCGGGAGCCGCCGCGTGGTCGAGGCCCCAGACGAGGAGCGCCTCGATCACCGGCCGCAGCTCCTCTCCCGCCGGCGTGAGCCGGTACCAGACCTCCCGCCGTCCCTCTTCTTCGTCGCGTTCCACCACGCCGGCCGCTTCGAGGTCGCGCAGGCGCACCGTCAACAACTTGGGCGTGATCCCCCCCAACGACCGCAAGAGGTCGCTGAAGCGGGCCGGCCCTTGCAACAGGTCGCGCACCGCCAGCAACGCCCACTTCTCGCCGACCATCTCCAATGCGCGCGCCGCCGCGCAATAGTGCCCGTAGGTCTTCGTTCTCGCCATCGCCGCCTCCACAGCCTTGACGGTATTACTATCTTCAAGATAGTATCTTCATGATACTATTCTACCACGAGACCGGCGCCGCGGGCGAACCCCGGTTCGGGGAGGCGTGTGTCCGCGACGGTGGTCTCGCCAGGAGTTAAGGACGTGAATATGCGGAGCGCCCTCGGGCGCGGGACCTCGACGTCAACCATTCCTCGGACCGAGGTGAGGGTCTCGACGGCGGCGCCGGCCGTCGGTCTGACCATCGCCGTCGTCTCGATCGGCATCTTCATGACGATCCTCGACCTCTTCATCGTCAACGTCGCCTTCCCCGCGATCCAACGCGATTTCGCCGGCACCAGTCTCTCCGGACTCTCCTGGATCCTCAACGGCTACGCGATCGTCTTCGCCGCGCTCCTGGTCCCCGCCGGGCGGCTCGCCGATCGGTCCGGCCAAAAGCGCGGGTTTCTTTTCGGTCTGATCCTCTTCACCGTCGCCTCCGCGCTCTGCGCCGCCGCGACCGGACCGGTCACCCTCGTCGCCGCGCGCGTCCTCCAGGCCGCCGGCGCGGCGGCACTGACCCCGACCTCGCTCGCCCTCCTGCTCAACGCCGTTCCCGCGGAGCGTCGCCCCTGGGCGATCGGGATCTGGACCGCGGTCGGGGCGATGGCCGCGGCGGCCGGACCGACGATCGGCGGTCTCCTCGTCTCGGCCAGTTGGCGCTGGGTCTTTCTCGTCAACGTGCCGATCGGCGTCGTCTCCTCGCTCGTGGCCGCCCGCGTCTTGCGTGAACACCGCAACGACGCCAGCGACCGGCGTCCCGACCTGCTCGGCGCGCTCTTCCTGACCGCGGCCATCGCCGCCCTGGCGCTCGGGCTGGTCGAGGGACCCGATTGGGGCTGGGGATCGGCCCGGATCGTCGGGGCGTTCGCCGCCGCCGTCGCCTTTGCCGCCGGGTTCGCCTGGCGCTCCGCCCGCCATCCCAGCCCGATCGTCGAACCGGCCCTGCTGCGCGTCCGCTCGTTCGCAACCGCGACGGTCGCCGCGCTCCTCTTCAACGCGGCCTTCGCGATCATGCTGCTGAGTCTGGTCCAATTCATGAGCGGCGTTTGGGGATACTCGGCGCTGCGCACGGGATTGGCGATCAGTCCGGGTCCGCTGGTCGTGTCGCTGATCGCGACCCGCGGCCAGGCGCTGGCACGACGGTGGGGATCGGCACAGGTAGCGGTCCTCGGGACGCTCCTCTTCGCCGCCGGCGGCATCTTCTGGTCCGCCAATCTCGGCCTTCAACGCGACTACGCCGCCGATCTCCTGCCGGGTCTGCTCGTCGCCGGTCTCGGGTTCGCGTTCGCCCTGCCGGTTCTCCTGACGACGGCCACCCGGTCGCTGCCGCCCCAGCGGTTCGCCACCGGCAGCGCGGTGGTGACGATGGCCCGTCAGATCGGCACGGTGCTCGGAGTCTCGCTCTTGATCGTCTTCCTCGACAACGCCGGCGGCGACGTCATCGGCGCCTTCCACGAGAGTTGGCGGGTCATGGCCGCGGTCGCGGGTGCCGCCGCCCTGGCCTGCGCGGCCCTTTGGCGGGGGAGCGCCGTCGCGAAGTCCGAACAGGGTCGGTGATGCCACGTGGTCGCGTTGGCCCTCATCATGCTTTCCTATCGATCGGCCGGTTGCGACACCGGACAGGATCACGCCACGGCGAGGAGAACGTTTATGGCAGCGACCAAGACCCGTCCGACCACCTTCCCGACGAGCATCGATCTTCCGACCGAGACCCGGACAAAGATGATCGAGCTCTGCAATCAGCAACTAGCCGACAGTTTCGATCTCTACAGCCAGACGAAGCAGGCGCATTGGAATGTCAAAGGCAAGGATTTTTACCAACTCCACCTGCTCTTCGATTCGCTCGCGGCGGAGGTCCTGGAGCACGTCGACCTGATCGCCGAGCGCGCCACCGCCCTCGGCGGCTTTGCCACCGGCACCGCGAGGATGGCGGCGGCGAATTCGACCCTCCCCGAATACCCGACCGACGCCGTCGACGGCCCCGAGCACGTCCGCGCCCTGGTCGAGCGCTACGCTGCCTACGCCGCCTCGACCCGCCGGGCGATCGACACCGCCACCGAGGCCGAGGACCAATCGACCGCCGACATGTTCACCGAGGTCTCGCGCGAAACCGACAAGAGTCTCTGGTTCCTGGAAGCACATCTCCAGGCCTGAGCACCGTGCCACCGCGGGTGCCGGTTCCTCGCCGGCACCCGCGGTTCTCCGTTGCCACGATTCCCAGGGGCTTTGCAAACCTGCGTTTTGGTGGGTCAACGCGCGAGGTGCCAGATCAACCAGGCAACGACCGCCCACAGCATGAGGGCGAGCGGTAACGCGACGGTTAAGCCGATAAAGAAATCGATCCCGACACGGTGGCGTTGCATCCGATCGACATGAGGCGAGCGCGGCCGTCTTACCGCGCACCCGTCGGCAACGGTGTTGACACGACGTGTCGTCGGATTCATCGCGAAACCTCCTCCCCGCCGATCCTGTGCAGAACCCGTTCCACCTCGTTGAAGAGTCAACGGCTCACTGAGCGAGCGCGGAAACGCGGAATTCGGACGTTGTCTGGATCGCGCACGAAGCCTGCTTCGCGCATGGCATCAAGATTGCGGTGAATCCCTCGGTCGTTGACCGTAGGAGACCGGACCATGCTGACGTATGCCGGGTATGAAAACGAACGCATCGTGAAGCGGGACCCAGTGATCCTCGTGGTCGACGACGAGCGACCGATTTGTGATCTCCTCGGCGACCTCCTCGAAGAGGAGGGGTATCGCGTCAATCGCGCCTACGACGGGCTCGCCGCCCTGGCTGCGGCGGAACGGGAGCGACCCGATCTCATCCTCTCCGACGTGACGATGCCCCGGCTCGACGGCGTCTCTCTCGTCCGCCGTCTGCGGGACCGCGGCGTCCGCGCCCCGGCCGTGTTGATGAGCGCGGTGAAGGCCGACGTCGATCTCCCCTACGTCCGCTTCGTCCCCAAGCCGTTCGACGTCGACGACATCCTCGGCGTCGTCGACCGGCTGACGCGCACGACCGGTCGCGTCGCGAACCGCGGTGCCCTGGGGCGATTCCGGCATCCCCACCTGCGCACACGTCGCCGCCGGCGAGCGCAGCGCGGATCGCGGCCTGCATAACGCCACCTCAAATCAGGTCTTACGCGCGGACCGCGCTGCCACGAACCCGGTTTGACTCGTTGCGGCCGGAGCTTGTGTCTGCCGTGCCCGCCGTCCTACCCTCTGCCCCCAACGACCTCACAACGGATATGCCTTGACGTAATATTTGTGAGGTGTCACCAAGGCGCACCGTGTGGGCAATTCGGCATATGTTGATACGGATGGATACGGTGGTCGGCACCACTGTATATGGCAAGTCTTTTGCTTGTGAGGGAGGATTCCTTGGTGCCTCGATGAATCCACGGCGTGCGCCCGGCTTGACAAGGGCTTCGGCAACCGGAGGGGCGGGATGACGCGGCGATGGTCCATGCGCACGCGTTTCGTCGCGGCCGCCTCGGCTTGCCTCCTCCCCCTCCTCGCGGTTGTTCTCTTCGTCCTCGACCAGAGTCTCAACAATAGCCGCGACCAACTCCTCGACAACGAAATCGCGATCAGCAACGTCGTTGCCCAAACCCTGTCGCAGACGTTAGAAGACAGCCAGATGTTGGTGACCGATCTCGCGCAGGAGCCCGCGGTGACGTCCGCCAACGCGGCGAACGCGGACAGCATCAAGGGGGCGCAATCGGTCTTCATCAACGCCATGAAATACCGCTCGAGCCTGAAAGGTCTCTTTCTCCTCGGGTCCGACGGCCGTCCCGTCACCTCCTACAGCATCGACCCCGCGCCGTTGCTCGACAACATCACCCTGAAGACGGTGACGGACAACGCCCTCACCGCCGGCGTCACCGGTGTCTCCAACACGATGAACGTGCCCAACAGCGACAACGTCCGCGTCGTCGCCCTCGTCGCGGCGGTCCTCCCCAACGCCGACGACACCTCCGCCGCCCAACCGGTCGAAGGCAAACCGATCGGGGCGGTCGGCGCCTTCCTCGACGTCGAGCGCCTTCGCCGCGCCTTCTCCCCGGCCTCCGAACTCGGGAGCGAGACGACGATCACCATCGTCTCCGACGACGGCACGATCATCGTCGACCAATCGGGGACCGAACCGCAGAGCACCAACCTCAGCGACAAACTGGCCGGGCCGATCGCGGAGGCGATCGCCGGCAAGCGCTCCCGCCACGCCTACCGCGACGCGAACGGGGACGAGCGCCTGGCCGTGGTTGCCCCGGTCGCCTTCGAAGGCGCCAGGTGGGCCGTGCTGGTGACCAGCCCCTCGCCGACCGCCTACCTGCCGAATCGGAACCTGTTGCAGCGCGGTTTGATCGCCCTCGCCGCCGCCGTCACGCTGACGCTGGCGCTGGCGGTGCTCTTCGGGGAGATGACGGCACGCCCGCTTCGCCAGTTGACCCGGCAGGCCAAGGAGGTCGCCGGCGGTCACCTCGACGAGCCGTTGCAGCCGGTGGGCCGCGGCGAGGTCGCCAGCCTCAGCGCCGCGATCCGCGACATGGCCTACCGCCTCACGCGGCAGGTGAGCGACACCGAAACCGCGCGCGAAGAGGTCGCGCGCCAGGCGGAATTGCTGCGCGACTTGCTCCGGCGCACGGTTCGCTTGCAGGAGGACGAGCGGCGGCGAATCGCGGGCGACATCCACGACGCGGTCTCCCCCCTGATCACCGGCGCGCTCTACCAGGCGCGGGCCGTGACACTGTCGAACGGTACCGCCGACGCGGAGATGAACGGGCACGGCGACGGCAACGGGGCGCGCGACGAAGGACTCGCCACCGTGGGAGATCTGCTCGAACGGGCGATGGCCGAACTCCACGGGGTCATCTTCGCCCTGCGCCCGCCGGACCTCGACGACCTCGGCGTGGTGGCCGCGATCGATCGCTACGTCCAACAGATCAACCGCACCGGTTTGCCGTGCCGGCTCGAAGTCATCGGCGAACCGGAACGGCTATCGCCCGAGGCACGCCTCGGTGTCTACCGGATCGTCCAGGAGGCGCTCCACAACGCGCTTCGCCACGCCCACGCCGACGAGGCCCTGGTCAAGATGGAGTGGCTGGGGGACAGGTTGCGTGTCACCATACGCGACAACGGGTCGGGTTTCGATCCGGAGCAGGCGCCCTCGCCGACCTCGCTCGGTCTGCTGAGCATGCGCGAGCGGGCCGCGGCGATCGGTGCAACGCTTGAGATCGCCTCCCGCCCCGGCGCCGGCACCGCCATCATCCTCGAACGGCCGACGGGAGACGACCTCGTCACCGAACCGCACCCGGACGAAGCGCCGGCCGAGGCGGAGCCGGGGAGTACGGAAGAGTCGTTGGTCGTCAGTCGTTAGTCGTAAGTCGTCGGTGAGACGGACAGACGGACAGACGGGCAGAAGGACGACTCTTCGTCGTATCCTGACGACTAACGATCGACGACTGACGACTCCTCGCCCCGCGGAGCAAACGACGTGATCTCCGTTTTGCTGGTGGACGATCACCCGGTGGTGATCGAAGGGTTGCGCAAGGTCTTGCAAACGGCGGGGGACATCTCCGTCGCCGGGGAAGCGCACGACGCCGCGGGTGCGCTGGAGCAGGCGCGCGGATTGCGGCCGGACGTCATCCTGCTCGACCTGCGCATGCCCGGCGCCAGCGGCGTCCAGGCAACCCGCCGCCTGCGCGAGCAAGACGTCCGCTCCGCCGTGATCATCCTCACCTCCTACGGCGACCAGGCCTACGTCCGCCAGGCGATGGAAGCCGGCGCCGACGGGTACCTCCTCAAGACGACCCCACCCGACCAGTTGATCGCCGCGATCCGGAGCGCCGCCCGCGGCCGGCGGCAACTGAGCCCCGAACTCCTCGACGGCGTCCTGGCCGACCTCAGCGGTCTGGCCCGCGAGCACACCCGCCGCGAAACCGACCTTTCCGACGAGGACCGCGAGATCCTCCGCCGCGCCGGCGAAGGGGCAACCAACCGGGAAATCGGGCTCGGGCTCGGTCGCAGCGAGATCGCGATCAAAAAGCGCCTCCAGGTCATCTTCGCCAAACTCGGCGCGGTCGACCGCGCCCACGCGGTAGCTGAGGCGATCCGCCGCGGCCTGATCTAGGGGATAGGGGATAGGGGACAGGGGTCGGGGTCAAGAGAAACGGTTCGTGCTCCTGACCCCTGACTCCTGTCCCCCGACCCCTGTCCGGTGCAAACGTACCGGAATTACTATCCGATGGTGACACCCCGGCACGATGTCCAACTCGATAGGATGGGCACATGGTACCGAGGCGATGACTCGTCCTCGGACCGGTTCCAGCGAATGCGTCTGGAGCCCAGCGCCTGCCAATGCCAGCCACGTTGACGGGCGTGTCCCCTTCCCTCCTCAGGCATCGGCCGCGCGGCACCAGCCAGCCGCGCGGCCGCTCCTCTTAATGGGCATCGCAGCGGTCGGACGAGTCCATCGCGACCACGGGACTCATCCGTCACCAACGCGACACTGCGCGGTCAATCGCCGGAACCCATCTGACTCAGCGGCACAGTCATTGCGACAGAAAGCGCCGGGTCGGCCGACGTTGCTCCCGGCGTCACCGTCGGTCCAGCCGGTCCTTCCGCATCACACGGAGGAGAGGGTCGTGAAACGAGGACGGTCGATCTTTGCGTTCGGGCTTGCGATCGGCTTGGTGGTCGGCGTCTTGGCCGCGGGCAGTCTCAGCGTCGGCGTCTGGGCGCAGGATGCGACGCCGACCACCGCGACGGAAACGGCGACCGGCGAACTCTCGGCGGTCGAGGTGGTCGAGCGCGTCTCCGCCGCCGTGGTCACGGTGGTCAACGAGCAGACGGTGCAGGGCGTGACCAGCGTCATGACGCCGGTCGGGTCCGGCACCGGTTTCATCATCGACGACGACGGCCACGTCGTCACCAACTGGCACGTGGTCAACGGCGGTCAACAATTCCAGGTCATCTTCGCCAACGGTGAACGGCGTGATGCCACCCTCATCGGGTCCGATGAATTGAGTGACCTCGCTGTCGTCAAGGTCGATGGTGGCGTGCCGGGGACGGTGCCGCTCGGTGATTCCGACGCGCTGAAGCCGGGACAACCCGTCCTCGCCATCGGTTCCCCGTTGGGTTCGTTCACGAACACCGTCACCCAGGGGATCGTCAGCGCCACCAATCGCGATTTTCCCGATCCGTCGGGCGGCAATTACACCAACCTCATTCAACACGACGCCGCGATCAATCCCGGCAATTCCGGCGGACCGTTGTTCAACATGTCCGGTGAGGTCGTCGGTGTCAACACGCTCGGCATCCCGGAGGAAAACGGCCAGCCGGTCCAGGGTCTCTTCTTCGCGATTCCCTCGAACACGGTGAAACGGATTTCGGAGATCCTGATGACCGAGGGGAAGGTGACCTACCCATTCTTCGGTATCCGCTACCTCCCGGTCACGCCCCAGGTCCAAGTACAGGAGAACCTGAGCGTCGATACGGGTGTGCTGGTGACCGAGGTCAGCCCGGGCGGACCGGCCGAACAGGCCGGCATCCAGGTCGGCGACGTCGTCCTCGCGCTCGATGGCCAAAACATCGACGAGCAAAACGCCTTCAGCGAAGTGCTCTTCTCGCACAAACCGGGCGACACGGTCCAGGCGACGATCCAGCGCGGCGACCAGCAGATGACGCTCCAGGTCACGCTCGGAACCCGTCCGCCTTCGACCGGCCAGTAGGGGCGCTGCTTGCTGCGCCCCGCCATCGGGGCGGCCGCCGTTGAGGAATCGTCGAGCGCCTTCCCTACGGGCATCCGCCCCACAACCCCTGCCGCCCGCCGGTGGCCTCGGCTTGGGCATCCCGGAGACGGGCCGGTTCGTCGTAACCCATGTCGGGAGCTGGTGGCGCGTAGCGGGCGTAGCCGCCGCGGACCAGCACCTCGTTGACGAAGCGGGGGTTGCGGCCGAGGATGTCCCAGGTCCAGGCATACCCCTCAAAGGTGGCCGTGGTCGGCAGTTTGGCGGGGTCCGGCGAAACCCAGATCGGCATACCGACGACGACCAGGTCGCCCAATCGGTCCTTGGCCTCGTCGCCGTAGCACTCACCGGGCACAGTCGAGGTCGGTTCGGGCGCATCGACGCCGGCGAGGTGGGTACGGAACGCGCGGCCGCCGACGGCGATCTCAAACGTGTCGCCGGTGCGGATTGCCGAGATTATGCCCAGCACCGCATCGGCGGGGATCCCGCGGGGCGCACGGCGTTTCCGTTGATCGGGGGCAGAAGTCGGCGTCGGATGATCGGTCAAGGTCGGGGCGAGGGTGCGTGCGGTCGCCGTGGGATGTCCCCGCGTCGATGCACCCAGGCGAGCGCTACCCGAGCCGGCCGAGTCGCGCATGTTCGAAAAGGCAAACCCGGCCGCGCCGAACATCGCGAGGATGAAGACCATGATCGTCGCCCCGTTGGCCAGCCCGCCGCCGTCCCCACGGCGCGATCGGGGGCGCGTTCGAACCTCGTTCGGATTGGCGCCGCAACAGGGACAGTACGGATCGGCCGGGGAGATCGTTGCCAGGCATTGCCAGCAGCGCGGCTTGCGCCGCGGCCAACGGACGCGATTGGAGGCAGGATCGGCACCCACCATAATACCCCTACGAAAAGAACGCGAAACGTCGGTTCACCCCGACCGAATCCGTCGCGGTATCCACCCTAGCGGCACGATCTACCGGTGGGCAATCACCCGAAGGTGGCAACGACGATCGAACCGACTGCGAACGATGTACGTACGGACCCTGGGTGCTATCCGAATGGATAGAACAACCACGACCTTTTTCCCTTACGATAGCCACGGTGGAGTACGCTTTACTTTGGTCGGTGCGCGTTGGCCGGCGTCGATGCTCCACCGAGCCCCGGCGAACGCCACGGCAACGCCGGCGGTTCCTCGTTCCCCTTGGGGGCGTGCATGGGCGAGCACTACGACACGCTGCTCGTTGCGTGGCTCTTCATCCTGATCATCGGCGGTTGGTTGCTGGTGAACGCGCTGGTCGATCTGGGCGCGCGCCGGCTGCGCGAGTGGCTGTTTGGGCGCGGGGTCGGGCCGCGGGGACGCTGGTTCGGTCGCGGTCGGCCACCGACCGCCGCAAAGGAGCACCGAGACACGCCGCCGCGCCTGCCGCTTGCCTAGCGGCGACGGCGGACGACCGGGCGCCGGGTCGGCCGCGGCGCGGGCGGACGCCACTTCCGGCCGAGGACGAACGGCCCGGCGAAGGCGAAGCATCCGGCGAGGACGACCGCGACGAGCGCATAAAACCACCAGCCGGCGATGAGCGACGTCACCGCCATCATCCCCATCAATCCCAGGATTCCCCAAAAGAAGACGTTACCGTAGGTCGTCATGATCTCCCCGTCGGATCCGTCGCCGGCCGCGCGCGATCGTGCCCTGTGCGAGTCTAGATCGCCGGTCCGAGCGTGTGGAGACGCGAGCGTGGGCCTTTAGTGGGGTCCGGCGAGATCGCCGACGGGAGACAGGTCGATGCGATAACGGACCTAAGCGAAGGCGCTTTCCCGATTCGGTCAATTCGCTCCTCGACCGCGGACGCCGCTACACCCCCCGTCATTCCGAGCCTGTCGAGGAATCTCTCTCCGCCAGAGGAGACCCGCCGGAAGGACGACATCTCCGCTGTCGCTCCGTGAGATGCCTCGACCGGTGTGGGAATGGCCCCGCAGGGCGGCTCCGGAAACCGGTTTCCATGGCCGGTGGTGGCCCGGAGGGCCATGACCACTGCGCTCGGAAGGACGGAGGGTGGCCGCGGTTGTGAATACAGCACGGGGTACTGCTACCGGCTCCCAGCCCCCGCCGTCATCGCTTCGAAGTTGCGACCGACGACTTCCATCGTCTGCTGAAGAAGGTCTGCGGGGCTGAACTCGACATACTCGGTGTCGTCGCCGATCACCGGCAGGTGACCGGGACCGACGTGGTAGACGTCGCCGGCGTTGAAGACCTCCTCGCGATCCGCGAACCGGTAGCGCAACTGTCCCTTGATCACGTACCCCCAATGCGGGCACGGGCAGCGGTCGTCCGGCAGGCCCTTGAAGAGGGGGCCGGGATCGGCGCTCCCGTTGAACGATCCGAGTTCGGCGGTCATCCCGCCCCAATCGGCCTGGCGGATCGTACTCCCGTCCGGCAATTCGACCGCCGCCGGCAAATCGTGCTTGGAACCGCGCATCGTCGTGTCTCCTTCCGCTGTCGATCCGTGTGACGTCTGGTTGACGGTCACAGCATGCCGCAGCCCGACGAGGACGACATCGGGAGGCTTTCCTATTCCCGCTCACGGCTCCGGAAGCATCGCGAGCGCGGCGATAGGAGGGTGCTCCTACGCCCACCGCGAGGGGGCCGCGCGATCAATTGGCCGCCAATCCGTGCCGAATCGCGAACGCGGTGGCTTCGACCCGATTCTCGACCCCGATCTTGGCGAAAATCGAGGTCAGGTGGTTCGCGACCGTCTTCTCGGAGATGAAGAGTGACTCCGCGATCTCCCGATTCGTCCGCCCCGCCGCGACGAGACGGAGCACTTCCGCCTCGCGTTCGCTCAACCCCGCCGGCAGGCGCGGTGCCGCGGGTTTCGATCGGCCCGCCGCGAGCGAAGCCAACCGTTCTCGCATCTCCTCCGCGCGCCGATCCGCCCCGAAGTCGAGAAACGCCTGCTCACCCTCGGCCAGCAGCTCACGCGCCCGTTCGACACTCCCGGAGCCGCCGCGTGCCAGCACCAGATCCGCGCGAGTCGCGATCAGGGCCGCCAGCTCGTGGCGGAGACCGCCCCGGCGGGCCGTGGCCTCGGCCGCGGCAAGCATCGCGTCTGCTCCCGTCCAATCGCCGAGTGTGGCGGCGAGAACGGCGAGGGCATGGTCGACCAGGTAGGTGGCATTGCGTCCGGCGAACGGCGCGAGCAACGCCCGGTAGCGCGCCGCTCGTGCCCGGTCCCCAAGCGCCCTCACCACGAACGCAAGCGGAACGACGGTCTCCGGAATCAGGACGCTGTCCGCCGGGAGATCCTCCAGGAGGCGATCGGCCTCGGCGATCGTGGACAGTGCCTCGTCTCGCTTGCCGCGCGCGAATTGCGCCAGCCCGACGATGCCGAGATACCAGACGGCCGCATGCGGGTTGAGCTGACGATAGACCGCGTAGACCCTGGCAAGCCGGGTCTCGGCGGACGCCCAATCGCCGCGCCACAGCGCGACCAAACCCTCGATCTGCTCGAGGAAGGCGCGAGGGTCGGGTCGGTCGAGCCGTTCGACCACGTCCCGCGCCTGTGCGAGCGTCGCCTCGTAGTCCGCCGGGCTCCCGGTGACGACGCAGGAGCCGGTCAGCCAGGCGTAGACGTGTCGGAGTTGGTACAGATCGCGGCAGCGTTCGGCGGCGGCGATCTGGCGAAGGGCGGCGTCCCGGATTCCGTTCGCATCTCCCGACCAATAGGAGGCGACGAGCAGTCCGGCGCAGCACTCGGCTTCCTCGGCGGGATCGTCGAGCACCGCGGCGAGGGCGTGCGACCGTTCGAGTAGGGTGCGACCGGCCGCGATGTCGTTGGTGCGAACCAGGAGGATGCCGAGCGTACGACCGGCGATCGCCTCCAGGCGTTGACCGCCAATTTCCTGGGCCAGGGCAAGCCCCCGGCGGACGCAGGCGATCCCCTCCTGAAGCTGCCCCAAACTCGTCGCCAACAGGTTGCCGTACTCGACGAGCGCTTGGCACGTCTCGGGCACGCGACGATCGCCGAGCAGGTCGAGGGCGGTCGCGAGCGCGTCGCGCGCCTCTTCGACCGACTCCAATCGCCAGAGTGCTTGCCCGCGCCGGTACGCCGCGCGGGCCGCCCCGACGAGGTCGTCCCCGCTCATCATCCGTCCCTGGGCCGCTTCGAGGTACGCGGCCGCCGCCCGCTCCTCCCCTGCAAAGATAGCCGCCTCGGCCGCCGTCAGGAGCAGCGGCACGATCCGCTCGTCGCTCGGATCGTGCAGCTCGAGCGCGGTCTGGGCAAGGGACCGGGATTCGGTGAAGGCGTAGGCGTTCAGCGCCTGGACGGCGGCGCGTTCGGCGTAGGCCGCGCCGCGAGCGCGGTCGCCGCTCCGGGCGAAATGGAACGCGAGCGCGGCCAGATCCCCGGCGCCGTCGGCCGCGCGCAGTTCGAGCGCGCGGCCGATGAACCCGTGGAGGCGCCGGCGGCGGACCGGCGAGACCTCGTCGTAGAGGGTCTCGCGAATCTTGTCGTGGGCGAAGGCATAACCATCGCCACCACCGGCACGCGGCACGAGGAGACCGGCGCGTACGGCGTCGAGCAGCGCATCGTCGATCGTCTCCTCGTCCTGCCCCGCCACCTCGGCGATGAGGGAGGTCTCGAAGGTCCGACCGACAATCGCCGCGGTCCGCAGGATCTCCACCAGCGGCCGTGGGAGGGCGGCGAGACGCTGGCGGACCGCTTCGGCGATCGTCGGCGGTGCGGTCTGTGCCGTCTCGCCGAGCGTCCAACCGCCGCTCTCCCGCGCGAGCACTCCGGTCGACAACCAGTGCCGGAGCAGTTCCTCGGCGAAGAAGGGATTGCCCTCGCTCTGGGCGTGGAGGCGGCGACGGATCGGCACCGGCGGCACATCCCCGAGGAAACCGGCCGCGAGCGTCGCGATCTCCGCCTCGCCGAGCACCGTGAGCGTCACCGTCGTCGACACGCGCAACCGGTTCAATTCCGCCAGGGCGTGGCCGAGCGCGGGGTTGCGGTCGAGCTCACCGCCGCGGTAGGCGCCGGCGATCAGGAGTCTGGCCGCCCCGGCTCGTCGCCCGACGTGCACCAGCAGATCGAGCGTCGCGGCGTCGGCCCATTGGAGGTCGTCCAGGACCAGGACGACCGGCGCCGCGGCGGCAATCCGCGTGAGGAACCCCGTGACCGCTTCGAAGAGACGAAGACGCGCCTGCTCGACCGGCAGCGGGTAGCTCGGCGCGAGTTCGCCAAGGCGCGCGGCGAGTTCTGGGAGGATCGAGGCGAGGACCGCCGCGTCGTCTCCCGCCCGATCGCGCAGGAGATTGGCGTCGCCCGCGCGGACGTAGCCGCCGAGCGCCTCCAGGAATGGCAGGTACGGCGGCATCCCTTCGGCCTCGGAGGCGCCACCGCGCAGCACGGCACCGCCGGCCTCCTGGACGCGCCCAACCAACTCGGCGAGCAGGCGCGACTTACCGATCCCCGGCTCGCCGGAGACGAGGACGATGCCCGGTCTCCCCTCGGCTGCGACCAGGTAGCGATCCCAAAGGGTTGCCAGTTCTCGCGCGCGGCCGGCCAGAGCCGCCGAGCTCGGCGCATCATGCTGCGACAGCCTGTTGGCGGTAGAGACGGGCAATCCCACGAAACGCAAATCCTCACCTCGCGTCATAGTACGCGATGGGGCCGACGGGGCAACTTGCGAACGGGTCCAGGGAAGCCCCTTCGTCACGGCGTAACCGGCGGTGACGTGCCTGCCTATTGCCACCGGCAGAGAAATCCGACCGGCGCACGCCGGTTGTTCGCATGCGCTTCAGGAACCAATGTCAAGCTGCTAAACTCGCATCAGGACGCGACGTCCTTCACCCCGCAACAGGGGAGACAACGTGATCCAATCGCCATTACGACTCGTGCCCACGCCTGCATCCGAACTTCTTGGATTGGCCCTGGCTCTCGGTGCTCGCGAGGTTCCCGGTTGGAGTCCGGCCGAAGACGCGCTGATTGCTGATCTGCGGCTGCCGGCAGGGTCGACCGTTGCGAGCGTCCGCGGCAAGATCGAGCAAGGCCAGGACCCTCTGGGCGACGCATTTTGCCGGATCTTCAGCAACGAGGAACGACGCCCAAAAGGGGCGACCTACACCCCCCATCCTATCATCGAGGCGATGCTCGCCTGGGCTGCCGCACGCGTCACGCCCCACCGCATCGTCGACCCCGGAGCGGGGTCGGCGCGATTCCTCGTAGCAGCCGGTCGTCGCTTCCCGAACGCCGAATTGGTCGCGATCGAGGTCGATCCGATGGCCGCGATTTTGGCTCGGGGGCACATTGCGGCAGCCGGACTTGCGCATCGGTCTCGGGTGATCCTTGAGGATTACCGGGCATTAACTTTGCCATGCATCGAGGGTCCGACCCTCTTCCTTGGAAATCCGCCGTACGTGCGGCATCATCTGATCGAGCCGCGCTGGAAGCAATGGCTGAGTGAGACCGCACGGCAGTTCGGGCACGGTGCCAGTCAACTGGCGGGACTCCACGTCCATTTCTTCCTGGCGACGGCCAAGCACGGTCGTCCCGGCGATGTTGGCATCCTCATCACGGCGGCGGAGTGGCTCGACGTCAACTACGGTCGTCTCGTCCGCGAACTGCTTTTGGGATTCCTTGGCGCAACAGACATTCACGTCGTCGAACCGACCGCCGATCCGTTTCCCGGAACGCAGACAACAGCGGTGATCACGGGGTTCCGCATTGGAGAGCGGCCGCCATCGATCGGACTTCGCCGCATCTCGACGCTCGATGAATTGGGGATCCTTCAGACGGATTGGCATGTCGCCAGGGAGCAACTCGCGGACGCCGATCGGTGGACCCCCTTGACGCGCGCCCAAGCTCAGCGGCGCGAGGGTTTCGTCGAACTCGGCGAGTTGTGCCGGGTGCATCGCGGTCAGGTGACCGGCGCCAACGACGTTTGGATCGCGACCGAGAACCCGTATGGTCTTCCCGACGACGTGCTTTTCGCATCCGTCACCAAAGCACGCGAGTTGTTCGCCGCCGCCGGTGCTCTCACCGATGCTTCGAGGCTACGCCGTGTCATCGACCTTCCCATTGTCCTCGACGCCTTCGACCGAGCCACACGACGGCGAGTGGACCAATTTCTCGCCCACGCGGTCGCGATGGGCGCCAGGGACGGGTACATCGCAAGAACTCGGAAGGCATGGTGGTCGGTCGGCTTGCGTGAACCGGCACCGATTCTCGCCAGCTACATGGCCCGGCGGCCCCCTGTCTTCGTCCGCAACCTGGCAGGCGCACGCCACATCAACATCGCCCACGGGCTCTACCCGCGCGTCCCGCTCTCAGAGAGCCAGCTCGACATGCTCGCGGCGTTCCTCTCGACCAACGTGAGCGCGCGAGAAGGCAGGACCTATGCCGGCGGATTGACCAAATTCGAACCGCGCGAGATGGAAAGGCTCTTGGTACCGGCGCCGGATTTGCTGGTGCAGTATGCGTCGACTGAGCAGCGCGAATGAGCGACCGCGACGACGGGCAGAAGCAACCGAATCCGTGGTCCGAGCGCCAACTGGACGAGGACCGTCGGCGTGCAGAAACCCGGTTTCGCGAGCAGCGGATGCTGGAACCGCTGGAACAATACCTCGATCGCTTCGACGCGATCGCGCGTTCCGTCGAGAGCATCCTGGAGGAGACGGGCGACTTCGCGCGGTTGCGCGAGCGAGCCGTCGACATTCTGTCCGATCCGGTCAAACGCGAAGTCTTTCGCTACCTTGCGGGGCCGCCGATCTCCGAGGATGATCTCAAGGTCCTCGTCGATGCCAGATCGCTCGCACCGACGACGATCAGAGTCGACGACGCAATGGTCGACCGGCTCGTCGCCACGATTCGGGACGGATTGGACAGGCGTCGCTTCCCGTGGGTTCACGAGCAGCGCACGGCCACCGCGGTCGAGGTGAGGGCCGCGATCGTCGCCACGACGGCGCTCATGGCGACCCAACGGGTGGCGACGGCCCGTCGCAACGAGGGAAAGCAAGAGCAGGAACGCCTGGTGCGCGACACCCTGACTTCTGTCGGCTTCGCCGAGGTCGAGATTCCCGGCAAAATCGTTCGAAACATTGCCGCCGCGCCTTTGCCGGGTCAGTTCTGTCGCGAAGTCATGTTCGGCGAACGGAAGGCCGATCTTGTCGTCGGGTTATGGGACCGACGCATCATGCCGATCGAATGCAAGGTCAGCAACTCTTCGATCAATTCCGTCAAGCGCCTGAACAACGACGCCGTGGTCAAGGCGACGGTTTGGCGGCGGCATTTCGGCGAACTGAACGTCGTGTCCGCGGCCGTTCTGAGCGGGGTCTTCAAGCTCCACAACCTCCAGCAAGCGCAGCACCACCACCTGTCACTCTATTGGGCACACCGGCTATCCGATTTGACCGACTGGATGAGGGCACGCGACCTTGATACAAACTCGTCCGACGACCCAGCCCGGTGCGTGGCTCCGGTTCCGGTCGTCTGGGCGACAACGCACCGGCCGCGGCGCTACGGCATTCGATGTCCGTTCAGGCATTTTGCGCGGTGCGTCGTTACAGGTCAGTGATCGCGAACAACCATGGTAACGGTGCTCGATCAACCGGTCGTCTGTCCCATCGTCGTCGGGCGCGACGCCGCGCTCGAGACCCTCGGTCAGTGGCTCGACCGGGCGCGCGGCGGACGCGGGCAGACGGCCCTGATCGCGGGCGAAGCGGGGGTCGG
>DATBFX010000298.1:0-1740 GCA_036558305.1 Thermomicrobiales bacterium | reverse complement strand
GGGGGTACACAGCGCGAATCCCCGGCGAATGGTGCCGGCGTTGCCGCAGGCGAGGAGATCATCGACGGTCCGCCGGAGGTCGTCGATCATCGTCACCCCGACGACCTGCTCCAGATTCGACGCATCGGGCGACGCGGACAGCACGGCGGTCGGGTGTCCACGCCTCCTGCCCAAGCCGGTGCTCTCACGGCAAGCGCTAGATCCGACCATAGTCGATGCCTTGTGTCCTGCCATCGTTGAGTCGTCTCCGACCGCCGACCAGCACGAGGAAAATCGCGGCATAGTTCATCGCGGCGTAGCACACGTAGTAGGGGACCCACCTGGGACGACGGCGAATCAAGCTCAGACCAATGCCGCGCACGGCGCCTGCCGCCGGGATACCGAGCAGTGGGGTGGCGCTCCAGCGGTACTTCAGGACCATCCGCGCCAAACCCTTCCCATCGTCCTCGAACTGTCCGCGGGCGCAGGCAAACGTGTCCTCGAAGCGATGGGTGACGACCGTTTGGCGAGAGACGCCAAGACGTTCGCCGCCTTTGCGCAGTCGCCACCGCAACTCGATGTCCTCCCCCGAGGCGAAGCGCTCGTCGAAGTTGTAGGAGAGGAGAGCGTCCCGTTGGAAGATCGTGGCCATGACCCCGGGCCAGTTCTTGCTCCGACCGGTGTTGTGGTGGTAGACGAGCGCCTGCCCCCAATAGCCGGGACCGGATTCGCTGTGCAGGCCGGCCTGGAGGGCGGTGTAGCCGCCCCGTGCGAACTCCGCGAAGAGGTCCGCGAGTGCCCCGTCCGGGAGGACGATGTCGACGTCGATCAGCGCCACGGCCGGCGCGCTCGCGGCGCGGACGCCGATGATGCGCGCCGCCGCGACACCCTGCCCTCCGTCCGAGAGGATCGTGACGGGGTAGCGTCGCGCGATCTCGAGCGTCCGATCGGTCGAATTGCCGTCGACGACGATGATCTCCCGTGGCTCCGAGCGGGCGATCGACGACAGACAGTCGTCGATGAATCGCTCGGCGTTGCGTACCGGTACGACAACAGCAAGGTCTAGCATCGCGCTTATGGCTCCTTCCGCACCGCGATCCGGGCGTCGTGCGGCAACAAGACGATTGGGCGGCCGGGGGCCGCATCGGCGTTCACGTCGGCCTCTGCCGCGGTGGGTGGTGCGTTCCTTCCCGCGCTATTCGCCTGGCGTACCGCGTGCGCGGTTGCCGCCGGGGGCGGCGGCGAGCCGCGCCCCCGAACGCCGCGACGCCGCCGAGGAACGCGGCGGCTCCCTCGGTGGTGCGGCCGGTCGACGGCAACGGTGCGGTAGAGGCCAGGATGGTCGAATCGGTCATGCGGGAGGCCGACCCCAGCGGCAAGAGGTTGTGGAGATAGCGATGGGTGTGGTCGTCACCGGCGATGACGAGGAGACCGGTACTGCCGTTGACGACTTGCTTGGTCGAGGACACGTCGTTGATGTTGGTGTCGAGTCCGCTGGCGATGACCGGCGTGCCGAGTCCTGGCGCAAACGAGGGGTTACTGAGACTCGTCTTCTTGTAGTAGATCTTGCCGCCGGAGTACTGCGGTGCTGCCGCGAAGAGGTAGAGCGCATCGTCCTGCTCGTCGAGGACGACGACGGGCCGAGTGTGCATGTCCGCGGCCGTGCCGAAGACGTGGCTCGTCCAGGTCCCGCCGGTACTGCGGACGAGGAGGTGGATCAGTGGGTCGGTCCCATTGAGCGACGTTTTGACCGCGGCGTAG
>DATBFX010000297.1:0-5407 GCA_036558305.1 Thermomicrobiales bacterium | reverse complement strand
CAAGCACCTCGTTTTGCCGGCATTGGTGCTCGGACTCAACGCGTCCGCCATCGTCTCCCGCCTCGTCCGGTCCAGCATGCTCGACGTTCTGCGGTCGGAATACGTCACGACCGCCCGCGCCAAGGGGCTGCGCGAGCGCGCTGTCGTCTTCGCCCACGCCCTCCCCAACGCCTTGATCCCGACCGTGACCGTTGTCGGTCTTCAGTTCGGAGCGCTCCTCGGCGGTTCGATGATCACCGAGGTGGTGTTCGCCCGGCAGGGAATCGGCCAGATCGCCGTCACCGCAATTCAAGGGAAGGACTTCCCGGTCGTCCAGGGGGTCGTGCTCCTGGTCGCGACCTCGTACGTCCTGGTCAATCTCGCTGTCGACATTCTCTATGCCTTCCTCGATCCGCGGATCAGTCACTCATAACCGACCACCGGAGGAGCGGATGGCGAAATCACCCGCGGCGAACAGCGGAACGAACGCGGCCGGGTCCTCGGTCCTGGCGATGCCGCGGCCGATCGGTGTGCCGCTGGCGATCGCGGCGCCGCGGTTGGGCACCCTCGGACTGGTCTGGGCGTCGTTTCGCCGCCACCGGGCCGGCATGGCGGGGGCGGTGATCACGATCGTCCTGGTTGCAATTGCCCTCGTCGGTCCGCGGTTCATGCGCTACGCCCCGGACCAGTTGATCATCACGGCGCTGATGGCACCGCCGAGCCGTGGGCATCCCCTCGGCACCGATCAGTTCGGCCGCGACCTGCTGACGCGGGTCGTCGACGGTGGGCGCTATTCGCTTCGGATCGGCTTGATCAGCGTCGCGATCGGGGCGTTGAGCGGTGGCACGCTCGGACTGATCGCCGGGTACTTCGGCCGCTGGCTCGATACCGCGATCATGCGGTTGATCGACGTCCAACTCGCCTTCCCGAGCATCTTGCTGGCGATGGGGATCGTCTCAGTCCTCGGTCCGAGCCTGGAAAACGCCATGATCGCGGTCGGAATCGCGTCGATTCCGGGCTACACGCGGGTCATGCGCGGTTCGGTGTTGAGCGCCAAGCAACTGACCTACGTCGACGCGGCCCGGGCCCTCGGCTGCCGCCCCGCGCGGATCATGTTTCGCCACATCCTGCCGAACGTCTTCGCACCGATGATCGTGATGGCGACCCTCGGCGTCGCGGGCGCCATCCTGACCGCCTCCGGTCTCAGCTTCATCGGCCTCGGCGCACAGCCGCCGACGCCGGAGTGGGGCGCGATGCTCAACGACGGCCGGCAATACCTGGCCAAAGCCTGGTGGATCGCCACCTTCCCCGGTTTGGCGATCATGCTGGCGGTGCTGGCGATCAACCTGGTCGGCGACGGTCTGCGCGACGCGCTCGATCCTCGCCTCCGTATCTGAGAGCGACTCGTCCGCACGCAAGGACGACGAACTGTTCGCTCGATCGCTTGTTGGGACAGGAGTGGGAGTCGCGCATGAAGGTGACCGCCGTCGACCTCTTTCCGGTGGAACTCGAATCCCTCCATCCGGGCGGCCCGCGCAAACCGGACCTTCGCCAGCACGTCGTCGTCCGGCTGGCGACCGACGAAGGGCTCGTCGGCTGGGGAGAAATCACCGGTCAGGCCGCGCGTCCGTTGAGCGGGCCGAACGTCCACGATCTGCGGGACTGCCTGCGCGGTCTCCTCCTGGACGCGGACCCGACGAATCTGGCGCGGATCCACGAGCGGATGGCGACCGGTTTGGCGTCGGCGGGGCGGGCCAATCCGATTCGGTGCGGGGTCGATCTTGCCTTTCACGACCTCGTCGGCAAGCGACTCGGGGTACCCGTTCACGTCCTTCTCGGTGGGGCGCTCCGCACGACGATACCGGTCGCCTACCCGATTCCGGCGCACGTCCGCGTGGAGGACGTCCCGCTCTCGATCGCCTACATGGGGGAGATGCTGGAGCGCGGCTTCGACCTCGTCCGCTTCTACATCGGTCTCAACCTCGACGCCGATGCGTACTGCCTCCGCTTGATGCGCGAAACCTACGGCGATCGGATCCGGATCAAGACGCTCGACTGCAACGGGCACCTCGGTTGGAAGGCGGCGCGGGCGGCGATCCAGCGCTTTCGGGAGTACGGATTCATGCTGGTCGAGAGTCCCGCCCGGCGAGGAGACCACGCCGGATTGGCCGCGGTCCGTCGCGACCTCGACGTGCCCGTCTCCGAGCACGCCTTCACCCTCGCCGACGCGATGAAGCTGGTCGCCGCGGATGCGGTCGACGTCTTCAACATCACCATCAACGGCGCCGGCGGCATCTATCCGGCACGCAAGATCGTCGCCGTCGCCGAAGGGGCGGGGATCGGTTGCCTCCTCGGCGGGGCGCACGAGTTGTCGCTCGGCGCCGCCGGTCAGGCGCACCTCGGCGCCTCGATGATCGACCTCGCCTATCCGGCCGATTGCATTGGACCGATGATCTATCCCGACGACGTCGTGGCCGAGGCGTTGGCGTACGGCGACGGGGCGTTCCGGGTGCCGGATCGCCCGGGGTTGGGTCTGGCGGCGGACGAAGAGAAATTGTCCCGATACGGCGTACCGATCGCCGCCGCGGCCGACGCGTAGGAGAGGGTGGATGCCTGTCGACGATCGCTTTTCCGTGCGCGATCGGGTCGTCCTGATCACGGGGGCGAGCCGGGGGATCGGTCGCGAGACGGCCGTCGCGTTTGCCGAGGCGGGAGCGCGGCTGGTCCTGGCGAGCCGGTCGCGCGAGGAGGTGGAAGAGTCGGCCGCAGACATCCGCGGGCAGGGTGCCCAAGCCGTCGCCGTCGAGGCGGACGTGACGTCCACCGCGAGTGCCGAGCGGTTGGCGGAGGAAGCGCTCGCGGCGTTCGGCCGGATCGACGTCCTCATCAACAACGCCGGCGTCTACCTCAATCGGCCGGCGCTGGAAACGACCGAAGACGAGTGGGACCTGATGACGGATACCAACCTGAAGGGGGTGTTCTTCGTCAGTTGCCGGGTTGCCCGCGCCATGATCGACCGGCGGTTTGGCCGCATCATCAACATCTCCTCCGCCCTTTCGCTTGTCGCCCAGAGCGGCTACGCCTGCTACGGCGCGACGAAAGCCGGTCTCCAGCAGTTGACGCGCGTGTTGGCGCTCGAATGGGCGCCGTTCAACGTCACGGTCAACGCGATCGCGCCGACCAGCACCGTCACCCCACAAACGGCCGAGCGCCTTTCGTCGCCCGCCGCGCTGGCCCAGGCTCAGGCGCGCATCCCCCTCGGACGTTATTGTCGGGCCGACGACGTCGTCGGTGCCGCGCTCTACCTCGCGAGCCCGGCCGCCGATTTCGTCACCGGTCAAACGATCTACGTGGACGGCGGGCTCAGCCTGCCCTGAGCGGCGGCCGTCGATCGTCGAAAGGAGCGCCCGATCGCCGAAAACCGTCTGCTGGGATAAACTTTCAGAGCGTCTGTAAATCGTATTCGCTTCGAGACTCGGAGGAGGCGTCCATGTTCCGCAAGTTCCTATCTCGCCGGCGATTCCTGCAGGGCACCGCCGCGGGCGCGACCGTCCTCGGCGCCACACACTTCACGCCGGTACCCGCCTCGGCCGCGGGGGGGGATGCGGTCTTTGCCTATCCCGACGATCCCGGGAGTTTCGACCCGACGATTTGCTCCGGCCAGAACTGCTCGCGCGCGATCGAACCCCTCTACGAGGGGCTGACCCGGTTCGATGCTTCGGTCAACGTGCAGCCCTGCCTGGCGACCTCCTGGGAGAACCCCGATCCGCAGACGTGGATCTTCCACCTGCGCGACGGGGTCAAGTTCCACGACGGCAGTCCCATGACCGCCGAGGATGTCAAGTACTCCCTCGACCGCGTGCTCGACCCCAATATGCCGGGCTCGAACCGCCCGTATTACGAGACCATCCAGGACGTCCAGGTCGTCGATCCGCTGACGGTCAAACTCCTACTGAACCGGCCGTACACGCCGTTGCTTGGCGCGCTAGCCTCCGGCACCGGCGCCGGCATCATCAGCAAGGCCTGGGGCGAGGCCCAGTCGGCGCAAGGGATCACCGACTTTGCCACGGCCGAGATGGGTACCGGGCCCTTCGCGCTCACCGACTACGTCTCCGGCGACCACTTCACGTTCACCAAGTTCGCCGATTACTGGGACACGCAGCCGGGCATCAACACCATCACCTTCAAGATCCTGCCGGAGACGGCCGCCCGGGTGGCGGCGCTCCAGGCGGGGACCGTCGACTACGCCCCCCTCGACGCCACCTCGGCCGCCCAACTCGAGGGCGCGTCGAACGTCACGGTCTACGAGATCCAGGGGTTCACGATGCCCGTCTCCATCCACAATCTTCGCCGCAAACCCTACGACGACCCCCGAGTGCGGCAGGCGATCGCGATCGGGGTCGATCGCCAGGAGGTCATCCAGAAGGTCTTCGAAGGCAAGGCCACCCTCACCGGGCCGGTCATGACCGGTTTCGCCGATTGGTTCATCCCGGTGGATCAGTTGCCCTACACCGTGGATCGCGAGAAGGCCAGGTCGCTCTTGGCCGACGCTGGGTATCCCGACGGCTTCGAGACGACCATCCTCGGGCTGAACACGGCCCCGTACGCCGACGTCGGCGTCGTCTACCAGGCCCAACTCAAGGAAATCGGGATCAAGGCCGATCTGCAGCAGACCGAATTCACCGCCTGGTTGGACAAGATCCACCAGTTCGACTACGACACCCACGTCAACGGGTACGGGTTCAACTTCGACCCGGACGCGATCATGGGCCGCAGCTTCATGTGCGGCTCGTCGGGAAACTTCCCCGGGTACTGCGATCCCAAATTCGACGACTTGGAAAAGGCGCTGGTGGCGACGTCCGACCACGCCGAGCGGGTCAAGGTCGCGCTGGAGATGGAGCAGATGCTCCTCAACGACGCCTCGTTCATCTGGTGGTGCACCGCCCACGACTTCGCCGCCAGCAGCAAGCGGCTCACCGGTTTCACCCCTTCCCCGACTGGCTATCTGCGCGAGGCGTTGAAGGCCGCCTCGATCTGAGGAATCGTGCGGCGGTCACGCCTCCGGTCGACGGGCACCGCGACCGCCGTGATCATTCCGACGTGGCGCATGCTGCGCCGTCGGTGACGGTGGGCTGACCCGTGGGACGGTATCTCGCCCGGCGGTTGCTGAGCCTCGTCCCGGTCCTGATCGGGATGTCGTTGGTCATCTTCGGCGCGATGCGCCTGCTTCCCGGCGACATCGTCGACGTGATGGTCGGGATGCAGTCGTCGGCGACGACCCAACAACGGACCGCGGTCGAGCACCAGTACGGGCTCGACCGTCCGCTGCCGGTTCAATACCTGGACTGGATGGGGCGGGTCGTGCGCGGCGACCTGGGCCGCTCGATGCGTACCCGGCAGCCGATCGCGGACGACCTCCTGCGGAAAC
>DATBFX010000296.1:0-24458 GCA_036558305.1 Thermomicrobiales bacterium | reverse complement strand
CGATCCCGACCGCCAAAACGGGTTCCACTCCTACTCGATGGACCGAAACGGCAACGTCCTTCCCAACGGGGATGGTCCAACCGGTGGTTGCGTCGCGACCGCCCCGTCGGCGGCAGAGGAGATCTACGACTTCGCGTCGATCGGGATGCGGGTGGAGGTCCACTAAGCGACAGGATAATCGGTGGGTGAGAATCAAAGGGGCGCCAGCGGCGGGCCGGGTACCCGGTCCGCCGCTCGCGTTGTTCAGGCAACCGTGCGTCGCACAGAACCCGAGGGCGACGTCAGCCGTATGGGTGGGTAGACGTTTCGACTCAGCCAGGAGGGCGCAATGCCGCGTCTCATCGGATTGGTTGCGGCGATCGTCGTGGCGGCAGCGACGATCGCCCAAGGACGGGTAACTCTGGCGCAGGCGACGCAGGGGTTCGAGCTCGTCGGCGCGAACGACCTCGGCGCCCGCGGCATGAATGCCGGGCTGGCGATCGCGGGCGATTGCGCCTACGTCGGCAGCCGGAGCGCCGACCAGGGCACGCTGATCCTCGACCTGAGCGATCCGACCGCGCCCTCCGTCGCTGGCGAAATCCCATCCAATCCGGGGAGTACGGAGCGGGAGGTACGCGCCGTCGCCGATCGCCATCTGTTGATCGTGCTCAACTACTGGCTCGACCCCACCGCGGGCGGACCAAACAGTCTCGATCTCTACGACATCACGGACTGTACCGCGCCGATCTTCCGGGCACGCGTCGACTTCGGCGACGCCATGCCGCACGAATTCTTCCTCTGGCGCGACCCGTCGAGCCAACGCCGCAACCGATTGCTGGCCTACGTCACGATGTGGGGCCACGCGCCGAACCTCCGTGTCGTCGACGTCAGCGATCCCGCGCGGCCGGTCGAAGTCACCTCGTGGGACGCCGCCCCGGTGACGGGCATCGCCTCGCGCATCCATTCGCTGACGGTCGCTCCGAACGGCCGGCGCGCCTACATCGCCGACTGGGACACCGGCCTGATGGTCCTGGACACAACCGCCCTCGCGCGCAATCGCGGCGATCTCACACCGGCGCTCCTCACGCCGCCCGACCACTGGCTGACCTTCCCGGGCGGCGATCTCCACAGTGCCGTCTACATGCCCGGCAAAGCTCTCGTCGTCACGACGCAAGAGATCTACGGTCCAGGAACGTGCCCGTACGGCGAGCTCCACGTCGTCGACGTCCACGACCCGGCTGCGCCGGTACCGATCGGCAGCTTCGGCATCGAGGAAAACGATCCCGCGAAGTGCCCGAGTACGGCAGGTCTCGACGGCGCCTTCACGACCCACAACCCGCTCGTGGTCGGCGATCTGGCCTTCGTGACCTGGTACGCCGGGGGCGTGCGGGCCGTCGACCTCTCCGACCCCGCCCATCCGTCCGAGGTCGGCGCCTTTTTGCCCCAACCGCTCCCCGCGGTCGCCGCCGACGACTGGACGCTGGGCTCCTATCCGGTTCGCATGTGGAGCTACCCGATTATTCGGAACGGCCTGATCTACGTCGTCGATATCCGCAACGGTCTGTTCGTCCTCAAGTACACGGGCAAAGGCGCGTCGACGGTGGGGGACATCGCGTGGGCGGAAGGGAACGCGACGTGACCGGTTGGATGCACTAACCCGATCCAAGAGACGGATCGCGCTTCGTCGTGTTCACACCTTCTGGCACGTGGCCGGCTCCGGTTCCGACCGAAGCCGGGACGTCGTCCGCAGGAAACACGTCCCGCTCGGGGTGCGGAAAGTGGAGGCGACGGGAGACGGCGGCGGTGACGACACCCGTCTTCGGGGCGAAGAGAAAGACGACCGCGAAAACACCGGTGGCGACGAGAACGACGCTCGCACCCGAGGCGATGCCAAGGTGAAACGACAGGAAGAGTCCAACCACGCCCGAAGCGGCCCCGATCCCGGCGGCGAGCAGGACCATCACCCGCAGCCGGTCGGTCAGCAAGCGTGCCGTCGCGGCGGGCGTGACCAGCATGGCGAGGACGAGGATGTTCCCAACCGTCTGTAGGGAGACGACGATCGCCAGCGACAACAGCACGAGGAAGAGTTGGTCGAACGCCCAGACGTTGATTCCGGTCGCCTGGGCGAACGTGCGGTCGAAGGCGACGGTCGTCAGTTCGCGTCGGAAGAACGCGATGGCGCCGAGGACCAGCGCACCGACGCCGGCCGTGAGGTAGAGATCGCCGCGCGACACGCCGAGGATCGACCCGAGCAGGAACGAGGCGAGATCCTTCACATACGTCCTCTGCGCGGAGATCAGGGCGATACCGAGGGCGAACCCGCCGGCGAAGAGGACGCCGATCGCCGTGTCGTTGGTGAGTCGGCTGCTCTGGCTGACCAGACCGATCCCGAGCGAGACGACGATCGCGGCGATCAAGGCGCCGATCAGAAAATTTCCTCCCAGGATGTAGGCGATCACGACACCGGGAAAGATCGCGTGGGACAGCGCGTCCCCCATGAAGGCGAGACCGCGCAGCGTCACGAAGGTGCCGGTCACGCCGCAGATGATCCCCACCAGCACGATCGCGACGAACGCGTGCTGCATGAACGTGTGCCGCAAGGGATCCAGGAGCCAATCGCTCACCGCGACTCACCAGTCGCAACAAAGCCGCCGTCGATCGGCAGGATCGCTTGGCCGCCGAAGGTGGTGCGGAGGTTGCCGGCCGTCATCGTCTCCGCCGGGGCGCCGGCCGCGATCAGGTGACGGTTGAGGAGGAAGATGCGATCGGACGACTTCATGGCCTGGGCGAGGTCGTGCGTGGCATAGACGATGGTCCGGCCGCTCCGTTTCAGTTGATCGAAGAGGGAGACGACGAGGTCTTGAGTCGGCACGTCGACCCCCGTGAACGGTTCGTCGAGGAGGTAGACGTCGCCGTCCTGGAGCAGTGCGCGGGCCAGAAAGACCCGCTGCTGCTGCCCGCCGGAGAGCTGACCGATCTGGACCGGGGCGAACCGGCGCATCCCCACCTGATCCAGCGCCGTCATCGCGCGGTCGCGATCGCCGCCGCCGAACGGAACCAGGCGCGACCGACGCGTCCGCCGCGCCATCAAGACGACGTCGAGCACGCTGACCGGGAAGGTCCAATCGACGCTCGATCGCTGGGGCACGTAGACGACGGCCGCATCGGGTCCGTCGATCATTCGCCCCTCAAACGTGACCGTGCCATGCGTCGGCGGCAGCAGTCCGGCGATCACCTTGAGCAGTGTGCTTTTCCCCGCTCCGTTCGGGCCGAGGAGACTCACGGTTTCACCGGCGCGGAACGAGACGGTGATCCCCTCGATGGCGGAGCGATCGCCGAAGTGGACGCCGAGGGCTTCGACGGCCAGACGGGTGTTGCCGTTTCGGTCTTGGACAGAACGTCGGTCAATGCTCATCCAAGCGGTCGCCTCGGGTTAGAGAGCGATTTTCGACAAGTCCACCGCGGACTCAGGAGGAATGACGAAGGGCGGCGCGCTACCGTAGTGCTTCCACGATCAGACGCGTGTCGGTTTCCATCATCCCGATGTAGGTGTCGGCCCCGGAGCCGGGTTCGCCGAGGGTGTCGCCGTAGAGGTTGGAGACGACCTTGACGCCTGCCTCTTTGGCGAGTTCCTCTTCGAGTTGCGGATTGTTCGACGACTCGGTAAAGATGGCCGGCACGCCCTCCGCCTTGATCTTGTCGATCAACTCGGCCGTGTCCTTGGCGGACGGTTCCGCTCGGCTGTCGAGACTCGGGATGACCGAACCGACGAACGTCAGACCGTAGCGGGCCACGAAGTAGGCAAACGCGTCGTGGTTCGTGACGAGCTTGCGGCGCTCGGGCGGAATCGTGGCGATCTGGTTGGCGATCGCCTGGTCGAGTTGGTCGAGTTGCGCCTTGTACGCATCCCGTCTCGCCTCGTACGAAGCGGCGCCGTCCGGATCGATGGAGACCAGCGCCGCCGCGATGTTGTCGACCATCGTCGCGACGTTGCGCGGATCGAACCAGACGTGCGGGTCCCCATCGGCAAAACCCTCCTCGTCCGAGGCGATGGTTTGTACCCCGGTCGTGGCGATGACCGTCGGCGCCGAAGAACCGGCGTTCTTGATGAGGTCGCTTGCCCACGCATCGAGGTGCAAACCGTGCTCGACGATCAACGACGCGCCCTCGACCGTCACCAGGTCTTTCGGTTTCGGTTCGAGGTCGTGGGGATCGGCGTTCGGCGGCAAGATCGACGCGACGTCCAGTCGCGCTCCGCCGATCTGGCGCGCCAGGTCGGCCAGGATCGGAGTCGTCGCGACGACCTTGAGCGGACCGTCGGTCCGCGCCGTGGCGTCAGGCAACGGAGGCAGAGATGGGAACTCGAGGGGCGGTGGGCTGGCAACCGCGTCTTGCGCGTCGACAGACGGAGCACGCACTATCCAGGTCATCGTGAGCAGCGCAAGGGAGAGGAGCCAGCCGATAACGCCGGGTCGCGCGGGCCAAAGGCGCGTCATGCACGAGATTCCTTCACGGGCTCGGAGGAAGGACCAATGCGACAAACTGTCCTCGGGCTGGCGGCCATCACGGCAATGCCCGATGCGCCGCGTCCGTTGGGCGCGACGGCCGGTTCGGATCGGGCGCAGGGTAGCAGTGTTGAGACGTTGTGTCAATAAGGCGCAAGACCGGGCGTCAGGCTGGCGCGGACAGCGGGGCGACCGGGTTCGGGCCGATCTGGCAGCGGGGACAGACCCCGAACACCTCCAGGTGGTGACCATAGATGGCGAAGTCGGTGTCGCGCGTCAAGTCGCGCACCAACTCGTCGACAGGGCACCGGGTGAAGGCGACGACGCTCCCGCATTCCGAGCAGACCAGGTGGTGGCGGTGCCCCGGTTGCCCGACGACGTACGCTGGATGGCCACCGGGTTGCAGCAGACGGGTCAGGACATCGACCGAGGCCAGGATCTCCAGCGTGCGATAGACGGTCGCCCGCCCGATCGCCGGCAACTCCTCGACCAGTTGCTCCGCGGTAAACGGCCGGCGACGGGCGAGCACGGCCGTGACCACGATCCTGCGCGGACCGGTCAACCGGTAGCCGTGATCGTCGAGTACGCGCAGGACGTGATCCGACGTGGGTACAGGTGGCGAATTGGGAGGAGACGTCCCGATCATGGCAGCAAAGGGTAGCACAGGCGGTCGAGGCGACCCCGTCGCGGAAAACGGCGGGCCACGTGGGATAATGGCAAATCGACGGATTTCGTCCGGGCGAGGAGTGCCTCGCCGTCTGCGCACGTCCTGAGGAACCCGAATGCCCACTCCTCCTGTCGCTCGTCGCCCGCCCTGGTGTCGTTGGACCCTTCTCTCGGTCCTGGCGCTTTCGCTCGTCGGCGCCTCTGTCGCGCTCGGGGCTCGGGCGATCTCTGCCCAGGAGAGCAAATCCGTCGTCTGGAACCAATACGACGTGACGCTCGACGTCCAGACCGACGGGTCCTACCACGTGACCGAGCGCCAGGAGATCGACTTTCGGGGAGGTCCCTTCACGGGCGGGTTTGCCAACATCCCGCTCGAACGGATCGACGCGTTGCGCGGCGTCGTCGTTCGTGAAGAGACCGCCGACGGCGTAAAGGACTACACCTACGTCCAGTGGTCAGACTACGACGAGGCGCCCGGCACCTACACCGCGACCCAAACGAGCTCGCAGGTCTCCATCAAATACGGTTTCGAACCGACCACGAACCAGACCCGCACCTTTATCCTGGAGTACGATGTCTTCGGCGCGATGCGCGTCTACCCGAACAACACCCCGCCCAACGAGCAGATCTGGTGGACGGCGATCGCGAGCGACGTCACCGACGTCGCGCCGGTGCAGTCGGCGACGACGACCATCATTCTGCCGACCGCCGTCACCGATCTCGGTCCGCCCGTCATGGTCTCGGGACCGGGGGATGACACGCCGCAAGCGCACACCACCGACGGCAAGACGTGGACGTGGCAGGACTCCAATCTGACCAGCGGTGACAGTTTCGAGGTCCGACTGCAAATCCCGCCGATCATCAACGCGGCGCCGCCGTCCTGGCAGCAGCGGGACGACGAACAGCGACAGAAGGACGAGCAGAACAACCAGCGCGAAGCCCTCTACAACGTCATCTTCCTCGGCATCGGCCTCCTCACCCTCGTCGGCGGGGGGGCAGGACTCTACGGGCTCTGGTATTCACGGGGCCGAGACCCCCACACCGGTCTCGTCGCCGACTTCCTCCCCGCACCGCCGGACGATTTGCCGCCCGGCGCCGCCGGCACCCTGGTCGACGAGCGCGCCGACGAACGGGACGTGACGGCGACGCTCGTCGACCTGGCGAACCGCGGCGTGCTCAAGATGGACGAGACCCAGTCGCCGTCGGTCCTCGGTTTCGGCGGCAGCCGCGACTTCCAGCTCACGCTCCTCCAAACAGATCCCGCCATCACCGCCTTCGAGACGGAACTGTTGCGCTCGCTGTTTGGCAGTTCGCTCAAGGCCGACCAGACGGTCAAACTCAGCAACGTCAGATCTCGCTTCACGTCGGCAACGCCGAAGATCAAGACCCTGCTCTACGACGAACTGGTCAAGCGAGGCTACTTCCCGCGGTCGCCGGAGGCGACGCGATCGCGTTGGCGCAAGGGCAGCACCTTCCTCCTGATTGGCCTCATCACGATTGGCTGCATCGCCGGTGGGGCGGTCGCCAGCATCGCACCGCTCGCCTGGTTCGTCGTCGTCGCCCTGATCGTCCTGGCGGTCGGTCTCGTCTACATCAGCACGGTGATGCCCCGCAAGACGCAACCCGGCGCCGAAGCGGCCGCCAAGTGGCGTGCCTTCCGCAAGTACCTCGACGACATCGAAAAGTACGAACACGTGGCGGAGAGCAAACAGATCTTCGACAAATACCTGCCCTACGCCATCGCGTTTGGACTCGAGAACTCCTGGGTCGCCAAGTTCGCCAGCGTCGGTGCGGCAACACCGAGTTGGTACGGTCCGGTCCTGGTCGGCGGAGGGTTCCCAGGACAAGGGCCATACCGCCGAGGCTTCGGCGGACCGATCTTCATCCCCACCGGTGGCGGTTGGGCGAGCGGCGGTGGCAACCAGGGCGGAGGCGGCGGGGGCGGCGTCCACGTCCCCGACCTTCAGGACGTGAGCGACAGTGCCGGCCGCTCGCTTCAAGGATCGAGCGACAGTTTGCTCGACATGTTCAACACCGCCGCGAAGGTCTTCAGCGGGTTCGGCGGCGGCGGTCGCGGCGGTGGCTGGGGCGGCGGCGGTGGCGGGTTCGGCGGCGGCGGCTCGCACGGCGGATCGTCCGGGGGCGGCGGTCGCGGATTCCATTGATCTGAGGGAACAGGTCGCGCCGCCTGCACTCGACAGACGGCGCGACATAATCAGAACCGAATCGGGGCAATCTGACGTAGAGCAAGAGGCGTGCTCTTGCGAACCGGTTGGGCATAGGTGAAGAGGAGCGTATGAGGGGGCGATCGGCTGACTCTGCTCGTGTGGATTCGAAGATAGGACAACGACTTCGACGTCTGGTGGGTCCGTTTATTTTGCTCGTGATCGTCGCCGCCCTGGCCGCACCGGACCATGCGGCCGCGAAGTCGGCGGAGTACACGCGCTTCGACGTCGCGATCGAGTTGCGCGCGGACGGCACCTACCACGTCACCGAGACACAGGTCGTCACTCTCTCCGACGGTCCCTTCTCGCTGGGGCATCGGGAGATCCCGCTCGCGCGGACGGAAGGCATCACCAACGTCCAGGTCTCGGCGGTCGACGATGAACATCGCCGGCAGCCGCTGACCGAAACGGACCTGATGGGGTTGGCCGACGCGCCCAACACCTTCAACGTCCGCACGACCTCGACCGACGTGCGCATCCTCTGGACGTTCGCTCCGGTGGATGACGGCACACGGACCTTCGTCGTCGAGTACGACGTGCTCGGTGCGTTGCGCTACTACCCGAACGAAGACCCGGCGAATCAGCAAATCTGGTGGACGGCGATCGGCAAAGACCTGACGAAGGAGACACCGGTCCGTGCCTCGACCGTCACGATCACGTTGCCCGATCAGGTCCCCCTCGACGCGGTCGTCCTCGGCGAAAACGGCACGGACAAACCGGCGGATCACACGACCGACGGCCGGACGTTCAGTTGGATGCGTGATGACATCGGGCGGGGTGACGACTTCACCGTCCGCCTCCAAATCCCGCCGATCGTGCATGGCCTCTCCGTGCCGAGCTGGCAGTCCGCGGACGACGCCCAGCGCGCCAAGGACGCCGCGGTCGCGTCGCGACAGGCCGTCGTCCACCTCTTCCTCCTGGGCCTGGGTTTGGCCCTGGTGGCAGGCGGCGGCACGAGCGTCTACGGTCTCTGGTACATGCGGGGGCGCGATCCCCACGCCGGTATCGTCGCCGACTTCATCCCCAACCCCCCGGACGATCTGCCCCCGGGTGTCGTGGGAGCACTGCTCGACGAGCAGGCCGACGAGTGCGACGTCGTCGCAACCGTGATCGATCTCGGCCGGCGCGGGGTCGTCAAGATCACCGACGTCGGCATGCTCGGACCGACGAAGCGCGCGACCGGTTACGACTACCTGTTCGAATTGGTCGATCCGTCCGCGAACCTGACGAGCTTCGAACTGCCGCTGGTGCGCGCAATCTTTGGTTCCTCGCCGAAAGCCGGGGACAAGGCCCGGCTCGGCGACGTCCGCGGTCGCGTCGTCGGTGCCTACCCCGAAGTCAAGCAGGGGTTGTACGGCGAACTCGTGGCCCGCGGTCTCTTTCCTCGCTCGCCGGAGTCGACGCGGGCCTCCTGGCACAAGACCGCGTTGGTCGTTCTCGTCATCGCCGCGCTGGCCGGACTCATCGCGATCGCCGTCGAAGGTTGGTGGGCCGTCTTCCCGGCATTGGCCGCGGTGGCCCTGGGAGGCGTCCTCTTTCGCATGAGCCGGTCGATGCCTCGCAAGACCGCGGCCGGTGCCGAGGCGGCAGCGAAGTGGCGCGCTTTTCGCCGCTACCTCGACGACATCGAAGCCTACGAGAACGTCGGCGAAAAGAAGCAGATCTTCGATAAGTACCTCCCCTTTGCGATTGCCTTCGGCATCGACACCGCCTGGGTTCGGACCTTCGCGGCGGTCGACACGGAGACTCCCGGCTGGTTCGAGACGGCAGGCGACATCCTCACCGCGCCGACGGCTCACTCGTCGGGCGGCTATGGCACCTGGTCGACGGGCTCCGGTTCGATCGGCGGTGGCGGTGTCAACCTCCCGGACGTCGATCTGCCCAAGATCCCGAGCATGCAAAAAATGAGCAACAAGGCCAGTTCCGGTATGCAATCGGGGAGCAGCGGCTTCTCCGATCTCCTCAACGTCGCCGGCGCCATCTTCTCGATCCTGGACGCCTTCTCCGGCGGTGGCGGCAGCGGCGGCTCTTCGGGCGGCGGCGGTGGCGGCTTCAGTTGATCGGGACCGTCTCGACATCCTCGGCGTTCCCCTCGATGCCGTTGGCTCGAAGGAAGCGCGGGCGACGTTGCGGGCGTTTCTCGCCGATCCCTGGGACGGACGCTGCCGCCACGTCGTCACCCTCAATCCCGAATACGTCATGTCGGCGAGACGACTCCCGGCACTCGCGACCGGAATCGGAAACGGCGACCTGATCACCGCCGACGGCATCGGCGTCGTTATCGCCGCCCGCCTCCTCGCCGGCACACCCGGCAAACGCGTCGAACGGGTCACCGGCGCCGATCTGGTCGATTGGCTCGCGGCCGAGAGCGGCCTGCTCTCGACGCCGCTCTTCCTGCTTGGTGGCCAACCGGGGATCGCCGAGGGAGCGGCGCGGCGACTTACTTCCGAGACACCGGGAGCGCGAATCGCCGGATGCTGGGGAGGAGGCACGCCCGCGGCCTCCGACGACGAGCAAACCATCGCGAGAATTCGTGACAGCGGAGCGCGCGCGGTCCTGGTTGCCTACGGGGCGCCGGGTCAGGTCCTCTGGATCGAGCGGAACCGGTTCGCCCTGGCGGCTGCCGGCGTGCGGGTTGCAATCGGGATCGGCGGTGTGCTCGACTACCTCGCCGGCACCGCGCCGCGGGCGCCGTCCGTCGTGCGGCGCCTCGGTTTGGAATGGTTGTATCGGTTGATTCGCGAGCCGTGGCGATGGCGGCGGCAGGCGGTGTTGCCCGTGTTTTCTCTCCGCGTTTTGCTCGAACGGCTCTGGCGTCGCGGCAACCGCGCCGGCAAGATCGCCCGCCCGAAGTCGTCCTGAGCGACGACATCCGGCGGCGACCGCGCGAGCGGCCCGCACCGTGAAATCGCGTATCCTTGCAACACGAGCCACAGTCTGGGTCTCGCAAGGCGACCGATCGACGGCGAACCATGGCATCGACCGACGAACTCTCGAAAACCTCCGGCGAAGTCAAGTGCAGCTACCACCCGAGCGTGATGACGCGGCTTCGCTGCTCGCGGTGCGGCAAACCGATCTGTCCGCGCTGCGGCGTCCGCACCCCGGTCGGCTTGCGCTGCCCGGATTGCGCCGGTGTCCGCGGCCTGCCCACCTACCGCACGACCTCCGACGCGCTGGCAAAGGCCGCCGCCGTCGGATTTGGCGTCGCGATCGTGGTCGGCGCGATCTGGGGTTACTTCCCGGAGTGGAACTTCTACCTCTGTCTCGCGCTCGGCTTCGGCGTCGCCGAGGGGATGGCCTGGGCCGGCAAGGGCAAGCGCGGCGTCGACCTTCAGGTCGTTGGCATGCTGGCGGTCGCCGTCGGGCTCGTCCTCGGCCGGGTCATCCTCGCCCAGCGCCTCGGCGCGAGTTGGGACCAAATCAATCAATGGGGGACCATTGTCGTCGGTGGGCGTCTCGTCTCGGTCGAAGACGCCCTCTACCTTCGCTTCATCCCCGACGGCCTCTTCGCCGCACTCTCGTTCGCGATCGTCTGGTACCGGTTCCGTTGAGGCGGAACCGACCCCCTGCCTGCTATGGCCTCGGTCGAAACCGCCCTTTCCGACGAGCGTAACGACGCCGCGCCGTCCGTGGCGCCTGCTCTGACCGGCGGCATCGCGGGCGCCGCGATGGTCATCATGCTCGGCAACGTCCTCAGCCGGGTGCTCGGGATGGCGCGCGAGCAGCTTGCGGCGGGTCTCTTCGGCACCGGCGACCGGATCGCCGCCTTCACCGTCGCCGACAACGTCCACACCCTCCTCTTCGACCTCCTGATCAGCGGCATGCTGCAAGCCGCCCTGGTCCCGGTGCTCGCCCAATGGACGGCGCCGGATGGCGCGACCCGTGACGAGCTGCGCCGCATCTCGGGCGCCCTGTTGACCCTGGCGGTCCTCGTCGTCGGCACGATGGTCGCCGTCGGCGAAGTGTTTGCGCCCGCGATCGTCCAGGTGATGACGGCGTTCGGCGGCGGTTCTGCCGAACGAGGCGCGGCAACGACGGCGCTGACCGTCACCCTCGTCCGGATCATCCTGCCCGCCGTCTTTTTCCTGACCATCGGCGTGGTGTTGATGGGCGTACTCTACGCGCTCGGTCGCGTCACGGCCCCGGCCCTGTCGATCGGCGTCCGCAACGCCGTCCTGGTCGCCACGATCGTCGTCCTGTCGGGCATGCTGGGGGTCAAGAGCATGGCCCTCGGGGTCGTGGCCGGCGGATTCGCGATCGCCGCCATGCAGATTGGCCCGCTTCGACGCGCCGGCGCCCTGCCGCGTCCCAATCTCGACTTTGGCCATCCCGCGGTCCGTCAGGTGCTCAGACTCTACGTGCCGATCTTCCTCGGTCTCCTGGCCAACACCGTCGCGGTCGTCGTCGATCGCAACCTGGCCTGGGGCGCCGAGACCGACGCCCTGGGGGCGATGCGCTACGCGACGACGCTCGTCCAACTCGTCCTCGGTCTGGTCGCCGCGGCAATCTCCTTGGCCGCGCTCCCTTCCCTTGCCCGCCACTTCGCGGCGGGAGACGAAACCGCCTTTCGGGCGACCCTCGGGCGAGCGCTGGCGATGGTCACCGTGCTGATCGTGCCCGCTGTACTCGGTCTCGCCGCCATCTCCAGTCCGGCAGTCGATTTGCTGTTCCGCCACGGCCAGACCGACCAGGAAGGCGCGCACCTGATCATCGTGGCCCTCCTCGGCTATCTTCCGGGAACCCTCTTCGCCGCCTACGATCAAGTCTTGATCTTCGCGTTTTACGCCCGCCAGAACACCAGGACACCGGTCCTGGTCGGTCTTGGCGCGATCGGCGTCTACTTCGCGGTGGCGCTGACGTTGGTCGGGTCGCTCGGCATGCTCGGTCTCGTCCTGGCGAACTCGGCGCAATTCGTCGCGCACGCGCTCGTCATGTATTGGCTGGCCGGCAAGGCAATCGGGGAAGTCGGCGGGGCGAGTCTCCGGCGAGTCGTAACCCGCTGCTTCGCCGCGGGCATCGGGATGGCGGTTCTCTGCCTCACCGTCTGGCGGGTGCTCTCCGGAGTCCTCCCCGATAGCCGTTCGGTGCCGATTCATCTGGCGAGGGAGAGCATCCTCGTCGTCGTGCCGGTCGCGGTCGGAGCAGTCGCGTACCTGGGAACGCTCCACTGGATGCGGCTGGAGGAGATCGGCGCCGTGCGACGGGCGGTTCTTGGCAGGTTCATGCCGCGGTGGGCAGGATGAACGTTTGCAGAACGGGCGTCGGGGCGGACCGGGTGCCCTCTGGGCGCTGTCCGCCCTTCTCGACGTTCGCGGCATTCGAGGCCGGGCGGACACGGCGGTCCGCCCCTACGGACGGTGCCGAAGCCCAGCAATTCGCCTACCTCAAATTCCCGGCCTCGTCGATCTTGCGCCCCACGTACACCTCGCCGATCCTGTGCGCCTCATCCCAGACCTCGCGAAATGGAACGTCCGATTCTCGTGCAGCTTGGGCGCAGTCGTCATACTCCGGTGCGACACCGATGACGCGGCCGTCCCAACCACGGAGCTTGACGCGGATCTCCCCCCACCGGGTGGTCACCGTCTCGATTCGCCGGCTCGCCTTCGTTCGCTCGACCGCAGTTGCCCTGACGCCGAGCGTGGTGCTGTTCTCGACCAGCGCATCCTCGAGCGCCCGCCTCTTCCCCGTCGCGCAAAGCACGCTCACCTGGATCGCCGGTCGCCCTTTCTTCATCACGATCGGTGTCAACCAAACGTCGAGCGCGCCGGCGGCGAACAGGCGCTCGGTCAGCAACTCGTAGCCCTGTGGGTTCATATCGTCGATGTTGGTCTCGATCACCACCTCGCCGTCCTCGGCGGGTCCTCCCGAACCACTCGTCTCACCGATCCACACGCGGAGCGCGTTCGGCCACGGTAGATCCTTCGTGCCGAATCCGTAGCCCACCGCTGACGGCGCGAAGTCCGGTTGGTCGAAGGTACAGAGTGCCGTCAGGATGGCCGCACCGGTCGGTGTAAGCAACTCGGTCTGGACCATCTCGTGTCCCGGAATGGGACCGCGGGTCGGCGCCTGGGAGCGCGCGAGCAGTTCGGCCGTCGCCGGGCCGGGAACCGGGATCAACCCGTGCCGGCTGCGCGCGAAACCGGAACCGAGACGGGGCGGACCGGAGAACACGCGATCGATTCCCAGTAGTCGCAGACCGATGCAAGCCCCGCAGACGTCGACGATCGCATCGACCCCGCCGACCTCGTGGAAGTGAACCTCGTCCGGCGTGGTGCCGTGAACCGTTGCCTCGGCTTCGGCGAGCCGGGCGAACACGGCCTGGGACGTCGCTTTGGTCGGCTCGTCGAGGTCGGATTCTGCGATCAGGCGACGGATCGCCGACCAGTCGCGGTCCTCTTGTTCCACGGCCACCACGACGTTGACGCGAGTGCCGGTCAATCCGTGCTGCATGATCCGCTCGGCCCTGATGACAAAACCGGTCAAGCGAAGTTTGGCCAGTTCGCGATTGAGCGGGTCCAGCGCCAGCCCGGCGTCGAGAAGCGCGCCGAGGATCATGTCGCCGCTGGCGCCGGAAAATGGGTCGAAGTAGGCGATGCGCAATGGGTCTGGTCCTTCCCGATCGAGTCGGCGTGCCGGCCGCAGTCGCAAAACGACTTGATTCGCGGTCGGTTTGATACCATGTCCGAGACTCGCCGGTCCGCGCAACGACCTGGAGCGCCCATGACAACGCAGACGATCCCCGTTCCGGCCACGACCGTCAACCGCCGCTTCGGCGGTCACTCGATGACCGCGACGTTGCGGTCGGTCCTCGTCCGCCGACCCGCCCCACCCGCGACCGGCGACGATTGGCGCGACTTCGGCTATCTCCATCCGGTCGATCACCCGCTGGCGGAGCGGCAGCACGCGGCCTTCCGCGACATCCTGGCAGGCGCGGGCGTCGAGATCGTCGCCGAGGGACCCGACGAACCGGGACACCTCGACGCCGTCTTTGCCTACGACCCCTCCTTGATGACCGACCGCGGCGCGATCCTGCTCCGGATGGGAAAGGACTTGCGCCGCGACGAAACCCTCTTTCACGCCGTTTCGTACCAGTCACTCGGGATCCCGATCTTCGGGGTCGTCGAGGAGCCGGGGATGGTGGAGGGCGGAGACACCCTCTGGCTCGACGACCGGACGCTGGCGATCGGTCGCGGCTACCGAACCAACGAGGCCGGGATTCGCGAGTTGCGCTCAATCCTGGCCGAACTCGACGTCGAAGTCCTGGCTTACGACCTGCCGCATTGGCACGGTCCGAGCGCCTGCCTCCACTTGATGTCGATGGTCAGCCCGGTCGCGGCCGACCTTGCGGTGGTCTATCCGCCGCTGATGGCCGTCTCCTTCTTGGAAGAATTGCGCGGGCGCAATTGGCGATTCGTCGAGGTGCCCGACGAGGAATTCGAGTCGATGGCCTGCAACGTTCTGGCGCTCGCGCCGGGCCGGTGCTTGATGCTCGAAGGCAATTCGGAAACGCGCCGTCGCCTGGAAGCCGCGGGCTGCGACGTCCTGACGTACGACGGCAGCGAAATCTCGCGCAACCGCGAGGGCGGTCCGACCTGCCTCACCCGACCGCTCTGGCGGGAGGAACGGGACGAGGCGTGACGCCGTCGATGGATTGGATACGTGCCGCCGGCAATCACGGTCCATTGAGCCACTGAGATGGTTGTCACGCATCTTCCAAGGGAGGCGAGCGCCGGCGCACCCGCGACGCCGAGCGTGCTTCTCCGCGACGTCCGCAAGGTCTTCGGCGGCCTCGTGGCCGTCGCCGGGATCTCACTGAGCGTCGAACCGGGCGAATTCATCACCTTGCTCGGACCGTCCGGGTGCGGCAAGACGACCACGCTTCGCATGATCGGTGGCTTCGAATACCCGACGTCGGGCACGATCGAGATTCTCGGGCGGGAAATGGGCGGATTGCCGCCCTATCGCCGACCCGTCAACACCGTCTTCCAGCACTACGCGCTCTTTCCCCACATGACCGTCGCGGCGAACGTGGGCTACGGGTTGGAGATGGCGCGCGTGCCCCGTGACGAGCGGCGGCAACGCGTTGCCCGCGCGCTTGAGTTGGTCCGTCTCCCTCATCTGGAAAAGCGAAAACCCACCGAGCTCTCCGGCGGCCAGCAGCAGCGCGTCGCCCTCGCCCGTGCGCTCGTCAACCGGCCCGACGTCCTCCTCCTCGACGAGCCCTTAGGTGCGCTCGATCTCAAACTCCGGAAGGCGATGCAGCTCGAACTCAAGAGGCTCAATCGAGAAGTCCGCGCGACGTTCATCTACGTCACCCACGATCAGGAAGAAGCCCTGACGATGTCCGACCGGATTGCTGTCATGAGCGAAGGCCGCATCCTCCAACTCGGAACGCCGACCGACGTCTACGAGCGACCGCGCAACCGCTTCGTCGCCGACTTCGTCGGTCAGACCAACTTCCTCGAAGGCACACTCGTTCGCATCGTCGGCCAATTCGCCGACGTGGAGGTTCCCGGTTCCGGCATCGTTCGCGGGCGGGTCTCACCCGGCGAAGCGCCGGCAGGCCCGGTTACTATAGCGGTGCGGCCCGAGCGCGTCGCCCTGGCGACCGATTTGGTTCCCGGCGGCGCCCCATGGGGCTGGAACAGCCTTGGGGGAACAATCGCCGGCGTCACCTACCTTGGAACCCACACGCAGATCGTGGTCGCGCTCCCCGCCGGCGCGGAAGTGATGGTCCATCGCCAGAACCGGACCGGTGGTGACGGCGTCCCGCAACCAGGAGACAATGCACTCGTCGCCTTCGACCCTGCGAGCGCCACGGTCCTGGTCGGGTAACCGTCGCCGTCGCCGATCGAACGATGGGAGATCGCAATGCAACGCATCGCGTTCCGGCTCTGGGTCAAACCCGACCGGGTCGACGAATACCGGCGCCTGCACCAAAACGTCTGGCCGGACCTCCTTCGCGACCTCACCGCGGCCGGCGTCCGCAACTACTCCATCTTCGCCGACGGGCCCGAACTCTTCGGCTACCTCGAATGCGACGACTGGTCCGCCGTCAACGCCGCCCTCGCCAGGAGCGACGCCAACCGCCGCTGGCAAGCATTCATGAAGGACTACCTGGCGACCCCCGTCGACCCTGACTCACCCGACCCCATCACGTTGATGGAAGAAGTCTTCCGTCTGCCATAACGGGCGAACTCCCCTCCCCCTACGTAGGGGGAGGGCCGGGGGTGGGGGCCGCACCATGCCAAACCGCTTCGCAATTTCCGACGTTCGCGCCCACGTCCCCGTCAGTGGTCGCGAAGGAGGCGACTACCACGCGCAATCGGGCGGCCACTGGATCGTCGATTCCCTCATCGCCAATCCGATGTCCAGGTATCCGGACTATCGGAACCGCCGCACCAGTTGGGGCATCGACGCCCTCGGCGGTCTCGTCGTCGAGATCGAGACCGAGAGCGGCGACGTCGGCATCGGCATCAGCCACGGTGGCGATGCCGCCGGTATCCTCATCGAAAGCCACTTCTCCCGGTTCCTGCTCGGGGCCGACCCCCGCGACGTCGAACGACTCTGGGACCAGATGTGGCGCGCCTCGCTCTATTACGGCAGGAAGGGATTGGCGATCTGCGCCATCAGCGCGGTCGATCTCGCCCTCTGGGATCTCTGCGGAAAACTCCGACAGGAACCGGTTTACAAACTCCTCGGCGGCGAAACGAAGAGCGCCCTCCCCTGCTACGTGACGGGCATCCAGCCAGCGCGCTACCAGGAACTCGGTTTCTTCGGCGCCAAAATGCCGCTGCCCCACGGTCCTGCAGACGGGATCACGGGATTGCACGCCAACGTCGAGCTAGTGGCGGGGGCACGCGAGGCGGTCGGGCCCGATTTCGACCTCATGCTCGATTGTTACATGGCGCTGGACGTCCCGTACACCATCGACCTCGCCAATGCCGTCCGCCCCTTCCGCGTCCAATGGATCGAAGAGTGTTTGCCGCCGGACGATTACGATGGGCATGCGCGGATCAAGGCCGCCTGTCCCTGGCAGCGATTCACGACCGGCGAACACGAATACACGCGATACGGTTTTCGTGAGTTGCTTACACGGTCATGTATCGATATCCTGCAACCCGACCTGACCTGGGTCGGCGGTGTGACCGAAGCGCGGAAGATCGCGGCGATGGCGGCCGCCTACGACGTTCCGGTGGTTCCCCACGGGTCCGGCGTGTTCAGTTCCCACTTCCAGATGGCGTTCACCAACACCCCCTTTCAGGAGGTATTGGCGATGAGCCCGGACGGAATGGAAATCGTACCGCTTTGGGGCGACCTGTTCACCGGCGACCCGCTGCCGGAACGGGGCACGATCCGGCCCCCGGACCGTCCGGGTTGGGGAATCACCCTCGACCGTTCGCGCGTCCGGCGCGTGCTGCAGCCCGAGCGGTCGGACGGATGACGCAGTTGCCGGCGCGGGATTGTGCGCTTTCATCTGACGGGTTGACGGTCGCGACGACTTTCGTACAATGACCGCGCTTGCCAACCGCGTCCGATCACGTCGCTTCCCCCGACGCCGTGGGAGGGTCCTCACGTGGATCAAGCCGCCCGACTCCGGTCGATCGACTGCCTTTCGATGATCGAGCAACGACTGCCGGCCCTCACCGGTGCGTCGCGTCGCGTCGCCGAAGCGATCGTCCGCGACCCCTGGGCGATCCTCGGGATGACGATCTACGACGTGGCCGCCGCCAGCGGGGTCAGTCTGCCCTCCGTTACGCGGTTCTGCCGGGCCGTCGGCTACCCCGGCTTTCGCGAGTTGGTGCAGGGCATCGCCCAGTCGCTCGGCCGGATCGAATCGAAGGACCTCGAGACACTTGAGGCGCCGGCATCGGGGAACGGGCTCGGCATCCTCGCCGGCACGATCGTCAAGCGCCAGATCGACGCGCTCCAGACGACGGTCAAGACACTCGACTTCGCGGCGATCGAGCGCGCGACCGAAGCGATCACGAACGCCCGCCGGGTGACGATCATCGGCCACGGCGGTGCCTACGTTCCCGCCCTTGGCATCTCCGTAAAGCTCAACTGGGCCGGGATCGCCGCCGCGCCGGCGACGCCGGACCTCTTCTCCAATCAGGTCATCGCCGTCGACAAGGACGACGTCGTCATCGGCGTTTCGCATCAGGGCCGAACCCACGACACCATCGACATGCTCCAACTCGCGCGCTCGTTCGGTGCCACGACGATCGGGATCTCGGCGGTGCCGCAGTCGCCGCTGGCGAACGCGGCCGACATCGCGATCGCCGTCCTCACACCCGAGGTCGCCCGCGCCGGCACCTTTTTGATCGCGTTCGACACCCTGATGGTCCTGGCCGACATCCTCTCGGCGGCGGTGGCGGAGCGCAAGTGGGGGGGGGCGCCGCCCCACCGGGCCGACGTCGTCGAATGGATCGAAACGAATCTGCGCGTCGGTCCGTTACCGCAACCCCGTCCGCCGTCTCGGTCGCGCGCCGCCCGTGGCAACGGCTCCGCGGATGGGAAATCGGATCGGAGGAAGCACCGGTGACGTCGATCGATGTGGCGGCCGCCAAGCGTGCCGCGCTGGGTTTCCTCGATGGTCGCGATCGGGACGTCGTCGCCCTCGCCTGTTCCCTGATCGAAGCGCCGAGCCCCAATCTGCCGGGCGACGAAACCGCGCCCGCGGCGGTCGTCAGGGACGCGTTGCGGCGATACGGGTTGCCCGAACCGACGGTGCTGGCCAAGGAACCGCACCGCCCCAACTTGATCGTCCGCATCGACGGCGCGATACCCGGACCGCACCTGGGTCTCTGCGGCCACCTCGATACGAAACCGGTCGGCGAGGCAGCGGCGGAATGGCGCACCGACCCGTTCGTGCCGGCATTCGACGGCGACCGGCTCTACGGTCTCGGTTCCACCGACATGAAAGGCGCGGTTGCCGCGATGGTCCTGGCGGGCGCAGCGTTTGCCGCGGCGGCCGACCGGGCGGCCGGATCGCTCAGTCTCATCTTCACCGCGGACGAGGAGTACGGCAGCCTCTTCGGGGCGCAGTACCTCGTCGAGGAACGAGCTCTCGACGGAGTCGACGCGATCATCCTGGGCGAGCCGTCCGGCGTGCGGGAAGACTGGGACGCGATCCGGATCGTCTCGCGCGGGATCAGTTGCTTTCGGGTGCTCGTGCGCGGCACCCAGACCCACTCCTCGATCTCGGACATGCTGCCCACGGTCAATGCGGTCGAGGCGATGGCCCGCTTAATGGTTGGTTTCCGCCGCGAGTTTCGCCCCCGCTTTCCCGCCCATCCGCTCTGTGCGAGCGGGCCGACCATCAACATCGGCGTCAAGGCCCTCGGCGGCGTCGGCTACGGCGTCCTCCCCGGTTATGCCGAGTTCTGGAACGACGTGCGCACGACGCCGGGAATGGAAGAGGCCGCCTTCCGCGAGGATGTCGATACCGCATTGGCGCGAGCGGCGATCGACATCGACGGGGCGTCCTACGACGTCGAGTTTCACCCAACACTCGGTTGGGTCGCACCGACCGAGGTTAAACCGGGCGATCCGGTCGTCGTCGCTGCCTGTCGCGCCGCCGAATCGGTGCTCGGCATCGCGCCGCCGGTTGCCGTCTTCCCCGGCGGTACCGATGCCTCGCCGTTTCACGGCGTCGGCGGTATCCCCACCGTCGCCGGATTCGGTCCCGGACAACTCCCCCTGGCCCACGGCGCCAACGAATGGGTCAGCGTGACCAGCCTCGTCCAGGCGATGCGCATGTACGCCCTGACGGCGATCGAATTCGGCGCGGGGATCGGCTGAAGCGGGCGATGTGTGGGCGCGGGCGACGACCCCTTCGTCATTCCTCCTGAGCCTGCGAAGGATTTGTCGAGCAATCTCCCGAAGCGCAGCGGAGGCGGATCCTGATCGACATGCGCTGGAACGGCTATCGTCCAACCTCGTCGAAGACGACGTGCCGCGGAACCTCCGGCAACTCGCTCAGTTCGGTCCGAAGGAAGGCCGGTTGCAGGTTGGTTGCCGGCACCTCAGTCAACCGAAACCAGCGCGCCTCCAGGTCAATCCCAATCGCCTCGCGGAACGCGATCGATTGCGTTTTGTCGAGCAGCGGCGAGCCGATCGGCAGCGAGACGAGGAAATACAACCCGATCTCGTGGAATCGTCGCTTGTTGAAGACGAAGAAGTTTTCGACGACCCACAAGAGTCTTTCGACGGTCCCTTCGGCGCCAAGTTCCTCCCGCAATTCGCGCTTCACCGCAACCTGCGACGATTCCATCATCTCGCAACGACCGCCGGGGAGAAACCAAGAATCGCCGTCTGCCTCGCGGCAGAGGAGAACGTGCGCGTCGTGGACGACGGCGGCCGCGGTTCGGTAATTGAAGCAACCATTGACCGTGTCAAACGAGATCACCGGGTTCTCCCACGAGTCGCGTCACCCGACATTGTGCATCCGAGCGTCAATTGAGTCACCTCTGGCGATGTGCCTTATGGAAACATTCCGGTCGCCGTGCCGAGCGCAACCGACAGCCAAACCGCATAGTTTTCCGCGACGTGATACGCGTCCCGGTGCGTCGTCAGACCGCCGACGACGGCGGGGCAGACGCTGTCGGTGCAGAACCAGGGAACGACGTCGACGTATTCCGCTCCGCTTTGGCGGGCCACGGACGCTTCCTTCGCGTTGTGGTCTGCGTACACCGCGTCCTTGCGCGGGGTGTTGCATGCCGGTACGTCGTTCGGGTGGGCGGTCAGGCAGTCAATCCCCGGCTCCGCCGGGTAGGCCATGTCGCCGAGAACGACGATCCTGCCCGTCAGCGGTTTGAGGCGGCCGATCATCGCGGCCAGCCCGCTGTCCCAGGCCTCCTCAAGTCCCCTCGTCGTCGGTTTGCCGCCCACCGACAGCCGGACATCCTTGAAGGCGCTCGACATAATCACGACATCGGGACGGATGTCGCCGATCCGCGCCAGCGCCCACGACCGGTACTCGGCGCATTCGCGATATTCTCGTCGCAGCGCCTGCGAATAGCTCGGGAAGTCGGGCACCTGGCACGCCGGTTTGGTCAACTGGACGACGCGCCAGTGCGCTTGCTTGCCGATCGCGTCGAGCGGTGGGATCCACATCGCCGCATGGGAGTCGCCGTAGACGACCACGGTCCGCGTGGCGTTCGGGTCGCCGAGAACGCACATCGACGACGTCGTGTCCTTCCGGGTCACGTTGCAGGCTTTGCTGTAGGCGGGATTGGCGATCCGGGCCGGTTGGTCGGGCCAGACCCTGATTTGGACCGCGTCCGCGACGCTTTGGCGTACCTCGTCGGCCGTCGGGAATTCGAGCGTACCGGGGACGTCGGCCTGGACTGCCTGTGGCGTCCGGTGTGCCACGCTCACGACGTCCGCGACGCCGAACGAGAGCACGACCAGACAAACGCCGACAGCAACGCTCACGAGCGGCGGGCGCGCCTTCAGGTAGCGAGAATCGCGGACTGGGTCCTCTAGAACCCGGAACGTCGTCGCCGCGAGCGCGACGGACACCAGGCACAGGAGCAGATTCTGCCCGGTCGTCAGGTCGTGACCGGCACGGCCGGCGACGATCACCAGGATCGGCCAGTGCCACAGATAGAGCGAGTACGAGAGTTTGCCGATCCATTGGAACGGCTTCTGACGGAGGACAATTTCCGCTCCCGCGCCGGGAGCGATCGTCCCCGCCGCGACGGCAAGAACCGTCCCGACCACGGGGAGCACGACGGCGATGCCCGGGAAAGGCGTTGCCGCGTCGAACCGCAGACCGGTCGCGACGATGACCGCGAGACCGCTCCAACTCATCAGCCACCCGAAGCGGCGCGGGACCGCGACCAACCAGGGTGCGACGATGGCCAGGAGCGCGCCCGCGCCGAGTTCGCACGCCCTCGGAAGCGGCGAGAAATAGGCAGCGGTCCCGTTTACCGCCGTCTCGTGCATCGACCAGACGAGCGACGCGCCGATGACGCAGACGAGGACCATCGCAAGCTTCAGCCGAAGCGACACCCGGCGCGCAACCACCGCAACCAGAATCATCAACGCCGGCCACACGGCGTAGAACTGCTCTTCGACCGCCAGCGACCAGTAGTGTTGAAGGGGAGACGGCGGCAACTGCGCATCGAGGTAATCGGTGCCCTGCTGGATAAAGCGGAAGTTGCTGGCAAAGAGCGATGCCCACCGTGCGTCGGTTGCGACCCGATTGGCCCGGCTTTCCCCCAGGTACGGGTACGACGCCAGCACGGTCACGACGAGCACCAGGGTGCCCGCCGGCAGCAGTCGACGCGCTCGGCGCGCATAGAAGCGGGGCAGCGAAACGTTGCCACGGGTCTCGAACTCTCTCAGGAGCAAGCCGGTGATGAGGAACCCAGAGAGGACGAAGAAGACGTCGACGCCGACGTAGCCGCCACTCACCGCGCCCAGCCCGGCATGGTCGAGCAGGACCATGACCACCGCGATGGCGCGAAGCCCCTCGACGTCAGGTCGGAACGTCCGTTCCCCGGTATCACGTCGTCGGTCGCGTCGTTCGACGGTCGCCGCCGGTGCGGCAACTACCACGAGGCGACTCCCGGCACCGCCGCTCTGCTCTGTCGGCGCAAAATCACCCCCCTCGTCGGCACCATGCGGTCCGGCTCACCGAAGTGAACGGATGACTACCGAGGAGGATGCACGAGCCGTGCCGGCCTGGGACTTGAAACCGGCCGTACCGAGATCGCGTTTCCCGATCTGTCCGCCTACCCGGCCGTGTCCACCGGCAAAACGCCCGGTCAAGGTCCGGACCGAAGGGTCCATTCCATGCCGTTCGACCACGTTTCTACGCGAAGGCGCAGAGGACGAGCGCCAACGCAAACGCTGCCGTGACGATTCCGCACATGGCGACCCACCAGGCAAGGAAGGCACCGATCCGGCGAGCCATGACGGCGCACCGGCGGAGGTCCAACGTTGCGGACCCCAGCGCCGGTCGTCGTGTCCGAGCGACCGGTCCTCGCGGCCGCTGCGCCGGCCGGCTTTGGTGTCCGGCGCAACCGCCCGTGAAGACCGTCTGTCGTGGAGTGGTCCGAACGCTTGCCATCGTGGCGGCCTACGCGATCACGGTGGCGACGAACGCAACCGCGGCAAGGATAAACACCACGGCGGCGGCCGGGGTTGCCCGGGGCTGAGACCCGACCGGTCGCACCGGCGCCGCGGCACCGCCGGAGCGGGCGCGCGCCGCCTGCCGGTCGGCTTCCCGTTTCGCGATGCATTCGTTCATGGCGGTCAGCGCCGCCTGCACCCCTAACACCCGAGGACTCATCGGTCGCTCCCTTCGCCCGGCGTGTCTCGCGCCTGGCATCCACAGGGATACGGCATTGGCACCCGGAGCGCGTCGGGAGACTTACGTATGTGTTGCGTGGCGACTCGACATTTGCCCGGTTCGAGATGGGAGTTCGGCCGCCGATCAGCGGCCTGGATCGTTGCAAATCGCCAACGGTCAATCGACTGAGGGCAGGTCAGCACGCAGGCGGCTTCGACAGCTGATGTCGATCTGCTCTCGGATTGAGGACGACGGATGGGTGAGACGCCGGCGACGAACCAATTTCTGAGGCGAGGGCACATGGGAGTCGAACCCACCGGCGCCGGGATTGCCGATGCCCACACGGTTTTGAAGACCGCCATCACGTCGTCCAGGGTGATCCATGCTGGTCCGAAACGGCCTTCAAGGAGCGGTTTTTGCATAGGCCGTCGTCCACCGCGGTCCACCTAGCTGAGGCCTGGTCACAAATGCTACGCCGCCTGGAGGAAGGGTTTGAGGCAGGTTCGCAGGTCGAGACCGCGGTGGTGGCGATTGAGCAGGGTCAACTGGTAGACCAGGATCGCGCCGAGCACCCAGCGCGCCGTCGCCGTCTCGCCGCGGGTCGGCACCGGCCCGTTGACGCCGAAGATCGCCTTGAACTGGCCGTTGCAGTTTTCGATCGCCACGCGGCGCCCTTTGTGGAGGATGCGGCGGACCTCCACGCCGTCGTCGGTGTGCGGGTAGCCGCCCGGCCGGGTCGCCACCAGGACGCGGTCGGTCGCGGCGACCAACTCGTGGCGG
>DATBFX010000295.1:0-12590 GCA_036558305.1 Thermomicrobiales bacterium | reverse complement strand
ACGAGGTCGGACACGGGGTCGCGATACAGCGTGATCGCGTTGCCGTTGGCGTCGACGATGGAGATGAGGTCGCCGTCGCCTTCGAAGTTGTAGGTCAGGCCGTCCTTCGTCTTGTAGCGGTAGTCGACGCCGTCGGGCGGGCTGGTGTAGGCGGTCAGCGTGCTCTTGACCCGCACATCGACGGGGGTGTAAACCCCGCCGTTCTCGTCGAAGAACTCCTCCTTGCCCGAGCCGAAGACCACCGCCACGTCCGCCCCATAGACCGCCAGGTACGTGTCGAAGCTGTGCCCCCAGCGGAACCCCAGTTCGCCGTAGCGGTCGGACTGGCCGGCGTAGTACCGCGTGAACACCAGCGGCAGCGGCCCGCCCTGCACCGCCAGGTCGGTTTCGCTGGTGCCGAAGCTGCCCGTGGAGGTGTCGATCCCCGCCCCGGCCTGCTGGGAGAAGGGTTCCGCCAGCTGCTGCCGGGCCACGTTGTCCCCGATGGAATACAGCAGCCCGCCGTTGGTCAGCTTGACCTGCAAGAACCCGTGCGTCCCGTAGCTGTCGGCCAGCGAGAACCGGTAGTTCTTCACCCCCGTCGGCGCGTTGGCCGCCGTCGACAGCACCGTCCAGCTCTGGGTGTCGGTGATCCACTTGACCACCAGTTGGCTGTTGCTCCCCTGCCCAATCGCCGCCCGCACCACGTAGCTGCGCAGGTCGGGGTAGCCGGTCCGGTCGACGATCCCGCTGTCGATCGGGCTGCTCTGGATCAACAGATCACCGCTCGCCCCGCCCACGTACGTGCCGTTCGCGTCGCTCCCCGGCGCCACCCCGCCGAACCCGTCTCCCAGCACCGTCCACCCCGGCAGCGCCTGGTAGAGGATCCCGGCGTCGTCGACGTAGACCGACTGCAACTGCTTGCGGAACCGCAACTTGACCGGTTCGCCGACCCATTCGCCGATCGGCGCCGTGAACGTCTTCCACACCCCGCTCGGCCCGCCCAACACCCCGACCGAAATCGGCTCGACCGTGGCGAACCCCGCCCCGTGCAGCAAGTCGACGTAGACGCCGGTGCCGCTGGTGTCGCTGGCGCGATAGCGGACCGTCAACTGCTGGGCGTCCGCCGGCATCGTGAATGCCGCACTCGTCAGCGTCCCGTCGATCTTGATCGCCGACCCGCTCGGGCTGCCGGCCACGATCTGCGCCCCCGAGGGGATCGTCCAACCGGGGATCTTGGCCCGCTGCACCCCGACGTCGTCGACCCCCACCGTCCCCCCGTTGTTGCGCACCTTCAGCTCGACGTCCTGCCCCGCCCAGGTCTGCGCGAAGAACTCCACGGTCGTCCACGAACCGTCCCCCGCCGTCCCCGACCACACCTGCGTCGTCGTCCCGAACCCCGCCCCGGAGAGCACCTCCACGATCGCCTTGTCCGCCGATGCCGACAGCCCCTTCACCTTCACCCGCACGAACTGCTCGCCCGCGTCGAGCGTCAACGCATTCGCCGTTTGGATCGCGGTGCTCGCCGGCAGACTCGCGTAGTTCCCCTGCGCCGCGTCGCTGCCAATCGTCGGCGACTCCGTCGGCGTCCACCCCGTGAAGTCGCCGCTGCCGAACCCGGAGTTGGGCGGCGGGCTGCCGACGTCCGTCGCCGCCGCCTCGAAGTCGACGTTGGTCGGCGACCCCGCCAACGTCACCAATTCGCCGTCGACCGAGGAGTTCAGCGGGTACGGCGGGTAGGCGCCCGACGCCGACGGCGGCGCCGCCTGGTGCCGCTCCCCCTGTGCCGGCAACACGTTGCGGCCCGGTGCCGCCATCGCCGCCGCCCGCCGCCCCGCCGCCCGCTCCGCCGCCAGCCGCGCCAGCGTCTCCGGCGTCCCCGGCAACAGCAGCAGCGCGCACAAAAGCACGATCCCCCACCGCCGCCGGGCGGCCGTCCCCCTCCGTCCCATCCGCGCCACGCCTCCCCACCGCCGCCCCCGACGGGGAACGCCCGCCCGCTCCCTTCTCCCTTCCGAGGGAGAAGGGCCGGGGATGAGGGCCGGTCACGCACACCCGACCGCGGCCGCGCCCGGTTCGGCACCCCGGCGCCGGCTTCTTCCCTGTCAGACGAACACCCCGATCCTACTGTCTCCTGTGTCCCGCTGTCAATACCCGAAAACTGCCCCGTTCTTCCCAATTCCCCCAGGCTCCCGGCGTCTTCCGCCCCGCGTCCTCGCCTTGCCGCCATGCCCCGACGCCCGAATCTTCAGCGAGGCGGCCCGACGCCCACGTAGCCGACGCTACTTGACACAGACCATATGTTCTGATACGATCCCCAACCAAGTGGCACCCCTGGTCGGTGGGCGGGCCTGGGCAGCGGCGGATCGACCCAGCACCGGCCCCCTGTCAAACGTCCTTCGGTAAGGCGTCCCGGCCCCGGCCGCACACGCCGGTCACTACGTGCCCCTCCCGCCCGCGGCGCAACGAACCGCAACCCTCGTCGGCGCCGCCCCGCGCTCCGCCCCCCACCACCCCAAGCAAGCACAATCGCACTCCCCTCTCCCGGTGCGCGGGAGAGGGGCAGGGGGTGAGGGTTCTCCGCCGGAGCCCCGGAGCCCCTCACCGCCGGGAACCCCCTGGGTGCCGGACGGTCACGCTCGACCCGGACGGTCTACGCCACCTTCGACCAGGCCCCGTTCTCCTAACGCCTAACGCCTAACGCCTGACGCCTCACACGCCGCAATGCCCGTTCGCATGCATCTCCGGCCGCGGCACGTCCAACGCCGGGTTGCGATCGAAGAACCCTGAAGGCTGCAACGTGAAATTCACGTACGCGACCGGCATCACCGGCCAGTCCTCCGGCCGCGGTTGGTGGTGCGCCCCCAGCGTGTACCAGACCACCACGTCCGTCTCCTCGATCGACCGGTCCGCCGCCGTCCACGCCGGCAACCCCGCCCCGCCGGGATGCTGGTTCGGGTAGTCGCCCGCCGCGTGCCTCTCCCCCTCGGTAAACGGCGTCACCCACAGATGCTTCGTCATGAACGCCGCCCGCCGCGCCACACTCGCTGCCGCCCCCGCGAAACTCCCCACGTTCCCGTGCGGCACCAACCGGTACCCGACCGGTTCCCCCATCGCATTGAGTTTGGTCGGGTTGACGATCTTCCACGTCCGCGCCCGCAGCGGATCGATCACCTGCTGCGCTTCCGACTCCCGCCGCAACAGCGTCTTCACGCTCCGATACGCCCCGTCCTGCGGATTATCCGGCCCCGCCGGGTCCGCCTCCGCGTGCTCCTCGTAGACGCAATTGACCGGTCCGTCCACGTCCAGATCGAGCCGGAAGTTGAAGAAGTGCTGATGGATCGGCCCGTACAACCCGTCTTCATTGAGAAGCTGCCCGTGAGTCGGCCGCTCCCCCGGCGCCACCGCCCCGGTCGAGAGGATCCCCGTCAACTTCACCTCGCACTCGATCGACCCGTCGAGGTAGAAGTACCAGAAAAACCCGTAGTCGTAGTTCCCGATCGTCGAGAACGACGAGATCACCAACCGCCGCGACCGCCGCACCTCCGTTTTCCCGGTCCGCATGTTCCAGTGCCGCCAGAGCACCCCGTAGTCCTCTTCGTGCATGCAGATCGCGTTCTTCAACTCGTACGGCTCGCCCCGGTAATCGACGAGCGCCGCGTCGAAGTAGTGGATCTCGCCCAGGCAATCGCACCCGAGCGTCAACGAATTCGCCAGCGATCCGAAATTCAACTCGCCGACGTCGAACACGTTCTTCCGCGCGTGCGTCACCCCCGGATCGCCGTACGGCACGATCATCTCCGAGACCGCCCCCCGGTGCAGGATCGACCTCACCCGCTCCCCGTCCTCCCACGCCACCGTGTGAATGACGAGCCCCTCGCGCGGCGTAAACCCGACCCGCAACCGCCACTTCTGCCACCTGACGAGCGTCCCGTCGACCGCGAAACTCGGCCCCTCCGGTTGCGTGATCGCGATCGGCTTCAGATCGGTCCGCATCGGCCCGACGTCCTCCGGCGCGTAGTTGCCCCGCTTCGCCGGCGTCGGCACCACCCCGAAGTCGTCGATCTTCACCACCGCCATCTCGTGCAAGTCGAACAGCACGAACACGTTCTCCACCGGATGCGCGTACCCGTTGTCGTCGTCCTCCCCATCCCTGACCCAGACCAACCCCCGCGCCAACCGCCGGTGTGCATACTCAACCTCGTCGTCGTACGCCCCCGCCGTCCACGGGTCGACCCACACCAGGTCCATGTCCGTGATCCCACGCCGCCGCATCGCTTCCCGGAACTCGGGATCCTGCCGCACCGCCTCCTCAACGCCGAGCATCTCGTCCGAGGCATAGGGCGGCTGCCCGACCGTCACCCGCTCCCACGACGACACACTCCCACGATCGAGCGACACCACCGCCTCGACCGTCGTCCGCTCGGCCCGATCGATCAGGACCGCTTTCGCCTCCCGTTCGATCTCGCTCACCTCTTCCGTATCCCCGGCCAGCACCGCCGCCTTCGCCGGTTCCTTCAGCTCCACCTGCACAAACCGGTACCGATCGTCGACCCCGCGCTCGCGGCGCAGGATCGCCACCGCCTCCGCCAACTCCTCGACCGACAGCGGCTGCAGCGCGTGAGCGACTCGGGTCAACGTCTCTGCCATGGCGGTACGCCTCCTTCGATGTTGAGCGATTTGAGCAGCCCAATTGTCCGGCGCGGGACGGCCTCGTGCAATGGTCCGTTGGCCGGGATTCGGCGACTACGCGGCGTCCCGCTTGACCACGCCGGTCATGCAATGCACCGCCCCGGCCCCCTTCATCAACTCGCCGACCTCGACCTCGATGCACTCCACGCCCGCCCGCTCCAGCGCCGCCCGCGTGATCGGATTCCCCGACGGCATCACCACCACCCCCGGCGCCAGCGGCACCATGTTGAGCGCCATCCCGAGCTGCGCCTCCGCCGCATCCGGCAAATCGAGGATGCGGAACCCGTGGCACTTCAGCGTCTCGTAGACGACATACGACAGTTGCGTCGGAAAGACGGCCGCGAGATCGCGATCCACGATGTTGACCGTGCCGTCGATGTGCCCACACCCGTACGGGATCTGGACGATCTCCACCCGCGGCACCCCGACCGCGCGAAATGCGGCGGCGACCTGTTCAGCCCCCGCCCGGTTCGTCCGCATCCCCTGCCCGACGAACACCAGGTCCTCGCTTACGACGACCACGTCCGCCCCTTCGAACGTCCCCCCGCCGTGCACCGTGTGGACGATCGGCACCCCGATCCGCGCCAGCGCCGCCGCCGCGTACCGCTCCTCGCCCGCCCGCGACCGCGACGCCGTCCGCCCGACGATCGCGCCGGTCGGCGTCATCGCGAACAGATCGCGGCAGAAATAGGCATTCGGCTTGTCGAGCGGCACCTCCTCGACGTAGTGCACCGCCACCCCGTGCTCTCGATATAGTTCGGTCAGTTCATCGTGCTGAGCGCGGGCGCGGATCGGATCGAGGACGTCGAACCAGAGCGCCGCCCGCGGATCGATCATCCGCTCGATTTCGGGCCCCGGCCGCCGCATCAGCACTGCCCGCAGCGTCCCGCACTCCGATCGCACCCCGCAGTCGGCCCAGACCGACCCGAGCTCGTCGAGCAGCGTCCCCTCGCGCGCCGCCCACCCCTCGCCGCCGTGGGCGGCGTCCTCGTGCTGTTTCAGCACATCGGCTGGTCTGCCGACGCGTGTCTCCATGTCTGACGATTCCTCCCAGGAAGATTCGAGAACCTACGATGAGATTTTGGCCGCCGTGAACAGGGCTCGGATATCCACCGCGAGATCGGGGACAACCCGAGAGCGGGCAATCCCGTCGTTGGGGAGGGCGACGTACCGACCGTCGCGCAACTCGTGGACGGTGATCGTTTCGGCCTCGGCGTCGACGATCCAGTACTCGAGCACGCCGTTCCGCGCGTAGAGCTCGGCTTTGGTCGTGAGGTCGTAGGACCGGTTCGACGGCGAGAGGATTTCGAGCAGCACGCTCGGAGCACCCCGCACGCCCGATGGCGTCAGGACGTCCGCACGATCGCGCAAGACCACGACGAGGTCCGGTTGGACGGCGTTGGGGCCGAAGAACTTCACCTCGAACGGGGCGGCCACGACCCAGCCCAAATCTTTGAGCGTCACAGCGTCACGAAAGAGCACGAGCAACTCGCCTAAGAGCAACTGATGGAGAAGCGACGGACTGGCGAACATGAACACCTCCCCGTCGATCAGTTCGTAGCGCCGCCCGTCGTCCGGGAACGTCTTGAAGTCCTCGTAGGTGATGCGGACGGGGAGTGTTGCGGCAGCCGTCATCGGGCACCTCCTGAGCGATCGAAGTCTACCAGGCGACCGCGCCGATCTCCGCGCCGACCGCCGCCAGACTCTCGTCGAGAACGCTCACCAGTTCGTCGATTTGCTCCGGCATGATCGTCAGCGGCGGACCGTAGAGGAGGTGGTCGCCGGCGAGACCGTCGACGGTGCCGGCGAGGGGGTAGGAGACGAGACCGCGGTCGAGGGTTTCGGCGGCGATGCGCTTGCTGAGTTGCCACTCGGCGGGGAACGGTTCTTTGGTGGTGCGGTCGCGGACGAATTCGACGCCGGCGAGCAGACCGAGACCGCGGACGTCGCCGATCAGCGGGTGGCGGTCCTTCAGGTCCTGGAGGCGGGTGAGGAAGTAGGCGCCGACCTCGGCCGAGTGGCGGATCAGGTCGTGGTCGAGGACGTAGCGGAGGACGGCGACGCCGACGGCGCACGACATCGGGTTGCCGGAGGCGGTGTGGCCGATGACGAAGGAGTTGCCGCGGCGTTTGACCTCGCCGACGATCTCCGGTTTGGCGATGACGGCGCCGAGGGGGGCGTAACCGGCGGCGATGCCCTTGGCGCAGGCGATCAGGTCGGGGACGACGCCCCAGTGGTCGATGCCGAATTTCAGCCCGGTGCGGCCGAAACCGGTCATCACCTCGTCGGCGATGAAGAGGACGTCGTAGCGATCGCAGATGTCGCGGATCTCCTGGAAGTAACCGGGGGTGGCGGGGACGGCGCCGAGGGTGGCGCCGACGACCGGTTCGGCGATGAAGGCGGCGACGTTCTCGGGGCCGAGGCGGCGGATGGTGCGCTCCAGGTGGTGGGCGCAGGAGAGGTCGCAGGGCGGGCAGGCGCCGTTGGCGGTGCAGCGGTAGGGAAAGCAGGGTTCGGTGTGCTCGGCCGGCATCATCACCGGGGCGTATTTGCGGCGGCGGCCGGTGTTGCCGCCGTAGGAGAGCGAGCCGAGGGTGGCGCCGTGGAAGGAACCCCAGCGACCGACGACGAGGTGCTTGCCGGCATTGCCGCGGTCACGCTGGTATTGGAGGGCCATTTTGACGGCGTTCTCGGTCGCCTCGGAACCGCCGGAGACGAACCAGACGCGCTCCAGACCCGGCGGGGCGAACTCTTCGACGATGATGCGGGCGCACTCCTCGATCGCCTCGGTCGTGAAGGCGTGGGTGGGGGCGAAGGCGAGGCGTTGCGCCTGGTGGCTCATCGCCGCGACGATCTCGGGGACGCCGTGGCCGATCGCGGTGACAACCGCCGAACCGCCGGAACCGTCGATGTAGCGTTTGCCGTCCGCGTCGTAGAGGTAGATGCCTTCGCCGCGATCGATAACCGGATAAGCCCGGTGGAGGTCGCGGTGAATGACGTTGGTCAGCTCCGGATCGATGACGGCGGTCATAGATGGTCCCCTTCCGAGGTCTCTTGCCGAGCGACTTGAGGTGTGGATCATACCGCCTTGGCCGAACGATGGAGTGGCGAGGGAGGACCAGCCGTGATCATCACCGACGTCGAGGCGATCGTGCTCGACACGGGGAAGAACTATTCGAATCCGGCGGAGGCCGGGGAGGCCCACGGAGTGCGTTTCGTCTCGCTGATTAAGATCAGCACGGACGAGGGGATCGTGGGGTGGTCGGACATCGAGACGCAGCCGCACGTCGGGAAGGCGATCGTCGAGGTGCCGTCGGGAGGGTCGGTCGGGTTCGAGTCGTTGCGGGCGGCGTTGGTCGGCGAGGACCCGTTGGAGCGGGAGCGGTTGTGGCAGAAGGCGTACCGGTACCTGGCGTACTATGGGCGGCAGGGGGCGGGGATGCAGATGCTCTCCGGGGCCGACATCGCGCTCTGGGACATCGCGGGGAAGGCGACGGGGCAACCGGTCTGCAAGCTGCTGGGGGCGAAGTACCGGGAACGGGTGAAGGGGTATGCCTCGACGCTGTTCCGGCCGACGCCGGACGCGATGAAGGCGGCGGTGGCGGAGTATCTGGAGCGCGGGTTCCGGGCGATCAAGTTCGGCTGGGGTGTCTTCGGGTACGACCTCGATCTGGACGTGGCGTTGGTGGCGGCGGCGCGGGCGGAGGCCGGATCGGGTGTGGAGCTGATGGTCGATGGCGGGTGGTACGGGACGGACTACGCGAATCCGTACAAGGCGCGGTCGGTGCGGGATTGGATCAGGTTGATCCGGAAGTTGGAGGAACTCGACGTGTTCTGGTTGGAGGACATGATTCATCCCGAGAACGTCGAGGGGTATCGGGCGCTGGCGGAGAGTCGGACGACACTGCGGATCGCGGCGGGGGAGCAGGCGGCGGGGTACGCGGAGTTCGAGCGGTTGGCGGTCGAAGGCGGGGTGGACGTGTTGCAACCGGATCTGTCGCGGTGCGGCGGGATCACGGTGGGGCGGCAGGTCGCGGATCTGGCGACGCGGCGGCAGATCGATTGCGCGCCGCACGCCTGGTTGACGGATCTCCTCAAGGCGGCGTCGTTGCACCTGAATGCGTACCTGATGAATTCGCTTTACCTCGAATACAACGTCTCGAGCGCGTCGCTGTTGAACAACCTCTGCACGAGGCGGTTGGAGATGGTCGACGGATACATCGCGGTGCCGGACGGGCCGGGGATGGGCGTCGAAGTCGATGAGGAGGTGGTGGGGCGGTATCGGGTGGGGTGACGGTTCGGCCCCCCTGGCCCCCCAATTCTGGGGGGAAAAGAGAGGCGTCAGGCGTCAGGGGTACGAGCGGACGGCCGGGGCGGTGCCGCTGGTGGCGGCGCTGTGTCTGGGGCATCGCGTCCGGCCCTCACCCCCCGGCCCCCTCTCCCTCGGAAGGGAGAGGGGGAGACGACGGGGTGGGTGGACGGCCGACACGGCGGTCTCGCGAGGAAACCGCTGTCCCTGGGGAAACGCGTGCGCTCGCCGACGAGTGATTGGTGGGGGAGGTTGGGCAATCAAGCGCTCGCCGGGGTCGGGGTAACCGGGCGACCTGGCCGGGGCAGCACCCAGAGGGTTCCCACTGCCTGCCCGGGTCCGGGTCCTCCACCATGCCGGGGGGATCCGCTTGCTCGCGTTGTAGATCGTATGTTCCTAAACGTCAATACCATGCGAGAGACTGGAATAATCCCAGGGCAGGAATGGGCGGGCGAACGGAGCCGTGGCCTTCGGCTACGGCAGCGCCAGGAGGTTGTCCAGGTGGTGGTAGGGGACGCCGAGGTGTTTGTTCTTCCAACGGCGGTCGTTGCCGAGGAGGGCAAGAGAACGTGTGAGTCGAGCGGTGGCGATTGCGGCCGCATCGGGGAGTTTGAGACCGGTTTCGGCGCGAACGATGGCGACCCCGACCGCAACCGCCTCGTCGAAACCGACGACGGTCATGCCCGGAAGCGCGAGGATGAAACGTCGCACGGCCTCGATCACGCGGCGGTCGGCACGCGACTCCGGCGGTGTGAGGATCTCCGCCAGGGTGACGGTCGAGATGACGATGGTCACCTCGGGATGCTCGACCACGGGCGCGACGAGCGAGGCGTACGGTTGCCTTCCAGAGACGTAGGGAATCAGGGCAGGACTATCAAAGCAGATCGGGAGTCGGCGCGCGACCGCGTCCTGGATCAATCGGTCGAGGTGCCGAATCGCTCCCAGAGGAGTTTGCGGTCTTCCGCCAGGAGTTGGTCCCGATCCTCCCACCCGCCGCGTTCTTCCTCGATGAAGCGGTTGATGTCTTCCCAATCGGACAAGTAATCGCGAAGCAGTCCGCGTGGCGTGGACGCCGGCTCCGCGGCGGATCGCTGGAGGATCACCTGGTTGCCTATAACGTGGACTTCGGCGGTATCGCGCGTGGAGATGTCCAAGGCACGGCCCAGTTCCTCGGGAAGCGCGATGTCTTCGCGCGCGGTCGCCGTTGCGGGATACGTCTTCGGTTCGGTTTCGCTCGGTTCGGGTGCACTCATCGACTTGGTCTCGCTTTCTTACCCCGCAAGCTAGTCGCCGCGGGTGCACAAGTCAAGTAGTGGCAGCGGCAGGTCGATGGCACGCGGCGAGTGACCATCGTACGAGGCGCTCTTCAACGTTGATCCGATCAATCCGAGGCGGCGGCTTCGAGGCCGAGGAGGCGGGCGAGGTCGGTTTCGTCCGGGGGATCGCCGCCGGGGGCGGTTTCCTCGCCGTCCCAACCGGTACCGGCGGCGACGAGGAGCCCGCGGCGGAGCATGGCGACGACGGTGCCGAGGAGGGTTTTGGCGTCGAGGGGGAGGACGTCGGAGAGGTCGCGCCAGGAGACGGCGCCGTTTTTGAGGGCGGCGACGATGCGGGTCTCGATCTCGTTGTGGGGGACGACGGTGACGTCGAGTTGGGCGTGGGGAGCGAGGGGGGTGTAGGGGGCGGGGAGGTCGGCGCGGAGTTTGGCGACCTCGGCCAGCCAGCGGGTGGCGTCGCGCAGCACGCGCTCGGGTTCGAGGGGGAGGGGGACGCCGCGGGCGGGGGCGGCGACGCCGGGGTCCCAGGCGAAGCTGCCGTGGCGGCTGGTCATGATGCGGGCGAGGGCGGCGACGAATTGCTCGTGGACGGCGGCGGCGACCTCGGCGGGGGTGAGCCAACCCGCGGCGACGGCGACTTCGCCGAGGGAGCGTGCGTGGCCCTCGGTGGCCTGGAGGCGGAGGGCTTCGTGGAGGTGGCTCGTCGAGAGGAGACCGCGCTGGTGGAGGACGCGACCGAGGCGGGGCGGCAGGAAGGAGGAGGTCAGCAAGGTGAGTTGGCCGTCGGTGAGGAAGAGGTTGAGTTCTTCGCCCTCGGCGCCGAGGCGGAGGCGGCCGGTGGCGCGGCGGGTGGCGAGGAGGTGGAGGATGCCGATGACGCCGAAATCGCCCAGGTCGCCCATGACGGCCATGATGAACCTCCGATGTGACGAGTAACGAGCTTCGAGCTTCGAGCTTCGAGCTTCGGGTTGCGGGTTTGGTGGTGCGGTTGGGGCCGGGCCGTGGGTGGGCGCCGGTGGGGAGAGGATACGGTGGGGAGAGGGGGCGGGAGCAGGACCCGAAGGTCATGGAGTCGAGGGGAGGGGACCGGTGGGCGGTCGGATGACGGTAGACGCAGACGCAGACGAAGACGATCCGAGGGAAGTGGGGTGATGTCCTAGCCAAGATTTCCCACTGACGGGTCGATTTGTCTGAGATAGGATCAGTGCACCCTCAGTCCGCTCAGACAAGTACAGACCGGCCGATTGCACCACGAAGGGAGCATGGATCGTGGACGCCTTGGAATCTCCCGATCGAGTGGTTCGCGACGAGTCGCGGGGCGCGGTGTCGCGCCGACGTTTCGTGGAAAGGGCCGCCACGCTGGGCGCGGCGATGCCGGCGCTCGGGGCGCTGGTTCTGGCAGCCGCGCCGCGAACGGCGGGGGCGGAGGAGGACGAAGCGCCGCGGATGTTCACGCGCGAGTTTCGGTTGCCAACGGTGCCGTCGTTCGAGGGCGGGACCGTGCTCTACCTGGCGCGCCGCTTCATCGCAAGCGACCAGCCGATCCCCGAGAACATGCGCGTTGGGGCCACGTTATACTACGTCGCCAGTGTGGCCGAGGATGGCTACCTTGACCTCACCCACACCGAGGCATCCACCGGGACGACGACCGTCCACAGCCACAACGGCGACAACCACGACATCCCGGCGGGGACGACGATCAAACTCTACGCGGGCGACGCGGCGTTGGTCGTCGATGCGACATACCGAATCGAATGCGATGCATTCGAAGGCGGGACTTTGCTGATGGCGGGGTTGGACCAGGGTGGAGGATGCGCGGGCCGCCCCTGCCCGTAGGGCGCGGCCCGAAGCGTATCGGGCCGCTGGAAAGCACCGAACAACGATCATCGGACTGAGCGGCGGATCAAGCGGCCGGTGCGGCAATGCACCGGCCGCTTGGCGTTCACCCCAGGCAAGGCACCGGTCGAGCGGTCGGTCGCGGAAGTGCGTTTGGGCTAGCCCATGTGTACCGTCATTGGTATGACCGGTTGCGTCGAAGTCGCGGGCAACATAAAATGGAGGGTATACGACATGCAGAGCATGCCTAGGCCCGGTCGATTCCGTCGGGTGTAGGCGGCGTCCCGTGGAAGGGCGATGCCGGTGAGCAACGCCGGTTCCTCGAACCTACCGCACTCGATGACGCCGTTGGTCGGCCGAACGCGCGAGTTGGACGCGATTGGCGCGTTGCTGTCCAATGCCGACGTGAGGTTGCTGACCCTCATCGGGCCTGGTGGCGTTGGCAAGACTCGGCTCGCTTCTTGCACCGCCGAGATGGTCGCCCGCGACTTCGCCGA
>DATBFX010000294.1:0-6415 GCA_036558305.1 Thermomicrobiales bacterium | reverse complement strand
GCCGCTTTGCGCGAACGAGCCCATCAGGCTGGGTTGGGACCGGGGTCTCTGGCACTCCAATGGGTTCTGGAGCGCCTCAACGCGTCGTAATCTCGGTCAGGCATCGGTCCGGCCTTGTTTCCAGGTGCGGAAGGCGGCGAGCAGGTCCTCGCGGGCTGCCGGAGAGAGGTCGGCCTCGCGCAATCGACCGACGGTGCAGACGGTGATGCGCATCTGGTCCAGATAGCGGCGGCAGCCGGTGCAACCGGTGAGGTGGTCTTCGAAGCGCAGCCGGTCGTAGTCGGGAAGCGCGTCTTCCAGATAGTCGGTGACCAATTCGACGAGTTCCTGGCAGGTCAGTTCGTTTGTCGTCATCGCGTCCGCACGATCGTTCATCGACCCAATTGCTCCTCCAACGCCCGCCGCACTTTGGAGCGGGCGCGATGGAGCAAGACACGTTGATTGGTCTCGCTGAGGTCCAAGGCGTTACGGACGTCCTCCGAGGTCCAGCCTTCGACGTCGCGGAGGGTGATCACCTCGCGCTGGGTGGGAGGCAGGGCGGCGATGGCGCGGTCGACGACGGCGCGGGTTTCGGCCGAGAGGATGCGGTCCTCGGGAAGGTCGGCCCAATCCTGGGGGAAGGAGGACCAGTGACCGGCCCACTGGTGACCGGCGGGGAGGAAGCGATCGGGATCGACGCTGGGTTCGCCGTCGTCGTCGACGGTCGTGGCGGCGGAGAAGGGGATGGTGCGGTGGTCGCGCTCGCCGCGGCGTTTGGCGCGGTTGGTGAGGATGCGGAAGAGCCAGGTTTTGAGGGAGGAGCGGCCTTCGAAGCGGTCGATCCCCCGGAAGACGCCGAGCCAGGTCTCTTGAACGACGTCCTCGGCGGCGCCGCGGTCGCCGACGTAGAGGAGGGCGAGGCGGAGGAGGGTGGATTGGTAGCGGTCGATCAGGGTCATGAAGGCGCGCTCTTCGCCGGCGCGGAGGGCGGCGATCAGGCGGCCCTCCCCATCGGAAGCGGGCGTTCCCATGTCCTCCGGTATCTCCACGGTCGCGTGCGATGGGTCCACGATTGGTCGATCTCCGAGCGGGTTGGACTTCGCGCGGCCACCGGCGGCAGAATCGATGGCGTTCGATAGGATATGGCGACCTGTTTCGCCCCGTCGAGGGCCTGTCTCTGCGACGGTTGTGTCGCGTTGGCGACACATTGGGCGACCATCGGAAGGGATGGACAAGCCATGGCGCGACTCACCACGCAACCGGACGACCTGGCAATCCTGGTCATCGACGTGCAGCCCTCTTTCCTCGACGGGTGGATGGCCGGGGCGAGCGAGCCGTTGCTGGCGCGTTTGGAGTACCTGCTGGGATTGGCGACCGCCTACGATCTGCCGTGCGTCGCCACGTTCGAGCAGCCGGTCGCGAAGAAGGGGTGGTTGCCGGATCGGCTGGAGCCGTTCTTTCCCGGTCACGGTCAGCGGTTTACGAAAAACACGTTCAACTGCTGCGGCGAGGATGAGATCGCGGCCGGGTTGGCCCGGTTGGGACGGAGCCAGTTCACTGTGGCGGGGGGCGAGACGGACGTCTGCGTGTTGCAGTCGGTACTCGGTTTGATCGAGGCGGGGTATCGGGTGTTTCTGTTGGAGGATTGCCTGTTCAGCTCCGAACCACAAGTGGGACCGGCGATCCGGCGGATGGAGCAGGCGGGAGCGGTGCCATCGACGGTGAAGACGTTGAGCTACGAATTGCGGCGTTCGGTAGCGTCGGCATCGGCGAAGGACGTGCTGGCCGATCGCTGTCCGGGGCTGCGGATGGCGGAGCCGGAGGAGTTGCCGGTGTGGGAGGCGCCGACTTAGCCGTCTCGTCAAACACCGCCCCAGCCCACAGGGACGCGACGGCTATCCTTTTTGAACCCAGTCTCGACCAGGGATCCAGACGTAATAGCGGTTCTGCAACGAGACACCGGATCGAATGAATTCGTTGATTGCCTGCGCCATCGGTGCGATGCGGTTGTCCAAGACTTGTGGCACAGCCAGGATACCGGCGTGGACTGGTCGAGGGTCTACCGACCAACGATCCGCCCAATGCCGCCAAGCCCGTTGCAGGAGGAGATAGTCATCGGCATTATGGGTGACGAGAATCAAGCCGCGTTGTGCCGCAAAGGCGAGTTGCTCCTCATCGTAGGCGCGGCGGCGACCGAGTTCCGCCGTGATCAGGACGAGGTTGCCAGCACCCCGCAGGTACACTGCAAAGACCGCATCGACATCGGCATCCAGGTAGATCTCGGCCATTCAGGATTTTGTCCAGTCGACGAAGACTGCATCCTCGAGGAGAATTCTGGCATCGATGACCTCTTTATGGCGTTCGTAGTAGGCAATAGCAGCCCGAATTGCCTCGACGGACAGGTCGCGTGACTGTGCGACGCGGTCGATGTCCCAGTCATCCATTTTGAGTTGACGGACAATCGTTCGCAGGCGGGCACCTGACGCAGCCATTCTCGCTTCGTATGGCGTTCGCATCCCATCCAGGAAATCGAGATGTTTCCACATCCAGGCATCGCCGGGCGTTGACCGCTCGGCGTCGATGGTCTCCCAATCGAGATGGGACGCATCCTCGACGAGGATCCTGGCGTCGAAGAGGTCTTTGTGCCGCTCGTAGTAGGCGGTGGCGGCCCGGACCGCCTCCACGGGCAGTTGGAACGCCGCCGCCACCGCCTCGACGTCCCAATCTTGGAGTTGAAGTTCTCGGATGACCGTCTTGACGTGGAACGAGGAATCGGCCATCCACGCTCTGACCGGTGTCGAAAAATCGGAATCGGGCTCGATGTAGCGGGCAATCAGCGCGTCTTGATCGGTCTGGGTCACCATCGCGCACCCCCTTTGGATGCCGGACCAGGGCAGCGGACCTCAGCATAGCACCTCGGGTTAGCGTCACAGGCGACTCGTCACCGGCGCCCCAGGGCGGCAAGCGACAATAGGCAAAAAACTAGGCAACCCTGCCGATGCCGCCGGCGACCGGTCGGCGGATCATGGGCGCCAGACGCATCCGGGGGACGGCCCGTTTCGTACGAGCGGGTATCGGCGACCGGCTACCGGCTTGGGGGCGACGATGCAGTCCCTGTTCGGCACGCGGACGACGGCGGACATCAACCTGATCGCGCAGCTCGTCTTGATCGTCGGGTTGTGGGTTGGGTTTTTCCTGGCGCGGCGGAAGCGGTTCGCCAATCACGCCAACGTGCAGACGGCGATGGTGCTGGCGAACCTGGTCTTCATCTTCTTCGCGATGGGGATCAGTTTCTACGACTACGTGATCAAGGGCGGGACCGGGGATTCGGTGGCGCGGTGGATGATCATCCACGGTGTGCTGGGGACGATCGCCGAGGTGATGGGGATCTACCTGGTCATCCGGATGCGGACGAAGTGGCTGCCGCGGCGATGGCGGGTCAAGAACATCAAGTGGGCGATGCGGTCGACGTTGGGGTTGTGGACGGCGCTGGTCGTGCTCGGGGTCGTCATCTACCAGGAGCGGTATCTGGATGTGACCTTCTCGATCGCCGAGAAGCGGGGTGCCGCCGCGGCACCGCTGTTCCAGATGCAGCAGGCCGGTTCCGACCTCAGCATGCACGCCTCCGAGCTCCAGGATGCGGCAAACCGGGGCAGTTTGGCCGCGACGAAACGGCACGCCGAGCACCTCGTCAACCTGATCGAGGGCAAGAAGGGGTTGCACTACGGGGACGTCGACCTCGACGGCCGGATCGAGGATCCGGGGGACGGGGTCGGGTTGATCGTCTACGTCGACCGGGTCGCCAAGTCGGCGCACGACCCGACGATCGAGGCGTTGGCGGCGGATGTGTCGGCGCAACTGCTGGTGGTGCGGCAGGACGCCGAGACGATCGCGCTCGCCTCGGATCTGGCCGCGGTCAAGGATCTGGTCGGACCGACGGTGTCGCTGGCGAAGCGGGCGAGCGCGGAGGGGTTGGTGCAGATCGGCGGGGCGGCGCAGGTGGCCGGGGTGGAGCCGCTGCCGTACACGGAGCCGCCGCTGCCGGGTTCGCCGGCGCCGTCGAAGTTCACGATCGTCGAAGAGGACTTCGCCTTCAAACCGTTCGAGGTGACGGTCGACGTCGGCACGACGGTGGTCTGGATCAACAAGGAACGGGCCAAACACACGGCGACCAGCGACGTGGGGCTCTTCGACTCCGGCGACCAGCCGATGGGGAACGTCTACGAGTACACCTTCACCGAACCGGGGACCTACCGCTACTACTGCATCTTCCACGGCGACAAGGGGGGCGTCGGGATGGCGGGGACGATCATCGTGGAGTAGTGCGGATGTGCTCTCCTCAACTTCGCGCGGATTGGAGCACGGCGGAAGCCGCGGAGAACAGCTTGTCCTGCTCCATCGATGCCAACACGCGCTCGAGTGTCCGCAGGGGAATGACGTAGAAGGGCAAAAGCTCGTCGACCTGAAGCACGAGGAGACGATCGATGATGAGATCCATCACCTCGTCTGGATCGTCGATGTCGACGATGGCATCCAAGTAGACTCCGACCGGATCATCGCCGATTGACACGACGTAGGTCGTCCCGGGAAAGTGCGCAGAAATCAGATCCTTCATCTCGGCAACAGCGGCCTGAATTCGAGGGTCGGAGCGCAACGTATCCGAGTACGACGTCATGCGAAACCTCCTTCGCGTTGAATAGCCGCGACGAATGCTCGAGCGCGGCGCAGGACGCGACGGGCCTGGACCTCCGTCACGCTTTCGTAGCGATAATCGGCGGCCTGCCGCAATGAAAATGCCCGAGAAAGCGTGTCGCTCAAGTCGCTTGGGTACCGCTTGCGGCGGTTCACCAAAAGGCTCGCGAATTGCGCTTGAACGGCCGAATGGGACCACTGGCCATCGCCGCCCGGCACCATGCCCTCGCGAATCAGGGCTGCAACGGCCGCTTGAAAGCGCGCGTAATAGCCGCGATTGACGCAGTTGTTATAACGCCGGTTGAGCAGTTCACTTGCGGCGCCTACCAGGCTTTCCTCAGCCTTGCGCAGATAAGCGTCCTCAATGCTTGCCATTGCGGTATTGTCGCAGATCGGCGTCCTGTCCCATCGGGAGAATCGACATGGGGGAGATGGAGATCATAGAGCTCCCGGTGGAGCGCTGGCGGGAATACCGCGAGTTGCGCCTTACTGCGCTGCGATCGGACCCGATCGCGTTCGGTTCGACGTACGAGCAGAGCGTCGGGTATCCGGAGGAGTTCTGGCGGGGCCGGCTCGCAAGCCCGTCGAACATCATCCTCTTCGCGGAACGGGGCCGGCGACTGGTGGGGACGGCGGCAGCGATTGTAGGGGACGAGGGCGATGCGGCGACGGCACAGATCGTCGGGGTCTTCGTCGCACCGGACGAGCGGGGCCAAGGGATCGGGCGGTGCCTCCTGGAAGCGCTGCTGGCGCGCCTCGCGGAGCGCGACGAGATCGCACGGGTCCGGCTGGGGGTGACCGAGACGCAGGAGGCGGCGATCGCGCTGTATCGGTCGTTGGGGTTTGAGGTAGTTGGGCGGTTGGAGGGGGAGATTCGGCGTGGGGATCGGACGTACGACGAGTTGGTGATGGAGAGGATGGCGCGGGCGGGTTGAAGCGGCGCCCCGGGCCCGGCGTTTCCAACGCCGGGCTCATCAACAGAAGCCGGCTCGAAGCCGGCTGGTGTTGGCCGGGTCTTGCGTTGTATGGGAGGAGGCCCCGTGCCCACCCTCCCCGGTCCGGTCGATCAGCACGTCGGTGGTGACGGTGACGGTAGTCGGTGCGCTTGTCAAGTTGCTGGGCCTACGCCGTCAGGTCGGGAATCGAACCCGTTGGTGCGGCCCCTCGCACCGCCAGTCAGGGTGCATTGCCCCGCACCCTGGGGGGTTTGTGCTCGCCTCGGCCGGAGCGGGTACCGACTCCTCCCTATTGCTCGAGCAGATCGAGACTCCAGTTGGATGCCTGGATGGCGGCGTCGAGTTCGCGGTGCTGGCGGGCCAGGTCGTCGGCGCGGCGCTGGGTGGCGGCGACGTCGACGGTGCTGACGAACTTGACCTCGGAGCGGGAGTAGCGAGTCTGATCGACCGTGGCGGTGGCGGCGAGGTCGCGGTAGACGGCGTGCAGCCTGGCGAGGACGTCGCGCCGCGCCAGGGCGTCGGAGACGGTCGTGCCGTCGGTGAGGGCGCTCGCGGCGTTGGTGCGGTTGATCTGCTGGATCAGGCGGGTGAGGTCGGTCGCGACGCGGTCGACCTCGGCGATCAGGTCGACCGGGTTTTCGGCCGGTGCGTCGCCTTCCTGAACCTTGGCGTTGCGGAGGAGGCGCTGCTTCAGTTGATCCAACCGCTTTTGCGCGTCGGCCCGCAGAATCAGTGCCTCGGCAAGTCTCATCCCATTATCTCCGTCGCTCTTCGAACATTCCCGGATG
>DATBFX010000293.1:0-19382 GCA_036558305.1 Thermomicrobiales bacterium | reverse complement strand
CGGACCGCCGTGTCCGCCCCCCTCGTATGCGGAACTCGACGAGGGCGGACACGGCGGTCCGCCCCTACTCGACGAGGTGACGTCATTTTGGGGATAGCAAGTCGCAGACGAGCCGCAGGAGAACCCGGATCGTGGCGCCGATGCTCGGCACGTCGACCCATTCGTTGGCTTCGTGGAAACCGGCGCCGTGCGGCCCGACCATGATCGTCGGGATGCCCGCTTCGCCGGAGAAGAGGTTCGGGTCGCCGAATCCCCAATGGCCGTAGGCGGGCGGCTTGCCTGCCTCGATTTCGTAGGCGCGGGCGAACGATTGCGCGAGCGGGTGTGCCGGGTCGGTTTCCCAGGGTGGGTAGAAGGGGGGATCGATCGCGAAGTCGAACGTCGCCGGTGAGTCGAGCGCGGCCGCCAATGCGCGGTATTGCGCCAACACGGTCTTCGCCGTCTCGCCGGGGACCGTGTGGCGGTTGATGATGACGTGCGCGCGTTCGGGCAAGGTGATCACGTACTGTTCGCTGCCGGAGTGGAAAGAAAGAACGGTCTGACTCGACCGCATGCGGGGGTGAGCGCCAGGTCGAATCTCGCCGAGCCGGGCGACGAAGCGGGCTGCCTCGATGGCGGCGTTGATGCCGCGCTCCGGCCAGGTCGCGTGCGACGCTTTCCCCGTCACCTCGAGCCTGACCAGGACCTTGCCGACGCTCCCGAGGCAAGGGCTCTGCCAGGCCGACTCGGTGACGACGCAGTAGTCGGCGTCGATGCCCGCGTCGATGAGGGCGTGGGTGCCGATCGAATACGCCTCTTCGTCGACGACCGACGAGAAGATGAGCGTACCCCGCCACAACTCGCGCCGTTGGGCGAGCGCGCGGGTGGCGAGCATCGCCGCGGCCACACCGGCCTTCATGTCGCACGCGCCGAGACCGTAGAGCCGATCGCCGTCGCGGCGGGCCTGCCACGGATCCCCGTCCCACCCGTCGACGACGAGGACGGTATCGACGTGGCCGTTCAGGAGCAGTGTCGGGCCCGGACCGTTTTCGATGCGGACGACGACGTTTGGCCGGTCCGGCGCCGCCGGTAGCGTTTGCGCGTTCAGTCCCTGGCCCGCGAACCAGCCGGCGATGGCGGCCTGGACCGCCGATTCCTCGCCTGGGTAGCTATGGTGCGAAACGAGCTCGGCGGTCAGCGCGGCGGCTTCCTCCGGGTCGGACGATTGAGCAAGCCAGGTTGGGTCGAGGGTCATCGCTTGGTCCCTCTGCTTGAAAGCGGGGCATGCGCGGTTCAAAAGCGCCGAATCAGGACGACGCCGGCGACGAGGAAGGCGGCGCCGAGGACGCGCCAGGGGTTGACCTCGTGCCGGGTGAGACCGAGGAGTCCGAAGTGGTCCATGACCAGCGTGGCGAACATCTGGCCGACGACGATGGAGGCGAAGTAGACCGCGCCGCCGAGTCGCGTCAACAGGACCAACGAGATCGTGACGTAGACGGCACCCATCAGCCCACCGGTCCAGAGCCACCAGGGAGCGGCGGTCAGTTGCGCACTTTCTGGCCACGGTTTTCGGACGACGATGAGTGAATAGAGGAGGAGCGAGCAGGCAGAGATGGTCGAAGAGATCAGTGCGGCGTGGACCGCATCGCCGACGCGGATGCGCAGTCGCCCGTTGACGGCGGGTTGGACGGCGAGGAGGCAGCCCATCGCCACGGCGATCGTCATGTACACCGCCAGCATCGGCCGCATCCTACCCAACGTCGACCCCGTCTCCGCCCGCCGCGCCGTTCGTCGTCGCGCCGGCTGATGCATCCTGCCAGACCGGAGAAGAGCAGGCAACCGTGTTCAGAACTGCTCGCCTCGCGTCGTCCCGACCGAGTCGAGGGCGGCGTTCCCTTTCGGGCTAGGAAAGATGGCACAGCCGGCCGTGACCTCTCACCCCTTTGGACCTCCCCGGCCGTAGGCTACCCTAGGGACCAATGGGCGAGAACCCGACGGCCGGTCCAGACGCGATGGGAGCGGAATAGGCGGCAAATCATGGAGCACGCGGTCCGGTCTGGGCGCGCCGTACGCGTCGACGAATTGTTTGCGGACGAGTGCGAGGACGAAGAGGCGGTCGACGAGATCGGCTTGATCGCTGGGCTTCGGTTTGCCGTACCGATTGGATTGGCGATGTGGGCGCTGCTGATCTGGATCGTCGTTCACTTCTTCGTGTAGCCGTGGGTGCGAAGTAGGCTCGCCTACCCCGAGGATGCCAGAGGTCGAGGCGGTCCGTTCTCCATGCCGCGGTGTGCTCACTTGGTCCTCACGCTGGATTCATCAAGTCTTCAGGATCGGTCGTTAGCATGGCCGGGGTAGGTCGATCGCGCTCGTTCGCCTGACAACTGGTGGACGCCGGCGAGCACGTGCGTTGCGCGCGGTGGTCGTTCGCCGGTCATTCGCCTGATCGACGAACGGAGATGGCTGAAGTTCGTCAGCGGGCGCCCCGCTCCGATCGCCGTGGCGCGCGGAAGTCGATCGCACTGACCGGGATCGTCGCCGCCGGCGGCAATCCGGTGCTGTCCCGAGATAGGGTATCCTCTCCGCGATTCGATCCGTGGCGCATTGTCGCCGACACGATCGACGCGCGGATGCACCGACCACCCCGTTCCCTCCGGTTTTACCTCATTAGCGCCGCGATCTACGCCTTCCTTTCCTACCTGGCCGTCCAGCTCGTCTACGACTGGGAGTTGGATCGGGCCGGTCTGCATGCCAAGGGATTCCACCCCGAGACCGTCTTCCGCAACACCTACGCGGTTCACGCCGTCAGTTTCGGCGTCTGGTTGAGCATCGCGTTGATCACCGGCGCCATCGTGCACCGGGTCCAATCGACCTTGACCGCGGCTCTCGTCGACACGGACCGCCGAGCGGAGGAAATGGCGCTGATTTCCAGGGTCGGAGCGGCGACCTCCGAACCGCTGCCGCCGACACGAATGGCTGCCGACTTTCTGCAATTGGTCCGTGAGGTAATCGCCCCGTCGGCGACGGTGACGATCGCGGCATTCGACGAAGGCGAGGAGGCGTTCTCGACGCTCGCCGTCGATGGCCCGCGGGCGTCGGAGATGCCATCGCTCGCGGCGGCCGCGGCCTCGGTGCCGTCGGAGATTCGAGGTCGTCTCCTCGGATCGTTCCGGCCGCTCTTTCTCCCCGATACCGTGGTCGAACCGGCGACCTGGGCGACGGTGACGAATCTTTGGCCGCACCTGGCGTCGGCACGCTGTTTCTGCCTGCTGCCGCTGGTCTCCCGCGATCGGCCGGTCGGCGCGTTGATCCTGCGCGACGATGCACCGAACCGGATCGACGACGATCAGGTGCGCCTGCTGACGAGTCTCAGCCAGTACCTCGCGGGCGCCCTGGACAATGCCTCGCTCGTCGCCAACGCGGAAGCCCGCGCTGACCGCGAGGCCCGCGTCAACGAAGAGTTGCAGCGACTGAACCAGGCGAAGAGCGACTTCGTTTCGATCGTCGCCCACGAATTCCGGACGCCGCTGACCGGTATCCAGGGGTTCAGCGAGATCATCCGCGACTACGAGTTGACGATGGACGAGGCCCGCGAGTACGCGGCGGACATCCACGCCGATGCCAAGCGGTTGACGCGGATGATCAACTCCCAATTGGATCTCGACCGGTTGCAGTCGGGGCAGATCGATCTCGAGCTGGAGCGGGTGCAGCTCAACGACGTGGTGACCGCGGTCGTCGACTTGACGCGGACCACGGCGCCGGACCACCGGCTCGTGCTGGACCTCAACCCGGAGCTCGACGCCGTAATCGCCGATCGCGACCGGCTGATCCAGATCGTGACGAATCTGCTCAACAACGCCGTGAAGTACTCGCCGGACGGAGGCGACGTCGTCCTCCGAACGTGCTGCGACGTCGACCGCGTTCATTTGGCGATCACGGACCATGGCGTTGGGATCCCGGCGCCGGCACTCGAGCGGATCTTCGAGCCGTACACGAGGATCGAGACGGGACCGGGCGGTCGGGTGGCGGGAACGGGTCTCGGTCTGCCGATCGTTCGGCAGATCGTGACGTTGCACGGGGGCCGGGTGTGGGCGGAGAGCGAACCGGGCGAGGGTTCGACGTTTCACGTCACCCTCCCGGTCGATCCCGACGGCGCGGTCGCGAAGGAGTAGGCATGGTGGCGCGGATCGTGTTTTGTGAGGACGATCCGGGGATCGGGAAGTTGGTGCGGGTGGCGTTGCGGCCGACTGGGCACGAAGTCCACGTCGCGGTCGACGGCGAGGCCGGGTTGGCCCTGATCGAGGACATTCGCCCGGATCTGGTCTTCACCGACGTGGCGATGCCGCGCCTCGACGGTCTCCAACTCGCCGATGCGCTGAAAGGTCGGCCGCACCTCGCCCATATCCCGGTGGTGTTGATCACGGCGTCGGTGCAGCGAGCGCAGGTCGAGGAGGGATACCGGCACGGGGTAACGGCCCACCTCGCCAAGCCTTTCAGTGCGCAGGATCTGGTGGCGATGGTCGGTCGGATGCTCAGTCCGGCGTGAGGGGCGCAGCCGTCAGGCGTCAGGCGTCAGGCGTCAAGAGCGCCACGAAGCGAGGGGAGAGAGCCAGCGCCGAGATGTGCAAAGCTTTTCGGGGTTCGGAGGGGGTGGCTGCCGAGACGGTGGGAGTTGGACCGGGGAAGCAAGGATGGGCCGTGGGCGGTTGGGTGCGCCGCGGGGATGCGAAACGCGTACAATGCTTGACGTAAACGTGGCGTTTCGTCCCGGTACGCAGAAAGAACCATGGCCGAGGGAGTGGGGGCGCAAGACACCGAAGTTCTGAGGGTGCTGGTCGTCGAGGATGCCCCGACCGCGGCTCGGGTGGTGCAGCGGGGGCTCGTCCTCGAAGGCTACCTCGTCGACGTTGCGTCCAGTGGCCGGGCGGCGCTGGCGGCGATTCGGGACAATCCGCCCGATCTCCTCGTGCTCGACCTGTCGTTGCCCGACATCGACGGGTTGGAGGTCTGTCGGCGAGTCCGGGCGGTCGACGCGGCGGAGGAGCGGGCGCCGACGCCGATCTTGATGCTGACGGGGCGCGACGCGGTCGGCGATCGGGTGGCGGGTCTGAACGCCGGTGCCGACGACTACCTGATCAAACCGTTCGACGTCTCCGAGTTGATCGCGCGGGTGCGCGCGCTGTTCCGTCGCGCCAAAGCGACGACGCCGGCGTTCGTCCACGCCGACGTCCAACGCTTTGCCGATTTGACGATCGATCCGCGCGCCCGCACCGCGATCCGCGGCGACCGGGTGCTCCAGTTGACGGCGCGGGAATTCGATCTGCTGGCGTTTCTGCTGCGGCACCAGAATCAGGTGATGACGCAGGAAACGATTATGGCGCGGGTCTGGGGCGAGGATTTTTTCGGGGAATCGAACGTGCTGGCGGTGGTGGTGGCGAGTCTGCGGCGAGAACTGGAGGCGTGCGGCGAACCGCGGTTGATCCAGACGGTGCGGGGGGTTGGGTACGTGTTGCGACCGGAGGACCGACGCGGCGAGGGGGAGGTAGAAAACGGTCGGTGACCGGAAGCGACGGCGCGATGCGGAGGGGAGGGTCCGTCCCTACGAGTCAGCTTTCATGGACCGATACCGACGGATCAGGGCATTTGTCGAGCTGTCGTGTGTCAAACCAGCGTCGTTCGGTACGGAGAGTTCGGGGGCGATCCGTTGGGCGAGGACTTTGCCGAGTTCGACGCCCCATTGGTCGAAGGAATCGATATTCCAGATCACGCCCTGGGTGAAAACGCTGTACTCGTAGAGGGCGACGAGTTTGCCGAGCGCCTCGGGCGTGAGCCGTTCCAGGAGGAGCGTGTTCGTGGGACGATTCCCTTCGAAGACACGGTGCGGCACGAGCCAGCCCGGCGTGCCCTCTGCCGTGACCTCCTCGGCGGTCTTGCCGAAGGCGAGGGCTTCGGTCTGGGCGAAGACATTGGCCATCAGCAGGTCGTGGTGGTTGCCGACGGGATTGAGGGTTTGGGCGAAGGCGATGAAGTCGGCGGGCACGAGGCGCGTTCCCTGGTGGATCAGTTGGTAAAAGGAGTGCTGACCGTTGGTCCCCGGTTCGCCCCAGTAGATCGGCCCGGTTTCGTAGTCGACGGGAATGCCGTCGAGGGTGACGTGCTTGCCGTTGCTCTCCATCGTCAGTTGTTGCAGGTAGGCGGGGAAGCGCTTGAGGTACTGGTCGTAGGGGAGGACGGCGACGGTTTCGGCACCGAAGAAGTCGTCGTACCAGATACCGAGCAGCGCCATCAGGACCGGCAGGTTACGGTCGAAGGGAGCGGTTCGGAAGTGCTCGTCCATGGCGTGGAACCCTGCGAGCATCGCCCGGAAGTGGTCGGGACCGATCGCGATCATCGTCGAGAGCCCGATCGCCGAATCCATCGAGTAGCGACCGCCGACCCAGTCCCAGAACCCGAACATGTTGGCGGTGTCGGTCCCGAAGGCGGCGACCTCCTTCGCGTTGGTCGAGACGGCAACGAAGTGCTTGGCAACCGCCGCCTCGTCCCCGAGCGATTGCAGCAGCCAGGCGCGGGCGGTGCGGGCGTTGGTCATCGTTTCCAGGGTGGTAAACGTTTTGGAGGCGACGATGAAGAGGGTCTCGGCCGGGTCGAGATCGCGCGTGGCCTCGGCGAAGTCGGTTCCGTCGACGTTGGAGACGAAGCGGAACGTCATGCTCCGGTCGCTGTAGTACCGCAGCGCCTCGTAGGCCATCACCGGACCGAGGTCGGACCCGCCGATCCCGATGTTGACGACGTTGCGGATGCGCCGGCCGGTGTGACCGGTCCAGGCGCCGCTCCGGACGCGGTCCGCGAAGTCGGCCATCTTGTCGAGGACGGCGTGGACCGCCGGCACGACGTTCTCGCCGTCCACCTCGATCACGGCGTCGCGCGGCGCCCGCAACGCGCCGTGGAGCACCGCCCGGTTCTCGGTGACGTTGATCTTTTCGCCGGAGAACATCGCCGCGATCCGCGCCGGCAACCCGACCGCCTCGGCGAGGGCGATCAGGAGCCGCACCGTCTCGTCGGTGATCCGGTTTTTCGAGTAGTCGAGGTAGATGCCGACGGCTTCGGTCGCGAGACGCTCGCCGCGGGCAGGATCGGCGGCGAAGAGGTCGCGGAGATGGGTGTCCTTGAGGCGGTCGTAGTGAGTTTGGAGGGCACGCCACTCGGGGCGCTGGGTGAGCGGGCTTGCGGTCGTTTGCGGGGTCGTCATTGCACCTCCAGATATGCGTTCAGATGGGCCAGTCTCCGAGCCAGACGGTGGCGATCAGGTGTCCTCGCAGAGCGTTGTGAAGGCTGACGTCGGCGTTGATCAAGGGACAATCCAGTCCTTCGGCCAGTGCCAAATACATTCCGTCATAGAATGAACAGCCGACTCTGAGGGTAAATTCGAACGCGGCGAGGATGATGTCATCACCGTCGATCGTTGGAATACCGAGTTCTAGGAATGTTTGGATAGAGGTCCGCGCGTCCTCCGACGTTAGCCGACGTGTGCGCAAGGTCTTGCGAATGGCACTCGGTACCTCATATCGGATGAAAGCAGGCGCAACAAGATCGATCCTACCTTCCTGATATTCGGTAAGGATCGCTTGAGCTTGGTGAGTCCAGGGCTCGTCTTTCAGGTGCCATTTCGTCGCGACGGAGGCGTCTACGACGAACAGTGATCGACTAGTCGTCGATTCCATCGGCCTCATCGCGACCTTCTCGAATCAAGTCGGAGGTCGAGATTCCGATCGGCCCAATCTTCTCGCGCAGCGCGATAATACGGGAGACAACTTCTCGCCGTCGCTCGATCTCCTCGGTGGTCGGAGGGGGGATCGGCGGCATTTTAATCTTCGGCACGGTGGCGGTCGCGGAGTGAACAGGATCGTCGCGCATCATTCGACACCTCCACGCAGAGTATAGCGATTTGGTCGATGCAGTGGTCGATTGCGTTCCTTCGCTCAGCCGATGGGCCAGCACCATCAACCGGACCGATCCGATTACGCGGCTGCCTACCTACTGGGAAATTGATAAAGCGATCGCAAACTGAGTCGTAAACGGATCCCCGCTCGCCCTCAGCGCCCGCGCCAACGCCCCTCCGACCGCGCGATCCGCCTCCGCGAGCGCCCGTTCAACCCCTTCGCTCATCACCTGCCGGCGCGCCGCCGCATAGCCCGCCGGATCGTCCGGTTCGTCGTCGATGGCGAGCCAGGCGACGCCGTTCGGCCACCCTTCGACATGAAGCGTCCAATCGTCGGTCGCGACGTCGAGTTCGCCGGGCGCGCCGGGGGTGACGTCGAACTCGTCGGGATCGAGGACGGTCCGTAGGGCGGCGCTGAAGGCTGCCGCGAGTTGGTCGGTGTCGGCGTTCACGAGTCGCTCCTTTCGCCGTCGGCATTCTATGGCGTTCGCCCGGGCGATCCCGTACGATCCCCGGTGGAGGGGAACCGGATGCTGGAGATTCGCGACGAGACGCCGGCCGACTACGCTGCCATCGGCGAGGTCGTCGGCCGTGCCTTTGGCGACGAACCGATCCCCGAACTCGTCGACCGGCTGCGACGGGACGAGGTCGTCGTCGCCTCGCTCGTCGCGGTCGAGGACGGGCAGGTGGTCGGGCACATCATGTTTACGGAGACGCCGATCGAGACGGGCGGGGAGGAGATTGCCGGTGCCATCCTTTCGCCGCTCGCGGTGACGCCGGAGCGGCAGGGAGCCGGGATCGGGTCGGCGCTGGTGCGCCAGGGGATCGAAGTCTGCCGGGAGCGGGGCCGCGCGGCACTCCTCGTTCTCGGTCACCCGACGTACTATCCCCGCTTCGGGTTCTCGCCGGAGCTTGCCCACCGGGTGCGCTCGAAATACTCCGACAAGGGCAAAGCGTACATGGCGATGGAATTGACACCGGGCGCGCTGGCGAACGGCGGCACGGCTCGTGTCCCGGCGACCTTCGATCTTTTCGAGTGACCGGCAACCGCGAACGCGGAGGGGTGTTTCGTTGACCAGCCACACCGTCGAACCGACGCGCGCCAATCTGCACGGGCATTTCTCGCCCGACCTGCCGCCGATCCTGACGATCGACCCCGGCGACACCGTCCGCTTCCGTACGTTGGAGGCCGGTTGGGGCCTGGAGCCGCACCCTGCCGACGGCTCGCCGCCGGCCCGGGTCGAACCGCGCGATCCGGACCTCGACGGCGGCCACGCGCTCTGCGGTCCAATCGCGATCCGCGGTGCCAAGCCGGGCATGACGCTCGTCGTCGGCATCGGCGAGTTGCGGCCGGGCTCGTTCGGCTGGACGGGTGCCGGCGGCTGGGATACGCCGGTCAACACCCGCCTCGGCCTCGGTGCCGGCGCCGGAACGTTCGCCCTGCGGTGGGAACTCGACCGCGAGCGGATGACCGGTCGCGACCAATTCGGTCACGAAGTCGCGCTCGCTCCCTTCTTCGGCGTAATCGGGATGCCGCCGGCGACGCCGGGTCGGCACCCGACCTCGCCGCCGCGTCCGACCGGCGGCAACATCGACTGCAAGGAACTCGTCGGCGGCAGCACGCTCTACCTGCCGATCGCCGTGCCCGGCGGTCTCGTCTCCGTCGGCGACGGGCATGGGCGTCAAGCCGACGGCGAATCGAGCTCAATGGCGATCGAGTGCCCGATGGACCTGGCCGAACTCACCTTCGACCTGCGCGACGACCTGCCACTGACGACGCCGCGCGCCGAAACGCCGGTCGGTTGGCTCACCTTCGGTTTCGACGAGTCGCTCGACGAAGCGATGCTGATCGCGCTCGAAGCGATGCTCGATCTGATGGCGGAGCGGCACGGGCTTCCCCGCGCCGAAGCCCTCGCCCTCGCCAGTCTGCTCGTCGACCTCCGCATCACCCAGGTCGTCAACGGCGTTCGCGGCGTCCACGCGGTGCTGCCGCACGGGGCGGTCGCGACGCACGGCGCGGCGACTCACGCGTCGCGCCTCGTGTCCGGTACCGCGGCGCCGTCCCCAAGTCGGTGACGGCGCCGCGGCGGAAAACGTGAAGCCGGGGCGACGCGGGCTTCAGGATACGCGTGGATCGGTAACGCGGACCTGAGTCGAGGCTCCCGCCGCCACCGTGAAGGCAACGGGCTCGGACTGACCGTAGCCGTCCGGCACAAAGCTCTCGACCACGAGGTAATGACCGGGAAGGAGCGGGAAACCGACCCTGCCGGTGTCGTCGCTGCACCCGAAAAACAAAAGCGCGTCGATCTCCGGGTCCCAGAGTTCGTTGCCGTCGACGTCCGACCAGACGGTCAGGCAACCTCCCGGCAGCGGGTTGTCGCCGGTGTCCGATCCGTACTTGGTGATCACCGCGCCGCCGACCTCGTCGGTGACGCTCCGCCCGGCATCTTCGCCCGTGCTCAGGGACAGCGCGAGATCGGCAGCCGGCAGGTAACCGAGTGGGCTGCCGGTCTGGTGGAGGATGTACCGGCCCGGTCCGAGGACGTCGAACCGAGCGATACCGTCCGCATCGCCGTCACAGGCGCTCGCGATGTACGGATCGAAGGGATCGAGGAGCTGATCGCCGTTTCCGTCGCCGTAGAGGTTGAAGCAGGCACCCGGTAGCACGTTCGCACCGGTATCGGAACCGTACGTGGTGACGGTCAGACTGGGCGCCTTGGGATCGACGACGTCGAGCGCGGTGGCGTGTCCTTCCTCGACGGCGAAGGGGGTCGGTTCGATCGGCGCGTAACCCCACGGCGCCTGGGTCTCGACCAGCAGGTAGTCGCCCGGCTGGACCGGGAAGGCGAAGCGTCCGTCGTCTCCGCTCTGCCAATCGCACTCGCCGGTGGTTCGGGTATCGACGTTCGTGTCGAGGCTGCCGCTGTGGTCGAGGTCGGACCAGACGTCGAAGCAGGCGCCGGGAAGCGATGCCTCGCCGGTGTCGAACCCGCGCTTGGTGATGACGACGCCGCCCGGCGCGTCGGTGATCTGGACTTGCTCCGCCTCCCCCGAGTCGAGCGCGAGCGCCACGGTCGCCGCCGGTAGGTAGCCGAACGGCGCGACGGTTTGCACGAGCAGGTAGGCGCCGGGAGCGAGGTTGGCGAACGAGGTGACGCCGTCGAGCGGTTCCCACCAGTACTGGCTGTCGCAGGCGCCGCCGAGGGGGGGATCGGAGGCGTCGAGCGTTCCGTTCGCGTCGGCGTCGCGGTAGAGGTCGAAACAGGCACCGGGCAGCGGCGTTTCGCCGGTGTCGGTGCCGTAGGTCGTGATCGTGATCGTGGCCGGTCGCGGGTCGACGATGCGGACCTGGGTCGCCGCCCCCAACGCGACGGTGAAGGGCACCGGGGCGGCGATGACGTAACCGTCCGGCGGGTAGGATTCGACCGCCAGGTAGCGACCCGGCGGGAGCGGGAAGCCGAAGATACCGTCGAAGGTGCCGTCGAACCCGTCGCAGGTCCCGTCGACGAAGGCGTCGCCCTCGGTGAGCGTGCCGCTGCCGTCGGCGTCGGCGTAGGCGTTGAGGCAGGCGCCCGCGAGGGGAGTCTCGCCGGTGTCGATGCCGAGTTTGGTGAAGACGGCGCCGCCGGGATCGTCCACGATCGGGAATTCGACCTCGTCGTTGACGTGCAACGCGATCGGGGTGTCGGCGGTGAGGAGGTAGCCGACGGGGGCGCGTGTCTCGACCAGGACGTAAGCGCCAGGAGCAACGTATCCGATGTGGATGAAGCCGTCGAGCGTATCCGGGTAGCCGGTGGAGGCGGAGTCGTCGCAGGCGCCGGAGATGGGGTGATCGCCGTCGGCACGGAGACCGTCCGCGTCGAGGTCGGTCCAGAGCTGGAAGCAGGCGCCCAGGAGCGGTGTCTGGCCGGTGTCGCTGCCGCGCTTGACGACGGTCAGGAGCGGTGCCCGCGGATCGATTACGGTCAGGGAGGTCGTCTCCCCCGCCGTTGCCGCGAAGGGGACCGGATCGACGACGGCGTACCCGGCCGGAGGACCGGTTTCCTCCAGGATGAAGTTGCCGGTGGGGAGGGTGAGGGAGATCTGACCGGTCCCGCCGTAGCCGTCGGGATCGCCGTCGCAGCCGCCGGCCGCGGTGGTGTCGACGGTCTTGTCGAGCAGGCGATCCCCGTCCAGGTCCGCCCAGACCAGGTAGCAGGCGCCGCCGATCGGACTCGATCCGGTGTCGACGCCGTAGGTGGTGACGGTCAGGATGGCGCCGACCGGGTCGACGACGTCGATCTCCTTGTCCTCGCCGTCGCCGAGGACGACGGCGGTGTCCGGGTTCACGAGGTGGCCGAAGGGGACGTCGGTTTCGACGAGGACGTAGGCGCCCGGCGGCAGGTTGCGGAAGCCGATCAGGCCGTTGTCGCGGTAATCGGGGTATCCCCAGTCGTCGCACGAGCGGTAGACGCCGCCTTCCTCCTCCGGCTCGTGCGTGCCGTTCTCGTTGTCGTCCCGGTAGAGGTTGAAGCAGGCGCCGCCGAGCGGGGATTCCGGGTCGTCCGCGCCGGTCTTGTGGATCAACAGGGTGGCGAGTCTGCGATCGGTGACGGCGACCTGGGAGCGGACGCCGGCGACGACGGTGACGGCAACTGGTGGGGAGCCGGCATAGCCCTCGGGCGCGCTCGTCTCGACAACGTAGTACGTGCCCGGTCCGACGCCGAAGCCGAAGCGGCCGTCGCCGTCGTCGTCGCAGGCGCCGCCCATGAACCCTTCCTGGTCGATCTCGTCGAAGACGCCGTTGTCGTCGACGTCGCGGTACAGGTTGAAGCAGGCGCCGGGGAGGGGCGTGGTGCCGGTGTCGGACCCGTACTTGGTGACGACGATCCCGCCCGGCGGGTCGATCACGTCGAGCTGCGCGGTGTCGTTCAGGGTCAGGGTCACGACCTGATCCGGCGCCGGGCCGTACCCGACCGGAGACCTCGTCTCGTGGACGAGGTAGGTCCCGGCCGGCAGGCTGTCGAAGCGGGTGACGCCGTCGGTCCCGTCCGACTCGTCGCAGGCACTCGCCGCGCGCGGATCGACGTCGGTGTTGAGCGCGCCGTCGCCGTCGGCGTCGAGGTAGAGATCGAAGCAGGCGTCGGGGAGCAGGGTGGACCCGGTGTCGGCGCCGAGTTTGCGGATCGAGAGGGTGGCGAGTTTGTCGTCGACGACCGTCAACCGGGTCGCGATGCCGTCCGCCATTTCAAAGGGAATTGGCGCGGCGGGCGCGTACCCGTAGGGTGTGCCGTCTTCCTGGAGCAAGTAGGTGCCGGGCGGGAGAGCGAAGCTGAAGTGGCCGTCGCGGTCGTCGTCGCATTGGTAGGTGAGGAAGGTGTCGAACTCCGGGTCGAGTAGCCCGTTCGCGTCGTTGTCGGTCCAGACCGCGAAGCAGGCGCCGGGGAGTGGGGTCTGGTCGGTGTCGGCGCCGAGTTTGGTGACGACGAGACCGCCGGGTTCGTCGACGATCGTCAGGTTCTTGTTCTCGCCGAGGGCGAAGGTCAGCGCCTGATCGGCGGCAGGGAGGTAGCCGAGGGGCGGGGTCGTTTCGGCGAGGACGTAGTTGCCGGGTTGGACGGGACCGAAGGGGAGGATACCGTCTGCTTCGTCGTCGCGGTAGCCGCCGTCGCAGACGGACGGGCCGTAATCGTCTTCCTCGTCGCGGGCGCCGTTGCCGTTCTGGTCGTAGAAGAGCGTGAAGCAGGCGCCGGTGAGCGGGTCGTCGCCGGTGTCGGCGCCGCGCTTGGCGATCGTCAGGGTGGGGAGGCGGTAGTCGGTGATGGTGAGCTGGGTGGCCGCGCCCTCGACGACGGAGAAGAGGACGGGATCGGCCGTCTGGTAGCCCGCCGGAGTGCGGTACTCGACCGCGAAGTAGGAGCCCGGCGGCAAGGGGGCGGCGATCTTGCCGGTGTACTCGCCGTCGCAGGCGTCGGCAACGAGCGGGTCGTCCTCCCATTCCTGGAGTCGACCGTCGCCGTTGTCGTCGCGGAAGAACCAGAAGCAGGCGCCTGGTAGTGGAGTCTCGCCGGTGTCGCTGCCGAGTTTGGTGATGACGACCCCGCCGGGTTGGTCGACGACCGTCAGGTGGCGCTGTTCCGACCCGGTCAGGGTGAAGGCGACGTCGGGCGCCAGCGCGTAACCGGCCGGCGCTTCCCGTTCCCGGAGGATGTAGTCGCCGGGGAGTTGCGGGCCGAAGTCGAGGATGCCGTCGCCGCCGTAGTCGCACTCCTGGGCAACCGGATCGTCCTCGCCTTCGTCAAGGGCTTGATTCCCGTTGGCATCCCGGTAGAGATCGAAGCAGGAACCCGGGAGCGGGGTCTCGCCGGTGTCGGCGCCGAATTTCTCGACGGTCAGGGTCGGTGCCCGCTCGTCGATGACGTCGAGGGCGGCCGTGCCGTCGGCGCCGACCGTGAAGAGGATCGGGTCGCTCGCGACGTAGCCAAACGGTGCGTGGGTCTCGACAAGCAAGTAGGTTCCGGGGTCGAGCACGAAACCGACGCGGCCGTCGCGGGGGTCGCCGAACCCGTCGCAGACCTCGGCGACGAAGCCATCGGCCTCCTCGTCCCAGGTACCGCTGCCGTCGTCGTCGGTCCAGACCTGGAAACAGGCGCCCGTCAGCAGGGTCGTTCCGGTGTCGACGCCGTATTTGGAGACCACCGCGCCGCCCGGTTGGTCGACGATCTGGATCGTCTTGTTCTGACCGGCGACGAGGGTGATCGGCACGTCGGGCACCGGGACGTAGCCGGTGGGGGGTCGCACCTCCGCGATCACGTAGCTGCCGGGGGTCAGACTCTGCAAGACGAGGATTCCGCTCGACGCGTCGTCGCAGGCGGCGCGGTACGCCTCGTCGCTGTCGCGGACGCCGTTCTGGTCGTCGTCGCGATAAAGGTAGAAGCAGGCGCCGGGGAGCGGGGTGTCGCCAGTGTCGGCGCCGAATTTCCCGATGGTGATCGAGAGGAGTCGCTGATCGACGACGCGAACCGGGGTGACGGCGCCCGGGGCGACCGAGAATGCGATGGGGTCGAAGGTCGCGTAGCCGCGGGGAGCGCGGCTCTCGTAGAGGATGTAGCTGGCGGGTGACAGGGTCAACTCGAGGCGACCGGTGTCGTCGCAGGCACTGAAGAGGTAGGTGTCGATCTCTTCGTCGAGGTGCTGATCGCCGTCCTCGTCGACGAAGATCGCGTAGCAGGCACCCGGCAGCGGGGTGGAGCCGGAGTCGTCGCCGTACTTGGTGACGACGGCGCCGCTGGTGAGGACGCTGACCGTCACGGTCGCGCCGGCCGTCCCGCCGTGGCCGTCGTCCACGGTGTAGGTGAAGGTGTCGGTGCCGGTAAAGCCGGAGCCGGGGGTGTAGGTGATCGTGCCGTCGTCCGCGAGGGAGGTGGTCCCGCCGGCCGTGGGCGCCGTGACCTCGGCGACGGTCAAGGCGTCGCCGTCGGAGTCGTCGTCGTTGGCGAGGACGTCGATGGTGACGGCCGTGTCGACGGCGGTCGTGGCGTCGTCGTCGTGGGCGACCGGCGGGGTGTTCGGGGTGTCGCAGGCGTCGCCGGTGCCGTCGTGGTCGCTGTCCGCCTGATCGGGGTTCGGCGTCTGGGGGCAGTTGTCGGTGTCGTCGGGCACGCCGTCGGCGTCGGCGTCGGGACCGCTCGGCGTGTCGTCGCAGGAGTCGCCGAGACCGTCGCCGTCGGTGTCCTTCTGGTCGTGGTTGGCGGCGGTCGGGCAGTTGTCGTGGTCGTCCTTGACCTTGTCGCCGTCGTCGTCCTTGTCGCAGACGTCCCCCTTGCCGTCGCCGTCGAGGTCGGCCTGGTCGGGATTGGCGTCGTCGCGACAGTTGTCGACCTTGTCCGGTACGCCGTCGCCGTCGTGGTCTGGGCCGTTTGGTGTCTCGTCGCAGGCGTCCCCTTTGCCGTCGCCATCCGCGTCGGCCTGATCGGGGTTCGCCACGTTCCGGCAGTTGTCGGTTTTGTCCGCGACGCCGTCGCCGTCGGCATCCGGCCCGTTGGGCGTGTCGTCGCAGACGTCACCTTTGCCGTCGCCGTCGAGATCGGATTGGTCGGCGTTCGGATCACGTGTGCAGTTGTCGCTGCTGTCCGGGACCCCGTCGCCGTCGCGGTCGGGACCGTTCGGCGTCTCGTCGCAGGCATCCCCCTTACCGTCACCATCGGCGTCGGCCTGGTCCGGGTTCGGCACGCGGCGACAGTTGTCGGTCTCGTCGGGGATGCCGTCGCCGTCGTGGTCCGGTCCGCTGGGGGTGTCGTCGCAGGCATCGCCTTGGCCGTCGGCGTCGGTGTCGACCTGGTCGGGGTTGGCGGTGTCGACGCAGTTGTCGGCGTCGTCGGCGACGCCGTCGCCGTCTGCATCGGGGGGTGGCGGTGCGGTGCAACCGAGACCCGGACCGTCGACCGTGAAGCGGTCGCTGTCGACCCGCAGCTCGTACGACGCCGTACCGGCGACGCTCGCGACGGAAGCGAGCGTCAGCGTGCCCGATTCGCCGCCGAAGCGGATGCCGTCCGCGGTCGATCTCCCGGTGCCACCGGTGACGGGGCCACACGGTTCGCCGAGGAGGGTGAAGGAGTGGATCGACGACCCGTCGCTCGCGAAGGCGGCAAACGCGCAGGTCGTGGTGCCGCTTGCAGGGTCGAACGGTTCGCAGGTGACCTGGACCGAGAAATCCGCCGGATCGGGCGGTGGTTTCTTGGCCGCGTCCGCCGCGGTGACGGAGGAGAGCGACACGGCGCAGAGCGCGATGAACGAGAGCAGACGGACCGACCGAATCAGCCGAGACATCCCCACTTCTCCCTCGCGATAGCACGCCGAACAGATCGGCGCCGGCGACGGGTCGCAGGTCAAGGTACGACGCGTCGAATCCAGAATCCGGTATGCGGAGAGAGATTAGGACGGGTTCGGCCACTCGGCATCCTTAAAATTACGTACCCCTTAACGGGCACCCCGACACGCGGTCGGACGTGCCGAGGAGTCGGCGGCCCTCCGCTCGCCTGATCTCCGATTCGTCGATACCCCGGTACAATCCGTCGTGAGGGAGGAGAACCGAATGCCGCGCCTTGCCTTCGAAGCGATGCCAAACCCATTGGCGGGGCACGGCGGACTGCCGCATGTCGAAGCACCCGCCTTCGCCGGCATCCTCGTCGTTCGATCGACCGGGCGGGTCGCGTCCCGCGTGCGCGCGATCCTTCCGCACGGCGCGGTCGCCGGTCCGGGGAGGGGAAGGTGAGCGACCGGAGCTGGGACATTCTGCTGATCGGCGGCGCCAGCGGGGTGGGTAAGACCCGGGTCAGCTACCGGCTGGCGCACCACTTCGGCGTGGGCATCACCGAGATCGACGATTTCCAGGTGGTCCTCGAGCGGATGACGACGCCGGAGCAGTACCCGGCGGTGCACTTCTTCCGCACCGATCCGGCGGCGTTCTTTCGCCTGGACGAGGAGGGGAAGCTGGCGCTGGCGATCCGCTACTCCGAGGTGATGGCACAGACGCTCGAGTACGTGATCGCCAACCACCTCGACGGCGGCTCTCCGATCCTCCTGGAGGGCGATTTCCTCCTGCCTTCCCTCGCCGTCCAGTCGTCCTACGATGGCATCCCTGCCGGCGAGCGGGTGCGCGCCCTCATCGTCTACGAAGCCGAGGAGGAGCAGATCGGGCGCAACTACCTGGCGAGGGAAGGCGAGCCGCAGTCGGGACGGGCGCGGGCGAGTTGGCGCCACAGCGAATGGCTGCGCCGGGAGGCCGACCGCCTCGGCATTCCCACGCTCCCGGCCCGACCCTGGGAGACCGCCTTCGAGCGGGCGCTGGCCCTGCTCTGAACCAGATCTTCGTGTTCCAGACCGGGAGGGTAGACCATGCTCCGGATTCCGCGCGACAAACTCACCTACGCCTTCGACGCGACGATCCCGCCGGTGGCGACGATTCGCTCCGGGGAGACGCTGACCGTCGAGACCTACGACACCTCGACCGGCCGCATCCACAAACCGGAGGACGTAGCGGAGTTCGTCCGCGTCCGCGATCCGAAAAAGGTGAACCCGGCCTGCGGTCCGATCGCGGTCGAGGGAGCCGAACCGGGCGACGCCCTCGCGGTCGAGATCCTCGACATCCGGCTCGCCCCACTCGGGTGGGTGCGCTCCCTCGGCGGCGCCGGGGTGCTCCAGAACGGCATCACCGCCAACGGGATCGTGATGGTGCGCGTCGATGGGGACGATCTAATCTTCGGCGAGAAACTCCGCTTCCCGGCGCGGCCGATGGTCGGCGTCATCGGCACGGCCCCGGCCGAGGGCGCCGTCTACACCGCCCACCCCGGTCCCCAGGGCAGCAACATGGACTACACCGCGGTCGCGGTCGACGCCACGGTCTACCTGCCGGTCCACGTCCCCGGTGCGCTGCTGGCGATCGGCGACATCCACGCCTCGATGGGCGACGGCGAGGTCGGCGGGACCGGGGTCGAGATCAACGGCGAGGTGACGGTGCGCGTCGAACTGCTCAAAGACGCGGCCCCCGCTCGTCCCTGGATCCAGACCCCGGACGCCTGGATCGCGACCGGCCAGGGACCGACCCTCGACGACGCGGTCGGCGAAGCGGTCGAGGGCTTGACCCAATTGCTGATGCACCGCTTCGACCTCGACCGCACGGCGGCCTTCCTCCTCGTCAGCGCCCGCGGCGACGTCCGCGTCGGTCAGTGCGCCCGCATCAAGGGCTGCGATGCGACCGCCTGCGCGGTCTTCCCGAAGGGGGTGGCGCGGCTCGGTTAGTCGATTCTGGGAGGAAGCAATCCGATCATCCGCGGACGGCGTATACTGCCAAGGTCTTCACGATTCGCGGAGTTGAGACGGTTTGTTCGACCGAAGGAAGCAAAGGCGATGCGGCCATTGGTCCTCATCGGCGTGATCGGTGTCGCCACTGGCTTGGCTGGGATGGCGGTTTATGCGTCCGAGGGATTGCGGTCGGCCGTCATCGCCGGCATCGTCGGGTTGGCGCTCGGCACGGGTCTCGCCGCGATCGGGGTGGGGCGATTCATCGAGAGTCGGTCGTTTCGGCTGCGGCGGCGTGTGCCCATCCCGGCCGGTGACATTCACGACCGCGCCACGTCCTGGTTCGGGCGTGCACCGTGGGCGCTTGCCCGCATCGAGCTCGACGAGTTGGTCTATTGGCGTAAGCTCGGGCCGCATCTTCTCCCGGCGATCTTCTTTTTCCTGTTCGGCGTGATCCCCGGCGTCATCTACCTGCTGCTCGCCCGCGGTTCGCAAACGGTTGCGCTCGGCATTTTTCCGACCGAAGACGGAACGGATCTCGAGATCGTGGTTCATCCCCAAGGCGAAGGCGGCCGTCGAAGCGCGGTCCGGTTTTTCAACTCGCTGCACGAATTGGCCTAACCCGATTCGACACGGAGCGAGCGACAAGCGTAGCGGAGCCGGCGGCAATTTGCCGCCGGCTCCG
>DATBFX010000292.1:0-2303 GCA_036558305.1 Thermomicrobiales bacterium | reverse complement strand
ACCGGCACCAGCACCTCGGTGGCGGCCGTCAACCCGTTGATCGTGATGCGACCCAGGTTCGGTGGTGTGTCGAGCAGGACGATCTGATCTTGGGAACCCCGGAGCTGGCGGGCGAGACGAACCTCGCCGCCGGGGACCATGCTGAGCTTGACCTCGAGTTCGGCCATCAGGAAGGGGTGGGCGGCGACGATCTTGACACCGTGGACGCACGTCGGAATCGCGACCTCGGCCCAGGTCTTGTCCTCGAGCATGAGGTGTCTCGTGTTGAAGTGCTCGCCGGCGAAGGGATCGACGCCGAGACCCTCGGTCGCGTTCGCCTGGGGATCGAGGTCGACGACGAGGACGTCGTGTCCCTCTTCGGCTAGTGCCGCGGCCAGGTTGATGACGGTCGTCGTCTTGCCGACCCCGCCCTTTTGGTTCGCGACGGCGACGACCGGCCGGCGTCTGCCCATCTCCCCTATCCTCCCGCCGGTCGGGGACCGTCCCCGCGTTGCCCGGCGGTCACAGTCTACACCAGAGTGTACGTACGGTCTAGGGGTTGTTATGTCGACCGTCTCAAGTTGAGACGGTTACCATAACGGAACCTGCTCTAGGCAAGCCCGACGATGTCGTCGGCCGTCGTCCCGGTCGCCAGGACTCGTTTGACGGCGAAGTTGTACAGCGGACCGACGGCGAGCGAAAGCGTCACCGGATCGTCGTCGCCAGCATAAATCAGGGCGACATTGCCGGCCTGGCCGACGCTCAGATAGCGCGTGACAAACGGCAGGTCCGAGCTGTCGTCCGGCGTGATCGCCAAGCCGCGGGTCGCGGGGAGATCGGCGGTCGCCGCGACCCGTCTGCCGTCAGCGAGCTCGATCAGGGCCAGGTCGTAGTTTTCGCCGACGGCGCCGCGAAGGGTTACGGTCGTGATGTCTCCTGCTGCCATAGGGTCTCCGGGACGCGGTCCCACGCGATCCACACCTGGAGACCATCGTAGGGAGTCGGAGCGCTTCCAGGCAAAACGCGGCGTCCCCGTTCCTGTGCAGGAAACGGGTGGGCGGGTTCGGAGGGGAACAACTAGAACGCGATCGCGCCGGCGAGTCCCGCCAGGCACGCGGCGCGGATCTCGGCCGGGCACCAGTCGCGACAGAAGACGCCGTCGACCGGGTTCATGTTCTGGGGGACCGGGGGTAGACCGGGCATGAGGAGGAGCTCGAGCCGGCGTAGCACCTCGTCGTACATCCGGTGATAGTCGATCTGGACGCAGGGGTAGCGCTTGACCTCGTCCATGTTCCACATGAACAGCTCCGCCCAATCGAGCTCGATCTGGGCCGGGACGCCCGGGTAGAACCTGACCCCGCCGGGGAGGACGTCGCCGAAGGCGTCCGTCTCGATCGGACGCTGCGGCGACCCCAGGTAGAAGAGCATCTGGTAGGCGTTGAGCTGGAAGACGTAGTCCTCCCCGACATCGGTCGGGAGGGGTTTGTAGACGCGCTTGGAGGTGCCGTTGCGCTGGCGTTCGTTCCGCGACTGGGTCTTCGTTTTGAAGTCGCGGTAGGCATTGAGGACGAGATCGAGCGCATCGCCTTGCCCGGTGAAGATCACCCGCCGCCCATCGGCGAGCTCGAAGGGGAGCTCCCAACGGATCTCGTAGATCGTGCCGGGGACGGCGTTGTGCTCGGTGACCAGGTGACCCCACTGACCGCGGAAGGCCGGGAAGGCGCGGTCGAGGTCGACGTAGTAGGGCGTCTCCATCATCAGCCGCGTCTGGCGCAGGCAACCGGTCAGCATCGTCGCCGAGTAGTGGGCCGTGGCGCGACGGGCGCCGCCGTCGGTCATGCCGTAGATCATCTCGGGGGAATACTGACAATACCGGCCGGGTCGGGGGTCGCGCGATCGCGAGCAGGCACGACACGCGTCATTGCTCACCCGCTCGCGATCGACGGGACAGACGATACCGACTTGCACGTTTCAATCCCCGCCCTACTCGATCGTAGGACGCATCATCACTCTGGGTTTGCCCCGTCCAGCGGGCGGGTCCATCGACCCGCGCGCTTTTCATGCTACGCGTGCAGGGACAGGGGGGCAATCCCGGGGGGACCGACCCGCGTGTGGACGTTCAGTGCCGCCACCACCGTCTGCAGGCGACCGTCGCCCCGGCAGACGAGCCGGACCAGGTCGCGGACGTCGGCCGGGACCGCCGACGGGCTCGGCACGCGAGAGATGACGATCGTGCTGATCCCCCGCGCCCAGACCGGCGGCCGGCGGACGAACCGCATCCCCTGGGTCATCGCCCCCTCGGCGGCAAGGTCGATGACGACCGC
>DATBFX010000291.1:0-9190 GCA_036558305.1 Thermomicrobiales bacterium | reverse complement strand
CCCCGGCCCCCCAATCCTGGGGGGTGACGACCTCCCCCCTCTCGTCACCCCCCAGGATTGGGGGGCCGGGGGGGCCGAAGCCGGGGGGGCCGCCATCCGCGCGATCGCCGCGTCCGCCGCCTGCTCGGCTTCTTGCTCGTGTCCGTCGCCCGGTTCGTTGACCTGGACACCGCCGAAGTGCTGGACACCGGAGACGGCACCGCTCGCCTGTTGGACGGTGTGGGTGATCTCGTGGGCGAGCAAGCGCAAACCGCCGGTCGAGTGGGGATCGTAGCGGCCTTCGCGGAAGAAGATGTGGTCGCCGGTGGTGAACGCCTCGGCATCGACGGCGCGGGCCAGCTCGTCGGCCCCGCGATCGTGGTGCACGGCGACGTGACCGAGGTCGAGTCCCATCGCCGGTTCGAGTTTGGCGCGCGCGATCGGATGAAGCGGCTCGCCGCCGGTGCTCCGCTGGATCGCCCCGGCGAGGTCGAGCTCAGGGAACCGCTGCGCGGCCCCCGGTAGCTCCTCCATTGCGTGCGCCGCTCGCTCTTGCGGCGAGCAGTTGCAGGGCGTTGCACCACACCGCTGAACGCGCACCTGCGCCGGCGGTCGCGAACCCGCCAGGAACCGCTGCACGTGCAGATTCCCCTGGGTTCGCTGCATCTGCGCGACGAGGTCGGCCCTGGCGCCGGGGGAGACGCGGTCGAACAAGTCGACCCGCCCCAGGGGATCGGCCACCAAACCGCGCGCCGGCTGGGCGCGGCGGGGAGCCGGGGCCGGCTGCACGAGCGCGACCGGGCGCGGTTTCCGCGCGAGCGTGGCCAGGTTCGGTCTAGACGTGACGCGCTGCGCGGTGAGCGACACGGTCGACTCCTTGGTCGCGCCACCGGCGTTCCCGCCCGACGCGCTACCCCCTACCCCCGAACCAGCGGCAGATACCGTCCGAAGTCTGCCTCGGTGACGAGTTTACCGAGTTTCTGGTACTCCCGCTTGATCGCCCGCACGATCTGGGTCATCCCGATCGCGACCCCTTCCTCGGCGGCGAGGAACGCGGCGAGGAGGGCGATATTGCGTATGTTACCCCCCGTGACCTTGAACTGCCGGGCGAGGAACGTCAGGTCCACGTCATTCGCCAGCGGGGCCTCGGGCGGGAAGACCTTTTGCCAGATCCGCAACCGGTCCGGTTCTTCCGGGAAGGGGAATTCGATCGTCATGTGCATGCGGCGGATGAAGGCGTCGTCGATGTTTTTGCGCAAGTTCGTCGCCAGGATGACGACGCCGTCGTACTCCTCCATCTTCTGCAAGAGGTAGCCGACCTCGATGTTGGCGTAGCGGTCGTGGGCGTCCTTGACCTCGGAGCGTTTGCCGAAGATCGCGTCGGCCTCGTCGAAGAAGAGGATCGCGTTCGCCTCCTGGGCCGCGATGAAGATGCGGTCCAGGTTCTTTTCGGTCTCGCCGATGTACTTGCTGACGAGGGTCGAGAGGTCGACCTTGTACAACTCCAACCCGAGATCGGCGGCGACGATCTCGGCCGCCATCGTCTTGCCGGTCCCCGACGGACCCGCGAAGAGCGTGTTCAACCCTTTGCCCATCGCCAGGTGGCGGTCGAAGCCCCACTCCTCGAGCACGATCCGCCGGTGCCGCATCTGGGCGCAGATCTCGCGCAACTGCCCCATGTGGTCGGCGGGGAGGACGATGTCGTCCCAGTCGTAGGTCGTCGCGATCTTGTGGGCCAGGCTGTCGAGTTTGCCGCTCGACTGGCCGCGGCAGGCGGCGTAGAGGTGCTCCGGCCGCAGCGTGCGCCCATCCCACGAGGTCAACGCCCGGGCCATCGCCACGGCGTCCCGGATTTGACCGGGGCTGAGGCGGAACGTACCGGCGAGGCCATCGACCGTCCCCTCGTCGGGTGTGTCGCCGTCGAGGTGGAGACGCCAGATCTGGGCCCGTTCGGAAAAGGTGGGCGGCGGGAGGACGACCCGCAGGAAACGACTCCGCCGGAGTTCCCCGCGCGCCTCCCAGGCCTGACCGACCGGGAGGAACGAGCGCCCGTCGCGATCGCCGTGCTCGTCGATCGCCGCCAGCACGACCGGACGCCAGGGCGAAGGTTCCGTGCCGTGGAGGAGCCGGTCGATCCCGTGCCAGAGGATGGCGGCACCGCGTAGCGTTGCCTCGCGTAGGACGCGCCGGATGACGTCGTCGGGCCGGAGATCGCCCTCGACAAGACGGTCGAGGTTGACGGTGAGGAGAAGGGTCCCGGTCTCGGCACAGACCGCTTCGGCGACGGCATGGCGACCGCTCCCGTACGGCCCCTGCAACGCCAGGACGAAGCGCCCGGACGGATCGGCCAGTCCGTGCCGCAGTTGGTCGGCCAGCCCCGCCGGCAGCACCAACTCGTCGAGCCCGCGCGTCGGCCGGCTCACCGTCACGAACGGCGCCAACTGCGGATCGACGGTGCCCTGGCCGAGGAGTTCGGCGACGATCCCGTCGTCGAGCTTGATCGCGCGCGAGAGCAGCGGCCCTTGCCGCTGCCCGTCCTCGAAGACCTCGATCAGACGGTGGTGCAGCAGGGGCGCCTCGCCGGCGAACACCGTCCGGCGATCGAGTCGCTCCTCGGGATCGACCACCAGCAACCGGAGCGCCAGATCGACGGTCGGCCGCTTGCGCGTCACGTCGTCCTGGACGTAGGCGTAGAGCCGCTCGTAGCGGAGATCCAGCTCCGGTGCCAGCGCGAGCACGATCGTATCGCGCGCGAACGCATCGAGTCCGAACAGGCGGCCGAGCCGAAGCAGCGGCGATTCCTCGCCCGCCTCCGCGGCGGTCCACGCCCGCCGCTCGATCTCCGCCCGTTCGGCGTCGAATTCGGCCCGTTGCGCCGCCAGATCGTCGGGCAGCGCGGGCGATTCTGCCCTCAAGACTTCGACCTCGGCGTCGGGCACGTAGAGCCCGCGGTATTCGTCGTCGGCGAGGGCACCATACGTCGCCCGGGTGACGGCCACCTGCCAGCCGAGCAGCCGGTGCAACCACCCCAGCAGCGCGGACAGGTACGGATCTCCCACCGGTCTCGTCTCGGGTTGCCAGGCATCCCAAGGTCCGACGACGGGAGCGGATTGGGTGGGAGGGGCAAATGCAGTCATAAGGGAGGGCAATTCACAATATCGGCGGACTCCGCCCGGTCACTCCACGGGCGGAGAAGCGGCGACAAGGCCGACCGTCACGCGAACCTACCCGATGCTAGCACCGGGGGAAGGGGGCGTCAAACCGGACGACTCTGGTCACCGCCGATCGTCGGTGTCGGCCCGGCGCGATGTCGCGGATTAGGGATGCTCAAGAATCTCATGACCGCCGATTCGACGCCAGATGATGTGATGCTCTCCTGGACGCACTGACGGGCCGTAATCGAATGTCGCTCGTCCGTCGGGCGCCCAGGTCATCTCCCATACTCCCTCAAGCTTCTGGACACGCTTGACACGGAGTCCCTTACGAAAGGCACCTCGCCGCAGGTCACTGACCAGCGTGGCGACGGCGTCCAAGAATGCATCGTGCTGGTCCGCCGTCAGGCGAGACTGGGATCGCCAGAACGTGTCGTTCTCACGATGCGTTGGCACGTTCGGATCGTTCCCTCAGCGCGGCCAGAAATTCTTCGTCTGAATAGTGCGTAGTGAAGCGACCGGCGGCATAGTCCTCGTCCGCCTCGAGTTCCGTCGCTTGCCACTCCGGGGTCCAAAACCAAGCCTGGTCTGGATCGATCTTGCCGAGCCGCACCTGCATTCCGGCTTCGCCCTTGTCATCAACCTCCACGTAGACCGTATCGCCTTCGGCAAGCCCGGCGGCTTGGAGGATCTTTTCCGGAAGAGACAGGCCTTCGGCCGCTCCGATCCTCACGGTCATGGTGGTTGCGCGCAGATGAGCGATCAGTTCCTCGGTTTTTGTGATCGTTGCCATCATCGGCTCTCCTCTGTTGCGACCTGACCTTCTTGTCGATCTCGTTCGTCGGCATCTCTCGACCTCTGCTCAAGCGCCGCCAGAAACTCCTCGGTCGACGCGTAGTGCGTGGACCGTCCGGCCGCGTAGTTCTCTTCCGATTCGCGGATCGCGGCCTGCGACTCCGGTGTCCAACCCCAGAGCTGGTCGGGGTCGATCTTGCGTAAATGCACCCTGATCACGCCGTCTCCCCGGTCGATCGCCTCGACGTACAGCGTATCGCCATCGGTCAGCCCGGCCGCTCGTCTGATCTTCTCCAGCAACGCCAATTCGTCGCCCGCTCCGAGCGTCGCAACCGCCGTTGTGGCTGCCAGTTGGGCGACAAGTTCATCGGTCTTGGTCGTCGTTGTCATTGGTAACGTCTCCTCCCTGGAAAGCCGGCTGGTTGGATGATACAGCGGTGCGGATCAGTCTCCACGGCCGGGCGTCGAAGCGCCGATACCAACCTCCCGCCCTCGATCGTGACCTCTTGGCCATGCTCGGCGGCAGAGCGCGTCTAGTACCATCCGGCTAGCCTTTCCAGCGGGGGAATCCCCACCAGCGGCCGACCGCCGGAGGACCAAACGCATGGAACTGCCCTGCCCGGCACAGGCCGGTGCCCCCCAAGAGCCAGCCGATCGCCTATTGGTCGCCGACGTGCTGCACGAATTGCGGTCGCCGCTGACGGTCGTCGGCGGGCGCGTGTTTCAACTCAAGCAGCAGCTCCGGCGCGGTGACGCCGATCCCACCCAACTCGCTGCCAGACTGGACGAGATCGCCAGTGCAACCACCGCGATGGCGGCCGTGCTCGATCAACTCGCGGCACGCGCCGCGTACGCGCGTTGATCCCCGTCAGGAAGCGGTCGCGGCGGCAAATTGGCGAAACGCTTCGGCCGCTTCCTCGAGTGTGGTGAACCGCACGCCATCGTGACCGGCGGCGTAGTCGACCAGGCGCTCCAGCATCAGCAGCCGGTGGCCGCGTCCGATCACCTGCGGGTGCATCGTCAGGGTGTAGACCCCGCCCGGGACGTCGCGGTACATGAAGTCGAATTCGCCGCGCCAGACCTCTTCCACCTTCGACGGCGCCGAGAGACCGGGACTGAGCCGACCGGGGAGCGACAAATACTCGAAGTGCGGCCAGTCGTCGAGGATCCAGCTCACGGGTAGCTCGACCAGATCGACCGGTTGCCCGAAGAGGTACGGTCCGTCCGCCTGGATCACGTCGCCGCGCCGGCACCAGTACGGCTCGAAGTCCTTGCCCATCAGCGAGCTCTCGTAACGGAAGCCGTGCTTCAAGAGCAACTCGGTCGTGTAGGGGCTGTTGTCCCAGGCCGGCGAGCGATAGCCGACCGGCCGCACGCCTGCCACCTTGTTCAGCGCCTCCAATCCGCGCAACAACACCTGCTCCTCGCGTTCGCTCGACCCGAGGGCGCACGGGTTCTCGTGGAGATAGCCGTGGTGGCCGACTTCGTGGCCCGCCGCGACGATCGCCCGCAACGTGTCCGGATACGTCTCCGCCGTGTGACCGGTGACGAAGAAGGTCGCCCGAATCCCCCGCTGTGCGAGGAGCCGAAGGATGCGCGCGACGCCGATCGCGCCGAACTCCCCGCGCGAGATCATGCTCGGCGACGTCGCCCCGAACGGTCCGATCCAAATCGAGATCGCGTCGAAGTCGAAGGTGAGACAGACGGTCGCACGGGTTTGCGTCATCGTCGTTTTCCTCCGAAAGGCGATGGCGGGTCGACCACAGCGGCGAACCGCCCGCCGTTTGACGAAGGCAGCATTCTAACCGCACCGATCGACGTCGGCGGCGTTACATGTTGCCGGGTCGATACGCGCGGACGCCGGACGTGTGTCTGCGACGAGGGGACAAAGACCTGCGGCAAGACCTGCATCGCCTCGACCTCGTGTTGCAAGGATGCCGATTGTCGGTCCTTCGACGCGGTCTGCGCGAAGGGCGTCTGGGTCGCCGGTCGGTGCCGGGCGCGCACCCAGAAGAACGGCACGGCCTGTCCAACCGGCGGCTGCTACGCCGCCGCCTGCGTCTCTTGCTGCAACGGCAGCCGCAAGTGCACGCCCTGCGCGACGGCGTCCACCTGTCCCGGCCAGGACACCGAGTGCCAAACGCGGATCTGCGTCGTGGGTGTTTGCGGGGTCGCCTTTGTCGCCGCCGGAACCCCTACGACCGCGCAAACCGCCGGCGACTGCCATCTGGCACAATGCGACGGACGGGGAGGCGTGATGCAGGCCATCGACGACACCAATGTCCCGACTGGCGACGGCAACCCGTGCACAGAGAACGCCTGTCTCAACGGTGTGCCGTACCCGCCGCAGGAAGCGGGAACCGAATGCAATCCGTTCCCGATCCGCGTCTGTGCCGGGCACGGCTCCTGCGTGCCCCAGGCATTCAACGGTGCTCCATGCAGCGCCTCGGTGCTCTGTCTCAGCGGCAACTGCGTCGGCGGCATCCGCGTCTCGTGAGTGTCGGAGCGCCCGTCTGATGAAGAACCGAAGCGCAACGCATGTCTCGATGAAACGTAGCACCGATCGCATCCTCACCACCCACACGGGGAGCCTCCCTCGGCCGCCCGACCTTGTGCCGCTCCTGCTCGGCGCGGGCGGAATGCCGGTCGCCGAGTCGGCATGGCGCGAACGGGTCCGGACGGCGGTGCGAGAAGCCGTGCAGCAGCAGGTGGCGGCCGGCATCGACGTCGTCAGCGACGGCGAGATGGGCAAACCGGGGTTCGCGCACTACGTCAAGGATCGGCTGACCGGTTTCCAGGGAACGGCCGCGCCGCGCCCGTTCTCCCCGCGCGACCTGGTCGATTTCCCGGAGGTGGCGCGACGCCTCTTCGACCCCTCGGCGGAGGAGCGCCCGCCGATGCCGACCAACGACGGTCCGATCGCCTACATCGGCGAAGTACCGCTCGCGGCCGAACTCGAAGACTTCGCCTCGGCACTCGCGGGGCAACCGGTCGCGGAGGGCTTTCTGCCGGCGATCTCTCCCGGTTGCGTCGCGATGCTGATGGGGACGTCCTTTTTCCCGAATCGGCGCGAATTCGTGGAGGCGCTCGCGGACGGGTTGCGGACCGAATACCGCGCCATCGTCGACCGCGGCTTCGTGCTCCAGGTCGATTGCCCCGATCTCGCCCTTGGTCGTCACGCGGAGTTTCCCGAGGCTACGCTCGCCGAGTTCCGCGGGATTGTCGAGTTGCACGTCGCGGCGCTGAACCGGGCGCTGGCGGGGATCGATCCCGAGCGGGTTCGCGTCCACGTCTGCTGGGGCAATTACCCCGGGCCACACCACCGCGACGTGGAGTTGCGGGATATCCTCGATCTGGTCTACCAGGTGAACGCGAGCGGGCTTTCGATCGAGGGCGCCAATCCCCGCCATGCGCACGAGTGGGTCGTGTTCGAAGAGTTGCCGCCGCCCGCGGGCAAGGTCTTGATCCCCGGCGTCATCGACACCTGCACGAACTACATCGAGCACCCGGAAGCGGTCGCGCAACGGATCGTCCGCTACGCGCGCGTGGTCGGGCGCGCGAACGTGATCGCCGGCACCGACTGCGGTTTCGGGACGATGGCCGGCCGGTCGGCGGTCGCGCCGGAGGTCGCTTACGCAAAACTCGCCAGTTTGGCAGAGGGGGCGAGGCTGGCGAGCGAGTTGCTTTGGTAGCCGACGACGCCGATCAGACGATGCTCTCTGCTGAGTCTTCCGCATGGAGGATTCCGGTCATGGTCGACCGGTGTCGGCCGATCCCGAAAGGAGGTTGGAGCATGGCGACGCAACAGTTACCAGCAGACATCACCCGACAGGGACGCATGCATCCGGAAGAGTTGGACGCGTTTCTCAAGCGGCCGGTGATGTGCCGCCTCGGTTGCGTGAAACCGGACGGCATGCCATACGTGATCCCGGTCTGGCACACCTACGCCGATGGCGGCTTCTACTTCGTCATTCGGGAGCGTGCCGACTGGGTGCCATGGGTCCTGCGAGACGGCCGCGTCTCGCTCTGCATCGACTCCGAGCAATACGAGCGCGTCCTCGTTGAGGGCACTCTGGAGGTTGTCGAAGAACCGAACGTCGGCGGGCGCTGGGTGCCGATTTGTCGCGAAATGTCCTTGCGCTATTTCGGCGAAGGCGGTCTCGCCTACTTCCAGAAGACGCTCAACGAACCGCGCTGGCTGCTCTTCGTCCGCCCCTCGCACATCACGACCTGGGTCGGCGGTTGGGCCAAGCGGTACAAGCATTCGGACTGGTGAGGTTCTCCGAGCGATCGAGACCGTCATGGAACAGGTTAAGGAAGGATTCACTGACATATCCGCGTGCTATGATCGCACATCGGAGGAGTTTCTTGATGGCTATTGACCAGCACTCATTTCTTGATCGTATCGTCCAGGATCCGACGATCCTGGCCGGCAAACCAGTGGTCAAAGGGACGCGGATCGCCGTCGAGGTGGTGTTGGATTATCTCGCCCACGACCCCGATTTTGACGAGCTGTTCGCCGACTATCCCCGACTCACGATGGCGGACGTGCAAGCCTGCCTGGCGTACGCCGAGACGCTCGTCGAGGCGGCGCCGCACGCGATCGCTTCCGCCGCCTCATGAGATTCCTCTTGGACGAGGGGCTCCCCTACCGTCTCGCGGCCTTCCTCATCGCCCTGGGGCACGACGTTACCGCCGTCGGTCGCGATTACCCCTCCGCCCTCGCGGATCGCGCCATCCTCGAGATCGCCCATACCGAGCGGCGGATCGTTCTGACCAACGACAAAGACTTCGGCGACCTCGTCGTGCGGGACAAGCTTCCCCACGCGGGCGTCATCCTTTTTCGCCTAGGCTACGTGCCCCTCGCCGAGCGGATCGCCCTCACGCGGCGGGTTTTCGACGAGCACAAAGACGAATTGGACCAGATCATCGTCGTCACTCGCTCCTCGATCCGGGTGCATCCCTCCTCCTAAGCCCGCCTTTGGGCACCGGCGCGGACGGCACTTGCGCCTCCCCCGCCTTCCCTGCACAATCTTCGCCCGATCCGGCGATCGAGAAGGGAGAGAAGGGATGAACGGCGCGGCGGCGGTGGCAGAGATCCTGAAGCGCGAGGGGGTCGAGTTCCTGATCGGGTATCCGGTCAATCCGATCATCGAGACCGCCGCCGAGGCCGACATCCGGACGATCATCGTCCGCCAGGAGCGGACCGGTCTGCACATGGCCGATGCGGTCAGCCGGGTCACGTCCGGGCGGACGATCGGCGT
>DATBFX010000290.1:0-15426 GCA_036558305.1 Thermomicrobiales bacterium | reverse complement strand
CTTCGAGGGGGCACCAGAGTTCGGAGGTAAGCGTGCGCAGGGGAGCGAGGATGTTGGGAACGCCGGCGTCGATGAGTGCTCGCGGCACGGCCAGGCCGGGTTTGAAAGGGGGTGCGAAGCGGATTTTGAGGAAATAGGTGGTGTCGTCGTCCGCGACGACCCGATAGACGGCGGCGTAGGCGTCGTGGCCGAGGGGGTGAAGGCGACGGAGGTGATGCGGAGACCGTAATTGGTCGCGAGACAATCCTTGATCGTGCCGGCATCTAGCCCCGGATCGTCGAGCATCCAGCGTCATCTCCTTCGGCTACTGGTGCCGATTTTCCTGCGCTTGGTGGACGGCCAGGTGACCGCGTCGAGCGACGTCGGGAGAGCTTCCTTCCAGGACAGGATCTTCGTTTCGCTCAGGATGGCCATTTCGCAGCCGCGCGTCGATGGCCAGCCTGAGCGAAGCGTAGGAGTTCTCGGTGTCGGGGCTCTACGGCACTCGGGCCGCGTATGGTCAACGAATTTGCCCAATAACGGCGTCCGAACGCGCCCCAGGATGGCAGCAGCCGCTTGGGTGAGTTGACCCCTTTCGGGTGCCGCTTCCGTGCAACCGTCCGAGTTTCGTCCCGGCGGCGAACCGGCTCCGATCTCACAGGGACGGCCAGAGCGCGATCATGTGTGATGGAAGAACGAGGAGCGGGGGGACCAACGGCGGCGCGGCAATGCTTGACATGGGTGGGGGAGGTGGCTATGGTTGGGTATGGGAAGCGATGCCGCAACGGTCCTCCGCGACGAGATCCCGGTCTGTCCAGTGACCCCCGCGCCAATTCACGGTAGACACTTGCGCTAGGAAAACCATGCCTACGACAACGAGAAAGGCGGCGACTAGGGCGCCGCGCAAGAACACGATTGAGGAGCCGGTCGCCTCGAATGGGGCGACGCGCGGGCGCCTCGTGATCGTCGAATCGCCGGCGAAGGCGAAGACGATCGGCAAATACCTGGGACGCGGCTATACGGTGAAAGCCTCGATGGGGCACATCCGGGATTTGCCGAAGAGCACGCTCGGGGTCGAGGTCGAGGACGACTTCGCGCCGACGTACCTGGTACCGCGCGACAAGGTGAAGGTGGTCAAGGAACTCAAGGAGAGCGTCCAGCACGCCCGCGAAGTGATCCTGGCGACCGACCCCGACCGCGAGGGCGAGGCGATCGCCTGGCACCTCGTCCAGGCCACCGACGCGACAAGGAAGCCGATCCGGCGGGTGGTGTTCCACGAGATCACGCAGGAAGCGGTGACCGAGGCGATGCAGCAGCCGCGCGAGATCGACATGGATCTCGTCGATGCGCAGCAGGCGCGGCGGGTGCTCGACCGATTGGTCGGGTACGGGGTGAGCCCGCTGCTCTGGAAAAAGGTCAAGCGCGGGCTGTCGGCCGGACGGGTGCAGAGTGCCGCGCTGCGGATCGTGGTCGAGCGCGAGCGGGAGATCCTGGCGTTCGTCCCGGTCGAATACTGGACGCTCGAAGCCGAGCTGGCGAAGCAAACCGGCAAGGCGCGCAAGAAGACCGATGTCTTCCGGGCGGCGCTGCACCGGGTCGGCGGCAAGAAGGCCGACCTGAAGACCGGCGAAGAGGCGCAGGCGATCGTCGACGGACTGAGCGGGGCGATCTATCGCGTCGGGTCGGTCACGAAGCGCGAAACGCAGCGGCGGCCTTCGCCGCCGTTCACGACGAGCACGTTGCAGCAGGAGGCGTCGCGCAAACTCAACTACCCGGTGCGGCGGACGATGCAGGTGGCGCAGGAGTTGTACGAGGGGATCGATCTCGGGCTCGAGGGGTTGCAGGGGCTGATCACCTACATGCGCACCGACTCGACGAACGTGGCGGCGACGGCGCAACAGGCGGCGCGGGCGGTAATCAGCGTCAAATTCGGACCCGAGTACGTGCCGGCGAAACCGCCGGTCTACGCCAAGAAGGCGAAGGGGGCGCAGGAAGCGCACGAGGCGATCCGGCCGACGTCGCCCCAGCGCGATCCGGAGAGTGTCCGGCGGTTCCTGTCGCCGCAGCAGTTTCGGCTCTACCAGTTGATCTGGCAGCGGTTCCTGGCCAGCCAGATGGCGCCGGCGATCCTCGACGGGACGACGGTGGACGTGAACGCCGAGAAACCGGAACTGCTCGGTGCCGGCAAGGAGGCGCCGTTCGTCTTCCGGGCGACGGGGTCGGTGGTGAAATTCCCCGGCTTCATGGCCGTCTACACGATGGGGCGCGACGACGGTGACACCGACGAACTCGACAAAGGCGCGTTGCCGCCGCTCGATCAGGGCGAGTTGCTGGACCTGTTGCGGTTGCTGCCGGAGCAGCACTTCACGCAGCCGCCGCCACGGTACACCGAGGCGACGTTGGTGAAGGCGTTGGAGGAGCAGGGGATCGGGCGGCCGAGTACCTACGCGCCGACCATCGGGACGTTGCTGGCGCGCTCGTACGTGACGGTCGAGGAGCGGAAGCTGGCGCCGACGGAACTGGGGATGGTGGTCAACGATCTGCTGGTCGAGCACTTTCCGAAGATCTTCGACATCGGTTTCACGTCGCAGTTGGAGAACGAGCTCGACGAGATCGCGGCGGGTGATCGCGCCTGGGTGCCGACGATGCGCGAGTTCTACGGGCCGTTCACGGAGACCCTGAAGCTGGCGGAGAAGAGCGTCCAACGGGTCCGGCTCAAGGACGAACCGTCGGGCGAGGTCTGCGAGAAGTGCGGGCGGCCGATGGTGATCAAGCTGGGGCGGTACGGGAAGTTCCTGGCCTGCAGCGGGTTCCCGGAGTGCCGCAACTCGCGGCCGTTGCTCGAGAAGATCGGGGTCACGTGCCCGACGTGCAAGCAAGGGGAGATCGTCGAGCGGCGCTCGAAGAAGGGGCGGACATTCTACGGTTGCGAGCGTTACCCGGAGTGCGACTTCGTCGCCTGGAACAAGCCGGTGAACGCCACCTGTCCGCGGTGCGGGTCGTACATGGTGGAAGCGGGGCGGAAGGGGCAAATCCGCTGTCCGGCGTGTGGGCACGATGGGAGGGCGCTGGCGAAGGCGGGGTGACGGCCCGGCCCCCTAATCCCCCGGCGCGCCACCGCACCACACCGCACCCACAAGGGTTCCCGGTTCCCGGTACTCGGTTCCCGACGGTCGGGGGAGGGGGGAGAGCGGTCGGCGCGGCTCCGGCAGTGGAGAGTGTTGACCCCTACGGTACAATTCTGTAGTCGGCGCCTTGGGGCGTCGGGTAGTTGAGGCCGGTTGCCGCGAAGGTGACCGGCGTACATGTGATCGGACCCCTTCCCAGGTGACATTTCAGCAGAGCAGTTTCGACGGTCGTCGTCCGCATGCGACGACGATTCTTGGTGTCAAGCGGAACGGCACCGTGGCGCTGGCCGGCGACGGTCAGGTGACGGTCGGCGACATCGTCCTCAAGCACGGCGCGCGCAAGATCCGGCTGATGCACGACGGGCAAATCCTGGCCGGGTTTGCCGGCGCGGTCGCCGACGCGCTGACGCTATTCGGCAAGTTCGAGGCACAGTTGAAGGCGTGGGACGGCAACCTGCGCCGCGCGTCGGTGGAGTTGGCGAAGGAGTGGCGGACGGACCGCTACCTGCGGCGGCTCGAAGCGCAGTTGATCGTGGCCGACGGGCAATCGCTGCTCGTGCTGTCGGGCGACGGCGACGTGATCGAGCCGGACGACGGGGTCGTCGCGATCGGGTCGGGCGCGCCGTACGCAACGGCGGCGGCAAAGGCCCTGGTCGAGCACACCGGGCTCGACGCGCGGGCGATCGTCGAAGCGGCGATGCGGATCGCGGCCGACATTTGCATTTTCACCAACGACCACTTTACCGTCGAGTCGATCGGCGGCGAGGCGGTCGACGGGGGCGGCGATGCGCCGTCGGTGGACGATGTACCGGTCGAGGACACGCTCGTGGTGAGCGAATCGACCGCCGAAGACGATGAGGACGACGAGGACGAGGAAGAAGAAGCGGTCATCGACGAGACGGTCGACGACGACGAGGACGAAGCCGAGGAGGAGAGGGACTAATGGCCGAGGCAGCCCGCCGGGCCGACAAGAGCGGTCCGACCTCCCGTTCCGGCGCCGAACAGATCCTCAACCGGCTGCAAATGGAGAACCTGACGCCGGCGCAGATCGTGGCGGAGCTCGATCGGTACGTGATCGGGCAGAACGATGCAAAGCGGGCGGTGGCGGTGGCGTTGCGCAACCGCTACCGGCGCCAGCTGTTGCCGGAGGAACTGCGGCAGGAGATCCAGCCGAAGAACATCCTGATGATCGGGCCGACCGGTGTCGGCAAGACCGAGATCGCGCGGCGGGTGGCGAAGATCGTCGACGCACCGTTCCTCAAGGTCGAGGCGACCAAGTTCACCGAGGTTGGCTACGTCGGGCGCGATGTCGAGTCGATCGTCCGCGATCTGGTCGAGATCGCGATCAGCATGCTGCACGGGCAGCGGTTGGAGTCGGTCACAGACGAGGCGAGCAAGGTCGCCGCGCAAAGGCTGGCCGATCTCCTGGTCGAACAACTGCTCGACAAGAAACCGACGCGGAACGGGCGGCGATCGGCGGTGCAGCAGCAGTCGAGCGAGGACTCGGCGGCGCTGCAGCGGCAGGAGATCGCGACGCGGCGGCGGTTGCAGCGGGAGCGCAACCGGTTGCTGCGGCTTCTCAACGAGCACGCACTCGACGAGGAGACGGTCGAGATCGAAATCGACGCCGACTACGAGTACGACGAGTACAACGTCGGTGAGGGGCTGGACGAATTCTCGCAGGAGGACTTGCACAGCACCTTCCGCGACTTCCTCGACGGGATCATGCCGCGGCGGACGTTGCGGCGGCGGGTCTCGGTGCGGGAGGCGCAGCGGATCCTGACGCAGCAAGAAGCGAACCGGTTGGTCGACTTCGACGCGGTGATCGACGAGGCGATCGAGCGGGTCGAAGAGGCGGCGGTCGTGTTCCTCGACGAGGTCGACAAGACGATCACGAGCAACGGCGACTTCGGCGCCGACGTCTCGGGCGAGGGGGTGCAGCGCGATCTGCTGCCGATCGTCGAGGGGTCGGTGGTGATGACGCGGTACGGTCCGGTGCGGACCGACCACATCCTCTTCATCGCGGCGGGGGCGTTCCACAACGCGCGGCCGTCCGACCTGATCCCGGAGTTGCAGGGCCGGTTCCCGATCCGGGTCGAGTTGAGCAGCCTGAGCGAGGACGATCTTTACAAGATCCTGACGGAACCGCAGAACGCCTTGACGAAGCAGTATCAGGCGCTCCTCGGGACAGAGGGGGTCGATCTCCAATTCGGCGAGGACGCCTTGCGGGAGATGGCGCGGCTGGCGACGCAGGTGAACGCACGGACCGAGGACATCGGGGCGCGGCGGCTGCAGACGATCGTCGAACGGGTGATCGAAGAGATCTCGTTCGACGCCTCGGACTACGAGGGGAAGACGGTCGCGATCGACCGGGCGTTCGTCACGGAACGGATCGGCGAGGTCGCGGCGGACGACGATCTGAGCAATTTCATCCTCTGAGCTTCGCTCTTCCGGGCGGGTTGATGTCGGGGAGGGCCCCGTGCCCTCCCGCGATGGCCAGCGCGTTTGTCGCCTCGCGGACCTTTGCCCATGGGTGCGGGAGGGCACGGGGCCCTCCCCGACACCGGCACATTCCCGTGCCTTCGCTGGAAATTCCGGCGCGCCGCGCGGCACGCGTGCCGATTTCTTGACGCTTGATTGGCCCGGTGCTACAGTCCGGCCGTTCACCGGGCTCATTGTCGCGTCGAGCGTTTCGAGCGCCCCAGCGGCTTCGGCCGGCATCGGTTGCTATCTCGGCGGACGTGAGCCAACGAGAGCAGGGTGCCATGCTCCGCTATGCCTTCCATCGTGCGCTGCTGTTCATCCCGACGTTTCTCGGGATGACGGCGGTCACGTTCGTCATCATGCAGTTGACGCCGGGCAGCCCGTTTTCGCCGTCGGCGGCGAACGGGATCACGCCGGAGATGATCGCGAACTTGGAGCACAAGTACGGCCTCGACAAGCCGGTTTACGAGCGGTTCGGGCTGTACCTGTGGAATTCGTTGCATGGCGACTTCTCGGTCTCGTACCAGTATCGGCCGCAAACCGTGCGCGACATCATCGCGCGCTCATTCCCGATCTCGCTCCAACTCGGGACGATGGCGACGATCTTGGCGGTCATGGCCGGGATGTCGCTCGGCATCCTGGCCGCGGTCAACCAGAACGGGATCGTCGACTATTGCTCGGTGACGTTTGCGATCTTGTTTTACAGCATGCCGAACTTCGTGATGGGCTTCCTGCTGATCCTCGCGTTCGCCGTCTGGCTGCCCGATCACGGCGTCAACCTCGGGTTGCGGATCGGCGGTTGGGAGGGGCCACGGGATTGGATCCTGCCGACGATCGCGCTGGCAGCGGCACCGCTGGCGACGCTGGCACGCTACACGCGGTCGAGCATGATCGACGTGATCCGGTCCGACTACGTGAGGACCGCACGCGCCAAGGGACTCGCCGAGCGGAAGGTGATCCTCAAACACGTGCTGAAAAACGCGCTGATCCCGGTCGTCACGCTGATCGGACCGATCTTCGCGGCGGTCGCGACCGGTTCGTTCTTTGTCGAGCAGGTCTTCAACGTGCCTGGGATGGGCAAGTACTACGTCGAGAGCATGCAGACGAAGGATCAACCGATGATCCTGGCGGTGACGCTGATCTTTGGCATCTTCCTGGCGTTGATGAATCTCCTGGTCGACATTGCCTACGGCTTGATCGACCCGCGGATTCGGTACTGACGCGGCAACGCGACCAGGAGCGGCGATGACCCACTCCGCGGCGTCCCATCCCTCACAGCCTCACCCCGAGCAACCGTTCGATACGGTCGATCGGGTGGTCGGCAGCGATCTGCTGGGGCGGTCGGTAGCCGAAGAGGTCGAACCCGGATCGCTCACCGAGCCCGGTACGCTGGCCGAACTCGGCGCCGAGGGCGAGGTGATCGTCCGCCGGCACGCGAGTTTGTGGGGTGACGCCTGGCGGCGACTGGTGCGCAACCGCCTCGCCGTGATCGGGATGATCATCGTCGTCTCCTTCATCACCCTGGCGCTGCTGGCGCCGGTACTGGCGCCGTACGGAGAAAGCGAGGTGGTGGACGTTCGATTGGCGCGCTACCACCCGAGTTGGACCTGGCCGTTCGGACTCGATCGCAACGGTCGCGACATCTACAGCCGGATGCTCTACGGTGCCCGCGTCTCGCTGTTGGTCGGGGTTGTCTCGTACTTCATCATCCTTTGCATCGCGATTCCGGTCGGCTCCCTGGCGGGGTACTACGGCGGATTCGTCGACAACGTCCTGATGCGGGGAGTCGACATCATCTTCACGATCCCGCAGGTGTTGCTGGTGTTGATGTTCGTCAACTGGCGGGGTCCGGGGTTAACGAACATCTTCCTGGCGATCGGTCTGATCGGGTGGGTGACGGAAGCGCGGCTGATCCGTGGCCAGATGCTGCTGTTGCGGGAGCAGGAGTTCATCAAGGCGGCACGGGTTGCCGGAGCGAAAGCACCGTACATCATCCTCCGCCACTTATTGCCGAATAGCCTGACGCCGATCATCGTGGCGGCAACCTTCGGCATCCCGACGGCGATCTTCACCGAGGCGGCGATCAGTTTCGTCGGGGTCGGCATTCGGCCGCCGCAAGCGAGTTGGGGTCAGATGGTCGGCGAGGCGAGTCGCCCGAGCGACATCCAGACCGACCCGCACATGCTGATCTTTCCGGTCCTGGCGATCGGCTTGACGATGCTCGGTTTCACGTTCCTCGGCGACGGTTTGCGCGACGCGCTCGATCCGAAGGGCAACGACTGACGGAGTGGCAAGTGGCAAGTGGCGAGTGGCAAGTGGCAAGGAACGAGCCTTGAGCTTCCAGCTTGGGCGGCGCCTTCGTCTGCACATGCCACTTGCCACTCGCCACTCGCCACTCGTAAGCGGAGGCGGTTGTTGGAACTGCCAGTTCTGAGTGTGCGGAATTTGCAGACGCGGTTTTTCACGCGGGCCGGGGTGGTCTACGCGGTGGACGATGTGTCGTTCGACGTGATGCCGGGAGAGACGGTCGGGATCGTCGGGGAATCGGGTTGCGGGAAGAGTGTGACGTCGCTCAGCATCATGCGGTTGATTCCGAGTCCGCCGGGACGGATCGTCGGCGGCGAGATGCTGTTGACGGTCGATGGCGAGACGCGGGATTTGGTGAAACTGTCCGAGCGGGAGATGCGGGAGGTACGGGGCAACGACATCGCGATGATATTCCAGGACCCGATGACGTCGCTCAATCCGGTCTATACGGTGGGAAACCAGATCGCCGAGTCGTTGATGCTCCACCTCGGGTTGAGCGCGAGTGAGGCGGAGCGGCGGGCGATCGATCTCCTGAAGCGGGTCGGTATCCCGGCGGCCGAAGATCGTATCCATGCCTATCCCCACCAGTTTTCCGGGGGGATGCGGCAGCGTGTGATGATCGCGATCGCGCTGGCGTGCAATCCGAACGTCTTGATCGCGGACGAACCGACGACGGCGCTCGACGTGACGATCCAGGCGCAAATCCTGGAACTCATGGCCGGTCTGAATCGCGACTTCGGGACGGCGATTATCCTGATCACCCACGACCTCGGGGTGGTGGCCGAAGTCTGCCAGCGGGTGATCGTGATGTACGCGGGCAAGATCGTCGAGCAGGGTTCGGCGAAGGACCTCTTTGCCAATCCGCAGCACCCGTACACGATCGGTCTCCTGAAGTCGATCCCGCGGTTGGGCGAGAACGTGAAAGACCAGTTGTCGACGATCGGCGGGTTGCCGCCGGATCTGCTGGCGCCGCCGAAGGGGTGCCGGTTCCGGCCGCGCTGCCCGCGCCGTCAGGCCAAATGCGAAGCGGAACCGCCGCTGATCGAGACGGCCCCTGGCCAACAGGCCCGCTGTTGGTTCCCAGGCGCCACCGGTCAGCCGGTCGCGGACGCGGCTCCGATCGCGGCGCCGGTTCCGGCGTAGGAACGACGATGACGCATGCACCGACGACCGACGTCGCGCCGCTGCCGCTGCCGAGCAACGGCGACGCAGGCAAAGAAATCCTGCGGGTCGAGCACCTCAAGAAGTACTTCAAGCTCGGCGGGGGGTTCCTCGGCGGCAAGGAGCTGACGATCCACGCGGTGGATGACGTTTCGTTCTCGGTCCGGCGGGGCGAGTCCTTCGGGTTGGTCGGCGAATCGGGTTGTGGCAAGACGACGCTCGGGCAGACGATCGTCCGCCTGTACGATCCGACGAGTGGGAGCATCTACTTCAACGGGAAAGACATCAGCCGGCTCAACGCCGGACAGATGCGGCCGCACCGGCGCGACATCCAGATGATCTTCCAGGACCCCTCGGCGTCGCTCGATCCCCGGATGACGGTGGGGACGATCGTGGCGGAACCGCTGGTGATCACCGGCGTCGGCAACCGAAACGAGCGGCACGAGCGGGTCCAGCAGTTGTTGCAGGTCGTGGGCCTCAATTCGTACTTCGCCAACCGGTACCCGCACGAATTTTCGGGCGGGCAGCGACAGCGGATCGGGATCGCGCGGGCGATCGCGCTCAATCCGCAACTGGTGGTCTGCGACGAACCGGTCTCCGCGCTCGACGTCTCGATCCAGGCCCAGGTGCTCAATCTGCTGCGGCGTCTGCAAGACCAGATGAACCTCACCTACCTCTTCATCGCCCACAACCTGGCGGTGGTGGCGCACATCAGCGACCGGGTGGGGGTGATGTACCTCGGGAAACTGGTCGAGATCGGCGAGGCGCGGGCGATCACCGAGAAACCGCGGCACCCCTACACGCAGGCGTTGATTTCGGCGATTCCTTTGCCCGAACCCGGCCGGCAGCGGAGCCGGATCATCCTGGAAGGAGACGTACCGAGTCCGGCGAATCCGCCGAGCGGGTGCCGTTTCCATCCGCGCTGCCCGATCGCCCGCCCGAATTGCGCGGTCGATGAACCGGCGCTGGAGGAAAAGGCGCCAGACCATTGGGTTGCCTGTCATTACGCGGAGAGAGGGTGATGTACGTTCACACCGTCCCTCTTTAGCGCCAGAAAGCAAAATCGTCCGCCGGAAAATGGGCAGTTTTGCCGATAATTACGGGTGAACAATCTCTTTGCATTCGTGCGGAGTCCTGGTAGCATTCGCGCGCCGAGCAACACGCGAGTCGCGCGGCTCGGGACGGGCAGCGGCAACGGGGCCCATGCCCGTACACATGCCGTCTCGCAAACGGAGGGAGTACGGTGTCGGAGAAACCCAACCGCGATGATCTGATGGAACCGCAGACGCAACCGGCGACTTCGTCCGGGGTCAGCCGGCGGACGGTGCTGAAGGCGGCGGCCGGCGCGGCCGGGTCGGCGGCCCTGCTCGGGATTGCCGCCGAAGCGGCCGACGCGGCGCCCGGCGGGGCCCATGGCGCGGTTGCCAGCCGGGACCAGTCGGGTGAGCAACTGCTCTACAACGGCGTGTTGACTCAGGGCGATCCGGTCAACTTCGACTGGAACGGCAACCTCTACTGCAACGCCGAAACGGAGATGGCCGCCGGTCTCTTGACGTTCGACGAAAACCTGAGCGTGACGCCGGACTGGGCGGAATCGTGGGACGTCAACGCGGACGCCTCGGTGTACACGTTCCATATTCGGAAGGACAACAAGGGCTGGACGGACGGGACGCCGGTCACCGCCGGCGACTTCGTCTTCTCGTGGCCGCGCATGCTGAATCCGGCCACGGGCAACCAGTACAGCGACTTCCTGTCCGACATCAAGTACGCGGCCGCGTTCAACACGCAGACGGCAGTCGACGATCCCAACGACCCGCTGAACGGGAAGGTGCCGACCGAAGAAGACCTCGGGCTGAAGGCGATCGACGATTGGACCCTGGAGGTGACGCTGGAGGGGCCGCGGGCCAACTTCTTGCAGAAGGTCGCGTACCAGGCGGCGGTAGCGGCCCCGAAGTGGCAGGTCGAGAAGTACGGCGACAAGTGGGCGCTGGGCGGCGACGTTCCGATCGTCAGCAATGGGCCGTTCAAGGTCGATTCGTGGGACCACAACCAGAAGGTCGTGCTCTCGCCCAACCCGAATTACTGGAACGCCGAGAGCATCAAGCTGACGAAGGTGATCGACCCGATTTACCCGCCGAAGAACTCGCTCCTGCTCTTCGAGCAGGGTTCGGGCGATCAGCAGATCGACTGGACGCCGTTGGACGCCGCCGGCTACAAGAAGTACACCGACGACCCCAACCTGGCGAAGTTGGTGACGCCGTACGTCTACCCCGGCATGTGGATGCTCCTGCCGCAGGTAACGATCGCGCCGTTCGACAACCTCCAGGTCCGGAAGGCGCTTAGCCATTCGATCGACCGCGACCGGCTGTCGACGGTGACGAACGGGTTGACGACGCCCGCGTATTGCATGGTTCCTGCCGGTGTGTTCGGGTTCCTCGACGACCCGTCGCTGCAGCAGATCCAAAACTTCGATCCGGCGGCGGCGATGGACGCGCTGAAGGGGACCGAGTACGAAGGCGGCAAGAACTGGCCGGACGTGACGATGTACATGCGGGCCGACGAGGAGCAGTACAACGCCGACGTGATGGCGGCCGACATCGTCGACCAGATCAAGCAGAACATCGGACTGGACGTCAAGATCCAGGCGATCCCGCAGTCGAACTTCACTCAGCAACAGCGCGAGCTGAAGTGGCAGTTGACCTGGATCCGCTGGTGGTCCGATTACCCGGACCCGGACAACAGCTACGGCGACATGTTCTTCAGCAACTACGACAAGCGCCCGGCCCGCCGGCAGGCCTGGACGAACAAGGACTTCGACGACCTGGTGATCAAGGGCAGGTCCGATCCTGATCCGGACAAGCGCATCGCGATCTACCTCGAAGCCGAGAAGATCATCCAGAACGACGTCGGGTACATTCCGGTCGTCTACCGGCTCGACCAGTACGCCTTCAAGCCGTTCGTCAAGGGCGCGGCGGTCAACAACCAGGGGTACACGGTGCCGGACGGCAACATCTTCGTCCGCGCGCTGACCCGCTACTTCATCGACGGCCGGCCGACGTAAGGGCCGCTCTCGTTCACGCGCGCGTGTCAGAGCGACCGGGGTGTCCAATCGGGCACCCCGGTTGGCGTTGGCGGTTTACCTTCGACCAGGGGCGGCGTGCGATACTCGTCGGCACGCGACGGGCGAGCCGGTGTCTCGCGGTTGTCGAAACGAAGGGGTAGTGACGTGCCTGGTACGCATCCGACGTATCTGTGGCTGAACGGCGAGCGGATTCGGTGGGAAGACGGGACGATCCACGTCTCAGAATTGGGCTGGTCGACGATCGGCGCCGTCTTCGAGGGGATTCGCGCCTACTGGAACGAGGACGATGGCGAGCTCTACGTTTTCCGGCTGCGGGAACACCTGGAGCGGCTTGCCCGGTCGATGAAGCTGGTCCGCCTGCCGTTGCGCTACTCGATTGACGAGCTGACGGCGGCGGTCGCCGATCTGCTGCGCGCGAACGAAGCACGTGCGGACACCTACATCTTCCCGCTGGCCTACACGGCGAATTCCTACACCAGCCGCTACGACCGGCCGGACGTGCAGACGGCCCTGCAGATTCTGACGCGACCGATGCCGTCCCACCTGGGCAGCGGTCTCAAGATGAAGGCGCGGATCAGTTCCTGGCGCCGGATCTCCGAGGACGTGATGCCGCCGCGGGTCAAAAACCTCTCCAATTACCGGAATAGCCAGTTGGCGCGGATGGAGTCGTTGCTCGACGGCTACGACACGACGCTCATCATCAACCACCAGGGAAAGGTCGCGGAGGGACCGGGCGCCTGCGTCATGCTGGTCCGCGACGGCAAGCTGATCACCCCCGATCTGACGAGCGGTATCCTGGAAAGCATTACGCGCGACGCGCTGATCGTGTTGGCGCGGGAGGAACTCGGCATTCCGGTCGAAGAGCGCGTGGTCGACCGCACCGAGCTTTACGTGGCCGACGAGGTCTTCCTGTGCGGCACCGCGGCGGAGATTTCGCCGGTGGTGTCGGTGGACAAGTACGACATCGCCGACGGCGAGATCGGACCGGTGACGCGCGAGTTAGAGGACCTCTTCGCGCGGGTGCTGCGCGGGCGCGAGCCCCGGTACGCGCATTGGCGAACGCCGGTTGGGGTGCGGGAGGCGGTCGCGGTCTGACGAGTTGCGTTGCCTGTAGGGGCGGACCGGTGTGTCCGCCCTCGACGTACGCGGCATTCGAACCAGGGCGGACACGGCGGTCCGCCCCTACACCGGTTCGGGCGCGGTCCTCAGCCCTCCTCGTCCCATTGAAGGCCATATGGTCTGCTTGCGTAGTCGTACAGCAGGGATGAAGAGCCGGCGCGGATGGGATCGGCGAAACCGCGGTCGGCGTTTTTGATTTCGGAAAATTGGATCATGAAGGTGACGTCGCCGTTGCGGTAGAAGAAGTAGAGGCTCCAGCGTTCGTCGCGCTCCAGGAGGGTGAAGTCGCTGAGGATGCGGTCCTGGTGGGCGCGGAGGTGGGCGTAGGCGGCTTCGAGGTTGTCGACGACGAAGCCGAGATGGTGCCAGGTCGAGGGTTGGCCGGTCGAGAGGGGCGCCTCCTGACCGGCGTCGAAGAGGAAGAGGGCGGTCGGGCCGGTTGCCAGAACGGTCAGGTGGGGGTCGTGCCGCATCACCTGCATCTGGAGGACGTCGCGGAAGAAGTCGCGGGCGGCGGTGCGGTCGGCGACGGTGATCGCCAGGTGGTCGAAACCGACGTTGCGCCAGGGACCGGGCGTGCCGGCGATCGGGGTTGCCGACGTGATCAGCGCGGTCGTGCCGAAATGGTCGAGGATGTCGCCGAGGAAGTTGTCGGCGAAGACCTCGTCGCCGGTCGGGGTGCGGAATGTGAGGCGATGCCCGACGGTGAGCTCGTGCGGCAATGCCGCGTGAAACGCCTCGTGGACGATCTGGCCGCGGCGGGCCTCGGTGGTGAATTCCGTGTCTTGGACACAAAAGGTGATGGTGAGGAGTTTTTCCGGATCGCGAACCGCCATCGACCTTGTTCCTCTTGATGTCGCTCGGGAGTGTTCCCGAGCGCGGCATAGGCGCGGGGCTAAAGCCACCACGCTCAACCTACCAAGCCCTCTAGAGAGGGCTGAGAATGGATTTTTGCGGTCTGGACAACCGCGTGGTCGCGACAAGCGTACACTTGGCGGTGTGCGACTTCGAGCCGGCGTCCCGACTCCGACCCGACAACCGGTCTCCATCGTTGAAGTGTTGGCGCTCCGGTCGCCGAGGAGAACATCGAGTGTTTACGCGACCCCAACCATCGAGGTCAATCGAACCAGGTACCGCGGCGAAGATCCGGCGGGCGACGCTGGCGATGGTTTTGGTTTTCGTCTTTTGTGGCGGCGTTGCCGTCGATCGCTTTGCCTGGCAAGGGGGGCACGACGCGGGGGCGGCGTCCTCGCTCCAGGATCTGCCGCAGTTCCAGACACTCGTCCAGACCTGGGATGCGATCCACCAGCACTACGTCGATACCGGTGCGATCGACGACCAGGCGCTCATCTACGGCGCCAGCCGCGGCATGGTCGACGCGTTGGGCGACACCGGTCACTCGACCTTCCTCGACCCCGAAGAGGCGAAGTTGTTCGACGAGGCGACGCAGGGCGAGTTCGTCGGGATCGGCGTCCAACTCGACTTCAGCACCGGGCGGCCGGTGATCGTTTCGGCGATCGACGACTCCCCGGCGGCCGACGCGGGTTTGCGTTCGCACGACGTCATCACCGCGATCGACGGCCAAGCGACCGACGGCATGAGCGACAGCCAGGCGTCGGAGTTGCTCCGGGGTGATGCCGGTACCGACGTCGAGTTGACGATCGAGCGACCGTCGGACGGCACGAGCTTTACGCGCACGATTACCCGGCAGAAGATCACGATCAAACCGGTCAGTTGGTCGATGCTCCCCGACAACGTCGGCCTGATCCGCATCAGCGAGTTCTCGACCGGCGCCACGGACGGGGTGAAGGAGGCGTTGAAGGACCTGAAGGCGGACGGGGCGACCTCGCTGATCCTCGATCTGCGCGACAACCCCGGCGGTCTCGTCAACGAGGCGATCGGGGTGGCCAGCCAGTTCATGAAGGAAGGGACGCCGATCTATCAGTACCAGGAGCGGGACCAGGCAGCGCGGCCGGTGCGGACAGTCGGCAACGGCCTGGGGATCGATCTGCCGATGGCGGTGCTCGTCAACCAGGGGTCGGCTTCCGCGGCGGAGATCGTGGCCGCCGGTTTGAGGGACAACGGGCGAGCAAAACTCTACGGCGAGACGACGTTCGGCACGGGAACGGTGCTGACCCCGTTCCCGCTCGACGACGGCTCGGTGGT
>DATBFX010000289.1:0-18579 GCA_036558305.1 Thermomicrobiales bacterium | reverse complement strand
GACCCCGTCCGCTTTTTCGGTGCCTGGTTGTGGAGTACCCTCGCCGTCCCAGAGATATCCGAGTGAGGCATCCGGCTCGACGTGGACTTCGACGGCTCCCCCGGGGCCACGCCACTCCATCAGAATGCCGCCGTCGGCGCGGGGACCGACCAACCACGGTTCGGCTGACCCACCCGCCGACAAGAAGCGCGAGGCGATGTTCTCCAGGATCCATTGCGCTTTCCGAATTGCCGCGGGCGAGGGCGGAATCGCCCCATCGAAGTCCCAATCAGCCGGCAGATCGGTGATTTCTCGCAGGCGGTTGAAAGCGGGCGCCAAATTCGCGGTCGTCGTTGCGGTCATCGTCGCGTCTCCTTAACGGAACGACTGCTGGCCGAGATAGTACCAGAGCAATCGACCACCTTCGCCGATTTTGGCAACAACCTGGAACCCGACGACTTCGAGAAGGACAATGCCGGAATATCGTCGACAGATCGGAGGGGAACGTGGAGGGCGAGCTGGAGCGCTACCTCGATCGGGTACTCGGTCCGTGCACGGTCGTCGGCGACCGCTCGTGGGTTCACGGGCGGGCGGCGGTGATCGAGGTGCGCGACGCCGACGGGGTGACGTGGTTCGCCAAGCGGCATAGTGGTGAGCGCAACTACCGGGCGGAGGTGGCGGCGTACCGGAAGTGGGTGCCGGCGTTGGGCGAGCGGGCGCCGAACCTGCGGGCGCACGACGAGGAGCTGCAAATGATGGTGCTGTCCGCGGTGCCGGGCGAAGACGGGTCGGGTTTGGCGCTGGAATCGGATGCAGAGATCCAGCGCCAGGCGGGTTGGCTGCTGCGGCGGTTTCATGACGCCGAGTCGCTGGGATCCTGGGACGACTTCGCGGCCGCAAAACTCGATGAATTTGAGAAGTGGGCTGCCAGGGCCGATGGGCTGCTCGAACGCACGCAGCTCGCATTCGCGCGGAGAGAGGTCCGTCGGCTGAGCGAAGTGGAGCGTCCTGTCCGCGTCCCGTGCCATCGCGACTACGGTCCCCGCAACTGGCTGATCGCGGACGGGCGTGTCTCCGTGATCGACTTCGAATGGGCGCGGCCGGAGGTCTGGGTCAACGATCTTGCCCGGCTGTATTTCGGACCCTGGCGCGAGCGGCCGGACCTGCAAGACGCGTTTCTCGACGGCTACGGCCGCGCGATCGATGACAGCGATCGCGCGGTGTTGCTCGGCTGCGGGGCGTTGTCCGCGGTCTCGACGGTGATCTGGGCACACGCCCAGGGCGATGCGGCATTCGAGGCGATCGGCCGGGAGAACCTGAGGCGCTTGATGAAGAGGACGTAGTGGGTCTGGCGATAGTTCGATCAGGTCGAGGGATCGAACATCGCAGGCGGCTGCAGGGCAGATTGGCCGATCCACTTCACCCGGCCATGTGTTGAGATTGCCGCTCGCCAGAAGTGCTCGTCGGCAGTCCACAGGTCACAATCGAGTTGCTCAGCCAGCGATAAGTAGTGTGTATCATAGGTCGCGCCCTGACCGAGATCGTGTGCAAGTTGGAGTGCTCGGAGCGAAACGCCGGGTTCCGCGTCCAAGATGCGGACGAATCGGACGATGTCGCGAAAATTGGCCTGAGCATCCTGGAGTGGCTGAATCCGCTGACGAACCCTTTGGTAGACAACGTTAGCGAGTTCGCACATGAACCAACTTGGGACAAGACGTTCGACGCCTTGACTGACCCAATCCCTCAATTGGGCAATCGCTTCGGTCGATTGGTCTTCGATGAACAGCCATTTGATCGCGAGGCTGGAATCGACGACGACGCGCGTCATAGCTCGGCGAGGTGGCGAGATCGTGCTTCCCGGTCCCGACGTATGATCTCGGTCGAATCGTCGAGGAGACCATGCTCGCGGCGCACTTTTTCTGCGCGTTGAAGAACCCGCTCAATCGCCGCAACCTCTTCCTCTTGCTCCGGCGTGAGCACCGCAGGATCGGCGTCGATCTCGTCGCGGGCAATTTCCTCCGCTCGCGTCCGCATGAAGAAATCGCGGAACGATTCGCCCTCCCGAGGTCCGGGCAAGACGATCCGTTCGAACTCGGCCAACCCATCATCTCGCGACTGAGCAGGCATCGCCGCGCCCGGTCGCTCCGATGCCGATGGCGCGGTCGTGACGCTTTCTTTGCTCAGGCGATAGACGTTGCCGTCGCTTTCGAGCAAGACGGGCGACGAGTTCGCTTCTGCAAGCACCTCGGTAAGCCGCAACTCCGGCGTGACGCGGATCGTTTTCGTCGCGAGTTCGGCGACCATTGCCGACCTCCCTGGTGACGATGACGGGAGAACGACTGCCGATCGACATGGTACCAGAGCTTTGGCTCAAGCCCATTTCCTACGGGATCGTCGGCGTGACCTCAGACGCTCGGAGCCGCTCGCGATTCGACACGAAAGCGGTCACGGCGCCATCGTCTCGTCGGCGATCCAGCGTTGGACGAGCGAGGGGGTGACCTGGCCGACCAAGAGGAGGAGGAAGCGGGACCGGCGTTCGGCGTGGGGGGCGAGGTCGAGCCAGCGGCCGAGGAGGTCGCGGCCGACGTGGTAGGTGAAGGTGTAGGCGCGCCAGAGGGGGTCGGCGAGGAAGCGGAGGCTCTGGCGGGCCTCGTTTTCGGCGCGGAGGGCGTAGCGCATCAGGTAGGCGAGGACTTCGTCGTCGGCGCGGCCCTCCTGGTGGAGGAGGAGGGCGGCGTTGCCGCTGACGGCGCGGAGGGCGGTCTGGGCGCGGGCGATGCGGGCCTCGCGCTCCGGATCGCCGGTGATGCCGGCGAGGGGGTAAAGGTGCTCGGCCTGCCAGCGCGCCCCTTCGCCGTCGGGGAAGGCGATCGTTTCGGCGAGGGTGGCGATGCCTTCGGAGATGACGCACTCGGGGGTGTTGATGAGTTGGATGGCGTGCTCGCCGTAGCCGTGGTCGTGGTAGAGGATCTGCTCCTTGAGGGCGTGTTCTGTGTGGTGGCCGGGGTAGCCCTCGTGGGCGAGCAGCGCGACGAGTCCGTTGGCGTGGATCGGGAGGTCGGTGTTGACCTCGACCTTCGAGCGGTAGCCGCCGAGGTACCAGTTGTAGCCACTCCACGGTTTGTCCCGAACGAAGGCGACCTCGACGCCTTCGCCCGAGGGCAGGGCGACGAAGTCTTCGGTCCGGCGGCGGGTTTCGGCGATGATGCGGTCGATCATCTGCCGGGCCACCTCGGTATCGACGACGTACCCCTTCCGCCAGGCGATCATCCGGGCGCGGACGTCACCCCCGCCGGGGAGCAGTTCATCCAGATCCGCGATCGCGGCGTCGAAGGCGGCCTCCGGCGTAAACGCCGGATCGATGTCGAAGAGGGTTCTCACTTCCTCCCGGTACTCGATCGTTTCGTCGGCGAGTTTGCGGCAGAGGGTGACCATGGCGCCGACCTGGGCCGCCAGGAAGTCCCGGCGGGAATCGAGGAGGTCGGCCGCCGCGATGGTCGTCGCCAACGCGTGCGCCCGCGCCAGCAGATCCGCGGGATCGGGGTCGGGGCCGGCGAGCGCTTCCTCCTTGATCTCGGGCGGACCGAAGTAGGCGTCGATGAAACCGGGGAAACGCCGCTCGATCGCGAAGGAGAGCGAGAGGTAGTCGCGGGAGAGATCGTCGAGGGACATCGGAGCATCCTTACGGAGTAGCGAGCTTCGAGCTTCGAGGAACGCGCCGCCCAAGCTCGAAGCTCGCTACTCGCCGCTGGTCACCCGTTCGGCGGTCATTGTCTCGCGTTCGTGGCGGAGTTCGCGGAGGCGGTGCCAGATGAACCAGGCGACGACGATGAGGACGACGAAGGCGATCGGGTAATCGAGGAAGCGGGCCTTCTCGCGGAAGTCTTCCCACTTCGGACCGAGGTGGTAGCCGATCCAGGTCAGGGGGATGCACCAGATGAAGGCGCCGGCGAAGGTGTAGGCGCAGAAGCGGCCGAAGGGCATCCGCGCAATCCCGGCCGGGAGCGAGATGAAAGTGCGGACCACCGGCAAGACGCGGGAAAAGAAGACGACCATCTCGCCGCGCTCGTTGAACCACCGCTCGGCCCGGTCGAGGTCTTTGCGGGTGATCAGAACGTAGCGACCGTAGCGCTCGATCAGCGGTCGCCCGCCCCACAGACCGACGCCGTAGGCGATGGCGGAGCCGATCAGGTTGCCGACGGCGCCCCAGAAGCTGGCCTGGATGATGCCCCACCAGCCGAGGTCCTTCTCGGCGACGAGCATCCAACCGGCGAGCGGCATGATGATCTCGCTCGGCAGCGGGATGCAGGCGCTCTCGATCGCCATCGCGACGACGATGCCGAACCAACCGACGGCGTCGAAGAGCGAGCGAACGAAGTCGATCAGGTGTGTTTCGATTCCGTGCATGCAGGCGGACTCCCCATGGCCGTGGCGACGGCCGGCGCGTGGTTCCTCGGTCCAATGATACGGGTTCGGTCCGGCGGCGCGTCGGCGGCGGACGCTCGGCCGGTCGGGAGCGAACTGGGAGCGAGGTCCTGTTCCGATCCGATTTTGAGCAGGGCTTCATCCTCGTTTCATCAATTTGGTGTAGGGTTCGTCTGTAATGACGCGGGACGCCTCGGTGTCCGCGCGTGGCCGAAGGAGCGTCGCCCCGCTGATGACCAACGTACCGGAGACCGAATCCCCGCCGTGCGCCGCCCGGGCCGAGCGGACCAAAGCCGGTTGGTTCCGCATCGCGTCCGTCCTCTTGACCCTCTTTGTGGTCGGTTCGACCGCCCTTTTCCTCGTTCAGAACCGCGGGGAGATACGCCAGGCGGCGCACGGTGTGGCCGGTGCCGACGCGCGCTGGGTGGTCTTCGCACTCCTCCTCCAAATCGTTGCCGTTGCGTTGATCGCGGTCAAGTACCGGTTGCTGCTGCGACGGTTGGGGTACCGGCTGCCGGCGACGGCGACGGGTCGGATCCAGGTCCGGCGGCACGCGCTCTCGTCGGTGTTGCCGTTCGGTGGGGCGTCGTCGCTGGTCATCTTCGCGCGCGATCTCGGCGGACACGGGGTCACGGCCGAGGACGCCGTCTTCACGGCCGGACTCTCCAGTCTGGTCAGCGAAGTCGCGTTCGCGGCGTTTCTGCTGCCGGTCCTCGCCGCCCTGGTCGTCACCGGCGAGGCAACCGGGCCGATGCTGGTGGGTTCGCTCCTGCTGCTCGGATTGACGACGTCGTTGGTCGTCGTCGTCCTCCTGGTCTGCCGGTCGCGTCCGCCGGCCCGGGTGGCCCGTCGCGTGCCGGGCAAACTCGTCGGGATCATGGAACGGGCCGGCAGCCACGGTCTGCGGACGAGGGATCTGGCGTTGCCGGTCGCGCTCAACCTCGGCGTCAACGCAGTCGGGGTGGTCACGCTGTTCGCCTGTTGCCGGGCGATCGGGGCGACGCCCTCGCTCTGGGCGATCGTCGTCGGGCGGATGATCGGGTCGGTATTCATGCTGGTCGCGCCGTTCATGCAGGGAGCGGGTGCGGTCGAGTTGTCGGTCACGGCGACGCTGCGGAAGGCGGGCGTGCCGACCGCGCTGGCGTTGGCATCGGTGATGATGTTCCGGGTCGCCCAATTCTGGTTCCCGCTGGCGATGGGCGCCGTGGTGTCCGTGCGGGCAGACCACGTCGCGGTTGTGGTCCGCCGGCGAGTCGGTCTGGTTGTGACGGGCGCGGCCGTATCGGCGACGGCGATCGCGGTTGCCCTGTTGGCCACCCGACCGGATCTCGATCGGCCGACGCTCCAGGATGAGCAGGGCATCTTCTGGGTTCTGGTGCTGGCGGTCACGATGCTATTCGCCTGGGTCGCTTGTGTGGGGTCGGTCGGGCGCCTACGGCGGGCGTTCGCGCGGCAGCGGATCGAGTAGTCGAAGGCGTGGCGGCCGCGGGTAAGGGCGGACCGGATGACCTCCGGGCGGTGTCCGCCCCCGTCCTTTCGCGCACTCGACGAGGGCGGACACGGCGGTCCGCCCCTACGCTCTCGGTGTTGCCTCAGGGGTGGCACCGCCGGTCTGGATGTCGATGAGTTCGAGGCGTTCTTGTTCGCCCTGGACGGACTCGGAGAGGATGAGGCCGACGCCGGGGGCGTAGGTTTTGTGCTCCACGACGTCCGGTTCGAGGGGCGACCATTCCTTGGTGACGAGGACGTCGTCGAAGGTACCGTAGGGGACGGTAACCGAGCCGCCCAGTTTCAGCACCGCGGCCATGTCCTCGGCTTCGCCCGCGTAGTATTCCTGGCGGTATTCGTCGCCGACCTTCGGATCGGCCGGCATGAGGATGCCGGGTTGGGCACCGTCGATACCCGCTTCCCAGGAACCCTCGGTGCTGGCGACTTTGCCGTTTTCGTAGCTCTTCGATTCTTCGCCGAAGTACCAGACGTTGCCGGTCTTGTCCTGGGCGTACCAATCGAGGGTGTCTTCCGTCAACTCGCCGTCGACCGTGACCGTGTCACGGACGACGACGCAGCGGACGCCGAGGCTCGTTTTGGTCTGGCTGGTCACGGCGACTTCGTTGTGCTCCTTCTCGCCATCGGAGGTGCCGTCGTAGACGAAGGTGGTGCCGGGTTGCAGCGGCCAGTAGCGGTTGTCGATGCGGGTGGTGAAGTCGGCGGGGTCGATCTCGGGTGCGTAGGGTGTGCCGGCGGCGGGGCTCGACGGCGCCGCCTCGGCCGCTCCGGCCAGCAGCGTGGAGCAGAGCAGCGGAGCGACGAGGAGCGAACTCACGACCGAACGTCGATTGCGAACCATGACGGCCTCCTGGTAGTGATTGCCGGGCTCCCAACGTGGCTTCAATGGCCGGGAGATCTCGCCGATCGATGGCATGCTGGCCGAGCCGGATGAAATCCCGATGAATTCCCGACGAAGCGGCCGGTCGAGGGATCACGGGGACGCTCCGCCCTCCGCATCGGGCACGGACGACGCGGGGGGCCGTGGTGGGGTCCAACGGCTGCGCGCGAGGTGATGGCGAGTTACGGCAAGAGGGGGGAAGGGACCGCGTGGTTCGGGGAGCAGTGGCGGTGCGGGCGGAGACGCCGTCGCACCGCCGCCCACCCGCTGCGGTCGAGGGGTTAATCGTCGGAGACGGAGCCGATGACGTCACCGGTCGTGGCGTCGACCTTCACGTCGCGGTTGCCGACGTCGACGTTGAAGACGAGTTTGCCGTGGTCGTGCTCCAGATCGACCTCGCCGAGGTCGCCCGTGGACAACGCCTGGGCCGCCGCGACCGCCTGCTCCAAGCTGATCTTGGCCTGCGGCAGCAGATCCTTGCCGTCGTCGAGCGTACCCGGCGCCACGGCGTTGTCTTCGATGCCGACCAGGCGCGCCAGGCTCTCGACGCGGTTGCGGGCCGACGCCAGCAGCGACGTTGGGTGTGCGCTGGTCGTCGCTTGGTTGGCGTGGGCGCTGACCGCTCCTCCGCCGACGATGGTCGCGCCCAGCGCGAGGGCGACCACTCCTTGCCATCGCCGCATTTCGGCTACCTCCCGTCTGGTTCGTCCCGGCGAGCCGCCCCGCCGACTGTGCGGTACTCTGCCAAGGGGAAATGAAATCGCGATGAACTGGAAATTCGTCCCGATCGAGCAGCGCTGGGAATTGGGTAGGGGAGCGCCCCGTGCGCTCCCGCCTCCCGCCTCGTTGGTTTGCGCTGGGCCGGGGGTGATCGCCGTCTTCGTCGGTCGCGGGAGCGCACGGGGCGCTCCCCTACCCGAGGGAGGCCGGCGGCTCAGAGCCGCGCGGAAGTCGGAGTTCGACTCGGGTGCCTCGTCCGACCCGGCTTTCGAGGCGGATCGTGCCGCCGTGGGTTTCGGCGATGGCTTTGCAGATGGCGAGACCGAGACCGGTGCCGCCCTGGGCGCGGGCGCGGCCGGTGTCGACGCGGTAGAAGCGGTCGAAAACGCGGGAAAGGTGTTCGGGCGGAATACCGCTGCCGGTGTCGGCGACCCAGCAGCGGACGGAATCCCCCTCGGGGCGGCAGCCGACGGTGATGCGCCCGCCGGCGGGGGTGTGGGCGAGCGCGTTGTCGAGCAGGTTGACCAGGATCTGGATGAGCAGGTCCTGGTCGGCGACGAGGGGAGAGGGGGACGACTCGTCGAGGAGGGCGACGCCCGCTTCGTCCGCCAGCGAAAGGTACTGTTCGAGCAGGAGCGCGATGGTTTCGGCGAGGTCCATGGGGGCGGGGTCGAGCGGGAGGCGACCGGTGTCGGCGCGGGCCAGGGTCAAGAGGGTGCCGACCAGCCCCGTCATCCGTTCGAGGTCCTCGTCGAGGTCCCGGAGCGCCGCCTGGTAGCCCTCGACCGAGCGGGGGCGGGACAGCGCGAGGTCGACCTGACCGCGCATCAGGCTGAGGGGGGTGCGGAGTTCGTGGGCGGCGTCACCGGTGAAGCGGCGCTGGCGCTCGAAGGCGTCTTCGATGCGGGCGAGCATGGCGTCGAAGGTGCGGGCCAGCCGGCCGACTTCGTCGTCGGGAAGGGGCAGGTTGAGACGGGCGTGGAGATCGTTGGCGCCGATCGTCGCGGCGGTCCGGGTGATGGCGGCCACCGGCGCCAGCGCCCGGCCGGCGAGGACGTAGCCGAGACCGCCGGCGACGGCGAGGGCGACGGGCGCGACCACGGCGAGGACGACCAGGAGATCGCGCAGCACCTCGTCGGTGTCGCCGCGAGAGACGCCGACCTGGAGCACACCGGCGACGGCGCCGTTCGCGTAGACCGGCGCCGTCACGATCTCCATCATCCCGTCGGCGCCGCGGGCCCCCGAGTTTCGCGTATTCCCGGCGAGGGCGTCGCGGATGAGGGCGGGATCGATCGGGATCCCACCGGCAGCGTCGCTGGTGTCGACGGCGACCGTGCCGTCCGGCAAGACGAGCCGAACGAAGCGTTCGTCGCTGCGCAAGCTGGCGACGGTGCTGGGATCGAGCGAGACCCCGCTGCCGCTGGTGCGGACCGCGGAGAGGGCGAGGGCGGAGTTGCTGCGGACCGCTTCGTCGAAATTCCCGTAAAGGATCTGGTGGAGACCGACGTAGAGACCGATCCCGAAGAGGGCGAGCACGACCGCCAGGAACACCGTGTACCAGATCGTCAGGCGCCAGCGGATGGGGAGACCGCCCATCGTCAACCGTCTTTGGCCAGACGGTAGCCGGCGCCGCGGATCGTCTGGATGAGACTACCGGGGTAGGGATCGTCGAGGCGGCGGCGGAGGGAGCGGATGTGGACGTCGATGACGTTGGTGACGTTCGGGAAGTCGTAGTCCCAGACGTGGTCGGCGATCATGCCACGGGTGAGGACGCGGTTGGGGTGGCGGAGCAGGTATTCGAGGATGCGGAACTCCTTGTTCGGCAACTCGACCTCACGCTCGCCGCGCCAGACGCGGCGGGTGGCGGGATCGAGGCGGACGTCGCCGGCACGGAGGACGGTCTCCAGGGTGTCGGGAGGGCGGCGGGCGAGGGCGCGCAACCGGGCCGCGAGCTCGGCGAAGGCGAAGGGTTTGACGAGGTAGTCGTCGGCACCGGCGTCGAGACCGGCGACGCGGTCGGCGACGGCGTCGCGCGCCGTCAGGAGCAAGATCGGGGTGTGGATACCGCCGCGGCGCAGGCGGCGACAGACCTCGAGCCCGTCGATCCCAGGAAGCAGGACGTCGAGGACGATCGCGTCGAAGGAGGCGGCCTCGACCCAGTCGAGCGCCTCCTCGCCGGTGCCGGCGATGTCGACGGCGTGCCCTTCTTCGTTCAGTCCACGCCGGACCAGCGTCGCGAGCCGCGGCTCGTCTTCGACGACCAAGATGCGCACGTCTCATCCCTCGTAACAAACCAGGGCAGGCGAGACCTCGCGACGGTTGAATCGTAGCCGACCAAAATGAAGCGCGGATGAAGTCCGGGTCGCGCGGCCGCCCATCCATCGATCACTCCGAGCCTGTCGAGGCATCTCCCGGAGCGCAGCGGAGGCGTCGTCTCGTTGGGTGCGCTGCCTCTGGCGGAGAGAGATTCCGCGACTCTGCTCGGAATGACAGGGGGCGTTTATGTGGCTGGTGCGAGCTGGAGCCGAGACCAGACGAATTGGACGACGAAGAAGCTCGCCGTCGCCCAGGCGATGCCGCCGAGGACGTCGACGACCCAGTGCTGGGCGAGGTAGACGATGCTGAACCAGAGCAGCGCGTTGTAGAGCAGGAACAACCAGCCGCGGCGGCCGAAGAACCTCACCAGGAAGAGCAGCACCAGCCAGGGGTAGGCGGCGTGCAGCGAGGGAAAGGCGGCGACGGGATCGGGACTCGCCTTGGTCCAGACGGTGAGGGTGGTAAACGCCGAGCCGGCGTCGGCGGTGGCGCTGGCCACCTGGTCGAACGGATCGTGGACACCGGGGAGGAATCCCCAGACGCCGACGAGCCAGGGCGGCGCGGTCGGGTAGAGGAGGAAGACGACGAAGGTGGAATAGGTCATGAAGAGCAGGGTGATCGCGAAGAGACGGAAGTGGTCGCGGTCGCGCACCCAAAGGACGTAGCCGAAGACTAGGGGCAGCGCGAAGTGGAGGCTGTACACGAGTCCGGCGAGGGCGTCGTACCAGTGGACGACGCCGGGGTCGTAGAGTCGCTCCTGGAGCCAGGCGGTTGGCGCCGTGCCGCCGAATAGCCGGGTGTCGGTGTCGAGAATCCAGCGGTAGTGGACGGCGCCGTCGGAGGCGGGTACCAGCGAGTTGCCGACGGTCACGGTGCCGGCGAATCCTCGCAGCAACTCGTAGCCGAAGATGAGGGCGACGAGTGGCACCCAGTCGCGCAGGAAGTCTTTCCAGCGGCCGAGCACGACCGCGCCGATCAGGAGGAGCAGGGCCCAACTGTCGGGCGGGTCCGGCACGAAGTAGGTGCCGCGCCAGAGGTAGACGACGCCGGCGGCGAGCAGGTAGACGGCGAGGATGGCGGCGACCATCCGCGTAAAGGTGGCACGGGTCGTCCCGTCGCCGGTCTGGCGCGGAAGCTGGTCCGCCTCTCGGCGGCGCATCTCAGTCCGCGGCCGCGCGAAGTGCGCCATGCTCTTCGGCCTCGGCCAGGAGGTCGCTCACCGGGCGGGCAACGAGACCGGCGGCGGCGATGCGATCGAGGATGATCGGGAGCGCCCCGAGCGTATTGCGCCAGGAGCCGGGGGCGCTGTAGCGGTCGGAGTCGTGGAGGAGGAGGACGTCGCCGGCGCGGGGTCGGCCGATGATGCCGGCGATCCGCTGCGGTGTCGTCGCCTCCTCCCAGTCCTTGCCCCACCGGCTCCAGAGAACCCGCGTCCAGCCCTGACGCGCGCTCTCGCGCCAGGAGCCGAGACTGAAGACGCCGTAGGGCGGGCGGTAGAGGGCGGTGGCGCGGTCTGCCGCGTCCTCGATCAGGTCGCGCGCCCGCCGCAGGTCGTCGCGGAGATCCCAGGGGGTACGGCGGAGGTGGCCGCGGTGGGTGTAGCCGTGGACGGCGATCTCGTGCCCGGCGCTGGCGATCAAACCGGGAGCGCCGGGCCAGCGCGCGACCTGCTCGCCCATCAGGAAGAAGGTGGCACGGGCTCCGGATTGGGCGAGCAGGGTGAGGAACTGTTCGAGCGGTTGATCGGGACCGTCGTCGAAGGTCAGACCGACGGAGCGGGCCCCGGCGACGCGGGTCACGACCGGGAAGAGGAGCCGGCCGGGGCCGATCTGCGAGAGCGCTGGGGCGGCGTGGGCCGCCCCGAGCACGATCGATGGTGCCAAGAGAGCGAAGGGAGGGAGACGCATCACGTCCTTCTTGCGCGGACTCGATGGTCGTCGGTGAGCAGCTACGACATCGCTTCGAGCGGGATCGCCCGAAGACCCGCCGCGGCGATGTCCGCCAGGCGCTGCTCGACCTCGGCAACCGCGTCGGCGGGGGTTAGCCCGCTCGTGTCGATCACGACGAGACCCGCGCGGAGCGGTCGGTCCGTTCCCTGGACACCGACCAGGACGCGGGTATGCCGCGGGGCGACGGCAAGGTCGACCAGATCCGAGCGGTCGCCGCTGGGGAGGACGTAGCGGGGGGCGATGCCGGTCGTCTGTTCCAGGGCACGGGCGGTCGCGTGGATCCGGCGCCAGCGATTGACGGGGTTGGCATGGGTGCGGGGCAAGCGGTCTTCGGCGACCCCGAACGTGACGCGGGGGTCCGCCGTCAATCCCGCCGTGGCACGCGCATCGACGAAGAGGGCAACCGGAAGGTGCGACCGGTCGATGGCCTGTTCGAGCGCGGCCGCGATCGCGGGGTCGTCGGTGCGGACGACGACGGAGACGGTGCCGGGAGGTCCGTCGTCCTCGACGACCGGCAGGGGGGTGCGCTCGACGGCCAGGGCCATCACCCACGGGGAGAAACTCACCCAGGCGACCAACGCCAGGATGGCGGCGGCCATCAGCGGGCGAACAACCGGGATGCGACGGGGCGCCTGGGGTTCGACACGATGGGGCAGCGCCGCGAGGACGGCGGACGCAACCGCGACGCCTGGATCGCATGCCGGGGGCGCCAGCGTGGCGGCACCCGCGACCACCTCGTGGAGGACGGTTTCGAGTTCGCGCGTGGTGCGGATCGGCAGTGCGGCACCGGCTTCGGCCATGATCCGCGAGTTGAACCCGCCGTGACCGGCGATGGGTTTGACGAAGAGGATCGGCAAGCCGACGGCCATCGCCTCCAGACAGGTCACGCCGCCCGCGCTCTGGATGAGGCAATCGGCGGCGGCCATCAGCATGGGGATCTGGTCGGTCCAGCCGAGGATGCGGGCGGCCGCCTCGCCGGGGAAGCGCGCCTCCAGGCGTGATCGCAGGTCGGTGTTGCCGGCCGTGACGACGACGGGATAGGCACCCGCGGCGACCGCAGCGACGGTCGTGCCCTCGATGTCGCCGACGCCCCAGGTGCCGCCGACGATCAGGGGGATGACGGCGTCGGGCGGCAGACCGAGCGCCGCGCGCGCCTCGTGCCGCGAGGGGAGATGGGCGAAGCGCTCGCCGACCGGGAAGGTCATCACCCGTCCCCGTCCGCCCGCCTGCTCGACGAGTTCGAGGGTGCGGCGGCAGGGGGCGAGGTGGAAGTCGACGTGTGGTGAGACCCAGAGTGGATGAGCGCCGAAGTCGGTAATGGGGGCGACGACCGGGAGGTCGAGGCGGCCGGCGGCGATCAAGCGCCCGAGGCCGGCGGTGACCACGGGATAGGTCGAGACGACGACGTCGGTCTTCGCCTCGGCGATGGCGGCGAGCAGTTTGTCGCCCCAGAGGAATCCGATCAGGAAGCGGATCAGCGCGGCGACGGGCGGGAGACCGAGGATGCGAAAACCGATACCGTAGGTCCACGGGGTGTGTTCGAGTTGCCAGGCGTAGCAATCGACCTGGAACCACTTGAGGCGGCGGCTCATCACCTCGAGGCCGTCGAGGATGACGGCGCGGTGACCGGCCCGCGCGACGGCGTCGCGCACCGCCCGCGCGGAGGCGACGTGACCGCCACCGGCGGTGGCGGTGAAGATGAGCACCTTGCGACCGTGCTCGCGCCCCGACGGCTCGCCGTCATCCTCCCGATCGACCGGCATGGGTTACAGGTCCCTCCTGCGCCCGCGTTGACGCCCCCGGCACGGCAAGACCGGCGCGAGCAGCGTCGCGGATCGCAACCGGGGGCCGAGCCGAAGTGCGATTGTCACTCATCGCCGGCGTCGCTTGTGCGACGATGAAGGTGACTGGGACGACACAGACGCATGCATCGGCCGATACCGGCGCCGATCTGGGCGATCATGGCAGATCAAGATGAAGCGAAGATGAAGGGCGACCGGGGATGCGAAACGGGACGGCCGATCCGATTTCCCGCCGTCCACGACGGCGGCGGCCATGCAACCGCGGTATTCGGCGGGTAGCCTAAAGGCAACCCCAAAGCAACGATCGTGGCGCCCGACCGACGACGATCGGAGGAAGCAACCCGGCGCCCGGTAGCCCATGCGGTAGAGTCCGGCCGCGGTGCGACGTCGATCCGCTGCGCCCTCGTCGCTGGCGCCGAAGGCGTCGGCCAGCCGGTTGACGACGTCGAACCCGAAGGCGACGTGGAGCGCGTCGGAGAGCGCCTGCTCCGAGACGCCGGCTCGCCGGGCAGGAGTTACATGCTCCGGCATCAGCGCCCGTTCCGACCCGACCTGCTTGGCGAGCACGGCCAGCGTGGCCGTGCTCGCCTCGCTGACCGGTGCAGAAGGTGCAGGCGTTGCGCCGGGAGACGGACGCGACGAACAATTCGTGCTCGCCGGCGGTCCAGTTGGACTCGCCACGCATGACCTCCCTCGTCAAACGCAAACACGGGCGGCCGAAGAGGCCCGGGTCGGTAGAGGACGATGCGGGCGACGTCGTCGGGCTTGGTCCGGGCACCCAGTCCAATCAAGCGAATGGCGACGCGCGCGGAGACGCTGGCTGCGTTCCAGGATCGTCGAGCGCAGACTCATGCGTCGTACCCCAACGCCGTCAATCCGGCCTGCAACCGCGCATGGGTCTCGCCGACGGCGCAGGCGATCGTCAATTCGAAGATGGCGTCCTCGTCGAGGCCGTGTCGCCGCGGCGCGTCGATGTCGTCGTCCGTGACCGTGTAGGCGCCCAGCGCCCCGTCCACCGGCTCTCCGGCGAAAGCCGCGCGGCGCTCCGCGGACAGATGCAGCGATGAGCGCCGCCACAAGGTCGGCAAAGCGTCGCGACGGCTCGCTCGACGAGGATTCGACCGGCGGGTGTGCCATGGCGGCCACGCTTCGGTTTGGCACTCGGTATCGACGCGATGGCCGGGTCGCCCCACGCCTCGCGGGACACCGCGCGTTCGTCGCGGCCGATCCTGCCTACTCTTGCCACCCGCCGCGCCCGGCTCTTCGGTCGGGTAAGGATCGGGAAGGTCATCGCCGAGGTTCGGGGCCCCCGACGACGGGGACGGCACCTCGGGTCGGGGCAGGCACGGTGAGACGTACGCCCAGCCGGACCAGCGCCGTCCCCATCGTCTGCCGGACCGCGACGAGCATCGCGGCGATCCCGGCCGGCCGGCAACCGGCTTGCCGCACCAGCCGGGCCCGTTCGGCTTCGGCGATGAACCCCAGGCGCCGACCTTCGGCGGCGAGATACTGCGGCGCCGCGAACCGACGATCGCGAAAGGCTTGCACCACGTCGTCGTGATGAGGACGAAAGCTATTCAGGCCGAGACTACTGTATGGACGCATCGTCGATCCTCCTTCGCGCGCTCATTGCCATCGTCGCGGCGTCGCCGGACCGGCGATCGGCCGGCGGTCCGCAATGGGTCACGGAGCGACGGCCGATCGCCGGCGATCCGGTCGGCGCAACGGTTGAATCGCGCGTCGCCTCATCGCCCGGGTTCTCATTTCGCGAGCCCGACCACCTCGTCGGCGGCCACGTTCGCTTGTCCACTTCCCAGGCGGCCTTCGGCACCGACCTGAGCGCGCCGGATCCGGCCAATCGCTCCGCCGGCGCTTACCGCGACCGCCCGTGCCAGCCGAACGATCGGCCGATGGAAGCGGAACGGTTCCATGTCGTCCAATATCTGCTGGACGCGCTCCTCGTGCATCCGCATGATTTCGCCCGGAGTCAGCCCTGGAATCATGTCGTTCTCCTTTCCGGCTACTCCTCGTCCTCGGTCTCCCCGGAATCGTCGTTGGGAGACGGCCCCATCTTGACGATTGTCGGTTCGGTTCGCGTCGTAGGGATTACGGACGGCGGTGGAATGGCCGGGGGCCGGAGCGTACGTAACTTGCGCGCGGACGGCGGTCGCCCACCTCCCTCCGTTTTGCGCTCCGCGTCGCGCCGTGGTCACCGACCGACCGGACCGGTCCGACCTGTGGGCCGGAGCAAAGACGCGGGGGCGGTCCGTCTGACCGCCCCCGCTCGTGTCCCCGGATCGGGTGTACCGTTTGCCGCCAAACGCCTGGCTAATGCACCTCCAGGTACCGCTCCCGCTCCCAGGCGGAGACGTGGCGGCGGAAGTCGGTCCACTCGGAGCGTTGGGCCTCGCTCAAGCGCGCGAAGACGTGGTCGCCGAGCGTGCCCGATCGGGGCCCATCGACGGCTCCGGACCGGTCGCGCAAGACGGCGCTCACGTCGTTCGGTTTGAGGACGACCGCGACTGCCACGGTCGAGCGGCCTACTTCGGCGAGACTGTGAGCTTGGCGGCCATGCCTTCGCCCTTCGCATCGCCGTGGAGGGCGCAGAAGTAGGTGAAGTCCCCCGGCGTGTCGAAGGTGGCTTCCCACTCCACCGGCCGCGCGAGGTCCGGAAAGCCCAGGTAACCTGAGTTGAGCCAGCCGGAGCCGCTCCAGACGTTGCCACCCTGCGGCAGGAGGGTCTGCATGCTCTGGACGAACTTCGGCGTCCCGTCGGCGAACTGCTCGACGATCGTATCTTCCGGTGTCACCTCGCCGGCGCCGGCGAAGGAGACGGTGTGCGGCTCGCCCGGCGCCCGGTGGACCCACTTCACCGTGTCGCCGACCGTGATCTCGAGTTCGGTGGGGAGGAAGGACTGGACCCGCGCCTGGGTGTCGCCGCCGGCGCCGACCGTCAGTTCCCACGACGTGGTGCCATCGGCGTTCTTGGTGCTGGCCGCCTGGCCGTATTTCGCCATCTCGGTGGCGGCCTGGTCGTAGAGCGTGGCGGTCTCGTCGGCGGCGATCTGGTCGTACTCGCTCTGGGTGCGCACCGCCGCGGCACCGGTCTCCTGGACGATCACCTTCGCCTTCATCACCGAGGGGTGGATGAGGCAAAGGTAGTCGTAGCTGCCGGCCTTGGTGAACTTGAGGACGTACGGCTGAGTCGGATCGCGAAAGAAGTCGATGCCTGAGCTGACGTAGCCGGTGCCGTCGTAGGTGTCACCGCCGTGCGGGAAGGGGATCTGCGGATGGATGATCAACTGCGGCGGAGCGCCGCCTTCCGGTGTGTCCGCTTCCGGGTCCGGAATCAGGATCGGCGGTACCTGGCCGCCGGAGAGGAAGCTGACGGTGTGGAACCCGCCCATCCCGTAGTCGAACCAGATCGAATCGCCGGCGTTGATCGTGATCTCGCCCGGGAAGAACCCGTGGAGCTCGACGATCGGCTTCTGCTCCATCTTCATGTCGCCGACCTTGACGTGCCAGAGGATGCTGCCGTCGGCCTGCGGACCGATCTGCGGGGTCGCCATCGCCGGCGGTGTGCCGTTGTCCTGGGCGAAGGCGCGGCGACCGAGGGTCGTGAAGGCGGCGGCGGCGAGACCGGCGCCGCCGAGGAGGCGCAGGGCCTCGCGGCGGGAGAGTTGCCCATTGCCGGGTGCCCTCTGGGCGCCGTCGATGGTCTGGGCGAGCGTGATCGCCTGCGGTCGGGAACTGCGATCGATGCGCATTTCAATCCCCCTTGCGTGTGGCACTGCTGCTCATGTCGGTCCAACCCGATTCAGTGAGTCGCCTTGGGGTGCGATCTCTCCTCCTTTCGGCACTCGGCACGTCGTCATTCGGTGACGACGATCTGACCGATCATCCCCTGCCGTCCGTGGTGCCGGCAGAGGAACGGGTAGGTCCCGGGTGTGGCGAAGGTGTGTGAGAAGGTTTGGCCCGGCGCGACCTGGTCGGACGCGAAGCTGCCGTCCAAGGCGGCCACGCTGTGCCAGTCGGCCCCCTTGTTGATCCAGGTGACGGTGGTGCCGACCGTGACCGTGAGCGCCTTCGGATCGAAGCGGTCGTCCTCCATCGCTAGCCAGACGACGTCTCCGGCCGTCTGGGCCGCACTCGTCGCGGAGGACATCCCGGCCGCCCGGCTGGCGGATGGTGCGGCGTCGCCCTCGTGCATCCCGTGCCCGTCGTGGGCGCCGTGGCCAGAGTCGGTCCCGTCGTGGCTCGGCACCTCCTGACCCGCGGTGGGCGTGAGATCCCAGAACTCGCCGAGCGGCCCGGTCGGCTTGGCTCCCTCGTACTGAATCACCGTCATCATCCCGTTCGCCGCGTGGTTTTCGATGTGGCAGTGGACCATCCAGACACCCGGATTGTTCGCCTCGAAGGCGAGGTCGTAGCGCTCCCCCGGCGCGATCAGGACCGTGTCCTTCGTCATTTGCGCTGCAGCCGGGACCGGGTTGCCGTCGGTGGCGACGATCTTGAAGGAGTGGCCGTGGGTGTGGAAGGGGTGGGCCAGGGTGCCGGCGTTGATCAGGCGGAGGAGGACCTCGTCGCCTTCCTTGACCACGATCGGCGGGATCGCCTCGTGCATCTTGCCGTTCATCAGGAACTCGTCGGTGCCGAACGCCCCACCCGAAAGCGCCTGGTCGCGGGGGCCGCGCGGCGCCGCGCCGCTGGCGACGGCGGGGGTCAGCTCGTTGTCCCACTCGGAGAGGACGTAGGTGTCGTCCCGGTCGTAGTGGGTACCGCCGTGTTTCGGTTCGACGATGAACGACCCATAGAGCCCGAGCATGACCTGGGTGGCGACGTCGGTGTGGGAGTGGTACCAGCGGGTGCCGGCCGGGGTGGCGACGAAGTCGTAGGTGAAGGTCTCGCCCGGTTCGACCGGCGCCTGATTCAGCCCGGCGGGGCCGTCCATCGCGGGCGAGACGTCGAGGCCGTGCCAGTGGATGGTGGTGCCGACCGGGAG
>DATBFX010000288.1:0-28189 GCA_036558305.1 Thermomicrobiales bacterium | reverse complement strand
CCGGAATGGCGACGATGTCTTGCTCGCTGCCGTCCTTGGCCGACTCCTGGAAGAAGACGAGGGTGCCGCGCTGGGGTTCGGCGAGGAGATAGGCAATGGAACCGCTGAATCGCCCGCGGGTGCCGCTACCCGAGGAGGCGGTCAGGAAATCTTCGAACAGGACGCGGCCTTGTTCGTCGGCGAGCCGGACGTGCAGGGTGGCCTCGAAGGTGTTGGCCGTGCCGCCCAACTGGATCGGACTGGAAAGGCTGTCCCAGGGAGCCGGCGACTCCACGAAGATGGCCGGCAGCAGCGCCTCGTAGTTGCCGCGTCCGGCCGGTCGCGAGAGGTTCCTGCCGTCGCCGGAGCGGGCTCGGACGTCTTGGCCGTCGACTTTGAAGGCAACAAAGCGAATGCTCGTGAACTGCGTCAGCGTGAAGACGACCTGGGCCATCCGCGCCGGGAGTTCGGACTGGTCGCCGCTCGTGAACTCCGGCGAGAGATCGACCGTCGCCGTCTGGGTGTCGTCGTCGAGCGCCACGGCGCCGCGGAGCGTGGTGCCCACGGGGATGACCGTTCGCAAACCGACCGCGAGTTCGGTATCCAGGGGCCCCGCAAGGAGTTGCCGCATCGCCACGTCGTAGGCAGAGACATCGGCGGGCAGCGGACGAAGCTGGCCGGTGCCAACCTTGCCGTCGCGGAGGAAGAAGGCGGAGAAAACCGGTTGGTCGACGGCGCCGGCAGCCGGGCGATGGACGAAGATCAAACCGGACGCGGATGCAACGAAAAGTACGGCAAGCAGCGCGGACCTGAACGCATTGCTTGCCCGATGCACCGGCATGTTTTTGCTCCTTTCGGGTACGTGCACCTTATCCGCTCGACGCCACGTGACGGCATCCTTGTCAGGTGTGTGCCATCCGCGGTGGCACCACCGGGTCCAGACAAACCGGCCGTGGTCGCTCAGTCAAGCAGACCCGAGACGCCCTTGTAGACGAACACCACGCCGAACACCACGGAGACGGCGATCGTGATCCGCCGGTTGCCCGCTTCCAACCAGGTCTTGGCCGACGCCAGGATCGGTGCCGACCGCGCTGGCTTGTCGGCGACGAACTCCGGTCACCGATCCCATGCCGATCGCCCCTGTCCGTCTCCTCGTCGATGGCGCGCATGACGGAAGGCGATCGCTTCGTTCCGGCCGCTGCCACCCTTGGCGCCGGCGGTCACGCTCCTGCCGCCCGATCGTGCCCCAGCCCCGTCGTCCACCGGGTCGGGGATCGAAGCGTGTCCGCATCGTTTCGGGAGGACCGCGCTCCGCGTTGATGCGAAAGGTGTAACGCTGGGGTGCATTCGTCATCGACGGTTATGGACCTACGTGAGCAAGCTGCGGCTCGCCGCGGTCTGGTAGAGGATGATCGCGCCGAGGACGACGAAGACGCCGCCGGCGACCAAGTGCGCGGCGTCGCCGAGGCGTGAGCCGAGGCGCTGGCCGAGCAGGAGACCCGCGAACGTCGCGACGAAACCCTGAACGGCGAGATAGACGAGCACCGGAGCGAGCGAGACGTCCACCACCGCCAGCGCCACCCCGACGGCCAGTTTGTCCAGCGAGACGACCAGCCCCGTCAACATGACCGATCTCGGGTCCAGTGAACGCAAGCTGCTCCCCTCGTCGTAGCCGCTCCGGACCACATCGAGGACGGCGCGCAGACCCAGGACGAGTAACAGACCACCCGCGAGGTAGGATGCGACGCTACCCAGGGTGTCGCTGAGGAGGCGCCCGAAGAGATCTCCCAACGCCAGGAGCACCACCCCGAAACAGGCAAAGACGGCGGCGGTCCGCGTCCACCGCGGGCGAGGGAGCCCGGCGATTCCGAGCGCGAGACCGCCCGCGAACACGTCGAGACCCATCGAGAGCACGAGCAGGACCGCCCCTATAGACATCGAAGCGCGTCCTTTCGGAAAGGCGCCACCTTCATTGCCTCAACCCGTTTGCGTCGGGGGAGCGATGGCGCTCGCGCGCTCAGGTCTCCAGGATCCCAAGAGAACCCTCCGACGGCAGACCCGGAGATGCCTGCCCCTCGCCGGGCTCGCCAACTCGCCGTACCGTGCGGTCCGTTCGACTCGCGGCGTTCGGCGTCGGCTGCTTGTCGCGCTTGAGATTCCGGTACAGGAGGGTCATGCCGATCACCGAGAGCGGCAACAGGACGGCGTAGATCAGGCTGCTGAGCCAGTTCACGTACCGGACCTCCGGTTTGGCCAGGATCAGCAGGGCGAGACCGATCAGGGGACCCGGTGCGACGCCGACGAACCAGAAGAACAGGGCATTCCCTGCCGTCCGCCACCAGTGACCGGCGACGGCCCGCGCACTCGCGGTCAAGGACTGGCGCGACCCCTCGCCGTCGAGCAGCACCGCCTGCGAGACGAAGAGCCAGCGAACCGCTCGCGAGATCGCCCAGGGGATACCGACGACGGAGAGCGCCAGCAGGGTGACGATGACGATCGAGCGTCCGACCCCGCCGACGAGGGGGCGGATGCGCGCGAAGACCAGCCGGTATGCCCCGGCGAAGGTCGGTCTGCGACCGGCTTCCACCTCGCCGACCGCGGCGATCACCGCCGGCGCGACGAGGACCAACCCGAGCAGGTCCTGCAAACCGCCGATCGTCAACGCGATCGCCAGTCGGGAACCCGGGCTGGCGTCCATCGTTTGGAAGAGTTGCTTTCCGGGTGGGTAGTCGACGAACGCAAACTGGGCGAGGTTCGCGAGGAGGCCAAGGGGAATCAGGACCAGTCCAATCGCGACGAAAACTCGCCAGTCGTCGACGTAGGTCCGCCAGGCAGCCAGCAGGGTCGACGCACCGATGCGGGCCAGGAGAACGACGACGAGGAGCGCCAGACCGAAGAACACGACGATCAACCACGGATAGACCGCCCACCGAGTCAGCAGGAACGAGCCGAACCCGACCGTCGTGCAAAAGACCGAGGTCGGACCGGGGCCGAAGGTGACCGATTCCGGGAGCCTGAGACTGCCGTCGCGCAACCCGTCCTGCCACGGAAACGGATCGGTCCACCGCTCGCGCACACCGGGGCTGTTCGGTCCGTTGTAAAAGGCGGGTTGGCGCTCGCCCCAGCGCCCGAGCCAGGCCAGCGTGGCAACCGGACCGGTGGCAGCGGCGAGGTCGTGCGGGGCGAGGATGACCGTGGGCTCGATGCGATCCGAGGGGCCGGTCGTGACGTCGCAGCCGAAGCCGGAGTTGTCCTCGCCCCAGGCCATGTAAACCCCGCTGCCGAACTTGTTGGCGTGGGAGCCGGCTCCGGGGTAGACGACCGGGTGGTTGCCCTCCTTGGTCAACTTCTCGTCGGTCCAGGCGGCTCGCTCGCCCCCGCCGTGCGAGGAGTAGCCCACCTCGACCGGTTGGCCGTTCAACGCCTCCGCCGCCGAGGCAACGTCGAAGACCAACTGGATCATCTCCCAGTCGCCCTCGTGGGTGTTGTTGAAGTCGTTGAAGACGTACCAGAACCAGTACTGGACGACGACGTGGCCCGGCGTGGTGATGACGTTGGCGTACACCGCCGGCTCGTGGCCCGCCATGCGCTGGCGGAACCACCGCTCGAAGTCGCACCGCGGCCGGCGCGGGTTGCCGGGGAAGTCGAGGAAGTAGGTATCGTCCGTGCCCATCAGGTCGGACGCACCGGGCGCCATCTTGACGGTTTCGTTGTCGGTGCGGGACCGGCCGGCGATGCGGCGAAGTGCCACCTGAGGATCGTCGAACACGATCTCCACGGGAGCCGGCAGATACGCTTCGCCGTTGCGGTCGCACTCGTGCTCTTGGCGCTTCAGCATGACGATCGGGGCGAAGGCGTCGGCCAATTGCTGTTCGGGTGAGGTCGCCTGGCGGTGCGATCGGCGGTTACAAGACGCGGCATCGGGCTGGTTGAGACAGGGCCCGGCGGCCGAGGCCAGCGCCCGGCCGGCGGTCGCCGGGAACGACGCCGCGAGGATGGGAAGAAGGCCGAGCGCCACGACCGCGCTCAGCCCGATGCGCCAGCGGTTCACTAGATCCCGCGCTCGACGACCGCTCACGCTCGTGTCCCCCACCGCAGGATCATCGCACAGTCGCCCTCGGCGGTGATGACGTTGGCGACGTTCCCCGACGTACGGCCAGCCGTCTCTGGGGGACCATTTCTCGTCGTTGCACCGGGCCCAGTGCCGGTTGCCGCCGCCGATCGAACGGATGTCGATCCGGGTTATGCGATAGGTGGCGAGCGCGAGGAGTCGCGCTCGCGGCGCACCGACTCAGCGGAGCGCGCACGAAGCGGCGCCTGATCCACCGCGACGCCGGAGGCCTTCAGGCGTGTAGGATGCGCGCCTTCTGCGCCTCGAATTCGGCGTCGGTGAGCACACCGGCGTTGCGTAATTCGCCGATCTTCGCGAGTTGGGCCAACCGCTGATCCATTGCGGTGCCCGGCGCGGGAGGCACGGCGCTCCCGGCGGCAAGCTGATCCTGCGCGGCCCATCGCTGCTGCTGACGGCGCTGCACGCGACCGACGACCGAGGCGGCAACGGCGGCCTTACCGGCAGTCTTGATCAATCCCATCTCGATCTCCTTCCCGCCCGGCAATCACGCCGATCGCTCGGCCCAGGTTGACTCGGTGGCGTCGAGAGCACGGACGAATTCCTCGATCTGAATGCCGCCGTCGGCGATGAGCCTGGCACCGGCACGGCGCCAGGCGTCGACCAGCGACATGACCCAGCGGTTCTCATAGACGACGACCGCCGCGACGGCGCCCGACCCGATCGCGGAGCCGATCTCTTCGAGATCGGATTGGTCGAGGAGCCGGGAAGAGGCGCCGGTCCATACGCTGAGATCAACGCCGCTCGGCACGGAGATCTCGCGGGGCTCGATCGGTGCGAGACTGCCGTCGGGGCTCTTGGCGAGGAACTCGAGGTCGAGCAGACGAATCACGCCGCCGTCGACCAACTCGAGCAGTCGCTTGAACCCCTCACCAGAGACGGTGCCGTCGGGGAACTCGATCGCGATGTAGTCGATCGGGGCGAGGTCCTCATCCATCTGGGCAGCTCCCTGCTTGCGTCGACAACCGTGCGGGAGACGCGCGGGTCGACGATCCGGTATCGGTCCTGTGCCGCCTCAGCGGTCAACGCACACGAATCGTAAGCGTCCGCGCGACGGGCAACAACGACCGAAAGGTGTAGACCGAGTGTGCACCCGCGCGCCGATCACCGGCGCGCGGGGCCGCTGGCGTGGTGGGTGCGGTTGCTTTCCCCGGGAACCCGGTTGCGGAGGGTGCGGAGCCCGACCAGAAGTAACGCGGATGCCGCGATGGACGACACGACGGTGCAGCGGCTGCTGGTGGCAGTTTCCCCAAGAACAGCCCAGATGCCAAGGTCATCTCGCAACGATTCATGGAGCGGTTCAGGGTCGATCACACTGATGGATATTTGCCGAAGGCCCCCGGGTCCTGTCACCGATCAAAGCGTGCAGTGCTACGGTTGCACCTCAGTCGGTGAGGAGGAAGATAGGAGCCGTTGAGCGTCGTCCCGGCTCTGTCTGGCGCCGCACCAGCACCGTCCACGGCGCGCTCGCCGCGAGCAATCGTACGCGGGCAGCGACCGCGTCGTGCCCACCTCAAACCATCCGGGTGGCCCACCGTCGCGACGGCCCTCCATCATTGCAACCGACGCCGTACAACTTTCGACCAGTCGCGTCGAGTCCGCGGCCACCTAGAATGTGGTCAGGGGGTGACCGGTTGACGGAGCAGACGTTCCCCGTCGCGTCATCATCGCCCTGAAGGGAAAGGAACTGACCGTGGGTCGATTGGTCGTGGTCGCGTACCCAGGGGAGCAGGTCGCGGAACAGGCGCGAGACAGGCTCCTGCAACTCCAGAAGCAGGCGCTGATCGGACTCGACGATGCGGTCGTGGTCGTGCGACGAGCGGATGGCAAGGTCAAGATCAAGCAGTCGATCAGTCTGGCGGGGTCCGGTGCCCTCTCCGGCGCCTTCTGGGGGATGCTCATCGGCTTGATCTTTCTCATGCCCGGTGTGGGCGCGGTGGTCGGTGCCGCGGCCGGCGCCTTGTCCGGCAAGATGGTGGATCTTGGGATCGACGACCGGTTCATCAAGGACGTCGGCGCCGCGCTCCCACCCGGTTCTTCGGCACTCTTCTTGCTCATCCACCGGGTGACGCCGGACAAGGTCATCGCCGAGATGAAGGAGTTTGGTGGTACGATCGTCCAGACGAATCTCGCCGAGGACGAGGAAGCGGCACTCCAGGAAGCGTTCGCCGCGGCCTAGCCCGGAGCCAATCAAGGGGCTCACACACCGAAGCGTACTGTCGACAATCGCGTCTCAAGCAGCCGCGGAGCCGACGGACACCTTGACTTGGACGTGGATTCTGAGTGGGGCGCCGAATTGGTCGGAGACCCGAGGGAGCACCATCGGCTCGTCGTCCAAGTCGACGAAGACCAGCGAAGCTATCGCTTCGAGAGAGCCCACTTCCTGCCCTCCCGACGGCTTGAGCATTGCCGCGAACGGCCTAGAATGGCCGGAGCGTGTCATGAGGGATAGGAATGGCACGCTCGCGCGTCGTGGATCAGGGAGCGCTCCGATGACAGCCGGCACATACAACGGCGTTCTACCGGCGGTTGCGGCGGCGACGCCGGCCATCGATCGCATGTGTGCCGAGGTCTGGGACCACGCCGAGCTCTCGCTCGAAGAGGTCGCCTCTGCTCAGGTGCACGTGCGGGAATTGGAAGCCGCCGGATTTGCGATCACGAGTCGTGGCACCAGCGACCAGGCGACCGCATTCGTCGCCGAGTGGGAGCAGGGGGCGGGTGGTCCCCGCGTCGGCTTCTTGCCGGAATACGATGCGCTGCCGGGTCTCGGCAACGCCGCGGTACCGCGGCAAGAACCGGCCCCGAACGGAAAGACGAGCGGTCACGGCTGCGGCCACAATCTCCTCGGCGCCGGGTGTACCGGGGCGGCGATTGCCCTGAAAGCGATCATGGAGCACGAGGGGATCACCGGTCTCGTCCGGGTCTATGGCTGTGCCGCCGAGGAGACCACCGGCGCCAAGGTCTACATGGCGCGCGACGGGCTCTTCGACGATCTCGATGCCTGCCTCGCCTGGCACTCCGGTCCAGCGGCGGTGGTCGGCCTCGTCCGCACCGCGGCCGTCAACAACATCCGCGTCGAGTTCTTCGGGAAAACCGCGCATGCCGGAACCGACCCGTGGCATGGCCGCAGCGCCCTCGATGCCCTGGAGTTGTTCTGCCATGGGCTGAACCTGATGCGCGAGCACGTCGAGCCGACGGCCCGCATCCACTACGTGGTGGAGTCGGGCGGGGAAACCCCGAATGTCGTGCCGGATTACGCGCGGCTCGCGTTGTTTATCCGCGACGTCGACCGCGCGCACGTCGAGGCGACCACCCGGTGGGCACGCGAACTGGCGGACGGTGCCGCGATGGGGACCCAGACCCGCGCCACGCTCACGGTCGGGTTCGGGCTCTACGACTTGTTGCCGAATGCGCCCCTGTCCGAGCGCCTCAATGATCATCTACACGCGGTGGGGGTGCCCGCGTGGACGGCGGAGGAGCAGACGTTCGCCCGGGAATGCCAGCGCAACTTTGGCGTTCCCGAGATGGGCCTCGCCACCCAGCCGTTGCCGAAGATCCCTGAACGGACCGTCGGCGGGTCCACCGACGTCGGTGACGTCAGTTGGAACACGCCGACGGTCGCGTTCTTGTATCCATCGTTTCCGTTGGGGATCGGGCTCCATACCTGGCCCGTCACCGCCTGCGGCGGGATGTCGATCGGGACCAAGGCGGCGACCGGGGCCGCGACGATCCTGACGCGGCTGGCGCAAGATGTCATGACCGATGCGGAGCTCCGCACGGCCGCTCGGACGGACTTTGACACCAGGCGCGCGGGGCAGACGTACGTCTCGCCGTTGGCCGGTGTCGACACGGCGGCCGGCAGCACCCGCGTGGCGGCGCGGCAGCCCAAGGATGCTGCCGACGAGATGGTCGTGACGACGTAGCCGGGGCCGGCCGACGGTCCGTCGCGGCAGGGTGACCTCTGGTCATCAGCGCTGTACGAAGTTCGCTCTTCGGTTCCCAGCCGGCGGGTCACCTTCAGACTAAGCCGGCTCGGCGGGCATGGTCGATCGCCTGGGTGCGGCTGTTGACGGCCAGCTTCTCGTAGATCGTGCTGAGGTGTCGCTTGACCGTCGACTCGCTGATGAAGAGGTGTTGGCCGACGTCGCGATTGCTCAGCCCGTCCGCCACCAAACGCAGCACTTCGACCTCGCGCTTGCTGAGGATGTCGATCCGATCCGCCCTGGCTTCGGTGGCCAGCGTGACGGCGCCCTCGGTGGCGGCGAGAAGCCGTGGCGCGTAACCACCGTGGGCGCCACGGCCGACGGTACCGCGGAGGAGCGGCACGATTGCTTCGCCTTCGTTGATAAAGACGCGCATGTATCCGCCCGCGTTCCCGAGCGTCAGGGCCCGATCCAAAGCGTCGAGGGCCCTGGTCGGGTTCCCCTCGCGCTGGTGCGCCAGGGCCTCGAGCACCTGGATCTCGACGAGGTCGCCGGCACGGCCCTGCGCCGCCGCTTGCTCGCCGATGGCATCGAGGATCTTGAGGGCGGAACCCGCTTGACCGCCGTCGATCAGCAGACGGACGATGGTGAGGTGCTCGAAGAACCGTTCATAGTCCGGTGGAAAATACGGATCGAGTTCGCAGCTCTCGGCCCAGCGGAGGGCGAGGTCACGCCGGCCCTCCGCCAGCCAGAAGCGCGCTTGCTGGGCCCGGGCGTGTCGGACGAATCGCGTCGATCCCAGTTGTCGAGCGTAGTCGATGGCCCATTCGACGTCGTTGTGGGCGGTTTCGAAATCGCCCTTTGCCCAGGCCAACTGCGCCAAACCGCGCCAGATCCGGCTTTGCAGGATCAGCGGGCGCGGCTGTGCCTGGGCGGCTTCCGCGACCCGGAGATGCCGCTCGGCCTCGTCGAGTTGGTTCCGTTCGATGTAGACGTAGCTGAGGAGGGTTGAGGCATACCGCTCATCCAACCTGATGGCGCGCCGAAACATGGCAATGGCTTCGCGCAGCTTGCCTCGCTGGACAAGAACGCTGGCCGACCCCGCCAGTTCCGAGACGTGAATCAGGGTGTCTTGCACGACATTGGCTCTCGCCCTGGCGCCGGCAAAGGCACGCTCGGCAGCGGACGGGTCACCGGCGTGCATGTGGGCCCATCCCAGGAGGGCCAACGCGATTCCCTGGTCCATCGGTCGATCGTCGGACAAGAGCTCGAGTGCCTGACCGCACAGGTCGATCACGCGCGACGCGCTGTCGTACATACTCCGATACGCCTGGAGGATCAGCAGCGACGCCAGGTCGTTCCGGTCACCGGCCGTCGCCCAGGCTCGCTCGGCGATGCGGAGCGGCTGCTCGGCCTGCTGGAATTGGCCCGATCGGATCAGCGCCCAGGCGAACCGGAAGGCAAGCGTCGGGCTCCGCTCGAGGGCCTCGGCCGGGACGTCCTGCAACAACGCGCAGAGGGACGCCAGGCGTTCCTGTTCGTAGTGCTCGGTGCTGATCCGCTCCAACAAGCGCTCGGCCCGATCCCAATCGCGCCCGGCCAGGGCGTGCCGTGACGCCTCCTCGATGAATTCGTGCGGTTCGAGCCAGGCGGCCGCGCGGCGATGGAGGTCGGCCAATTCGGACTCGCCCTCCGCCTGCGCCAGGCGATCGCGCAGCGCCTCGGCGAAAAGGTGGTGGTAGCGATACCACTGCCCGCGATCGTCTAGTGCGATGACGAAGAGGTGATCCTGTTCCAACTGCCGAATGATCGCGCCGCTGTCCGGGCTACCGGTCACCGCCTGACAGAGCGAACCGCAGAAGCGATCGAGGATCGAGGTGCGCAGCAGGAATGTCCGCACCGCCTCCGCCTGGCGGCCGATCACCTCTTCCCACAGGTACGACTCGATTGAGCGGACACTCCCCGTGAACTCGGTGGCGAAACGGTGGATGCGTTGGGGGGGCTGTCCACGCAAGACGTGGCCGACCAGTTGCAGGCCAGCCACCCACCCCTCGGCGCGCGCGTTGAGGTTAATCGCCTGGTTCGGCGTCACCTCCAGGCGGTCGCCCTGCCGCATCAACTCGACGGCTTCCTCGCCGGTGATGCGGAGGTCCTCCTGGCCCAGTTCGAAGAGGTCTTGTTGGCTCCGCAGCCGTGCCAGCGGCAGCGGCGGATCGGTGCGACTGACGAGGACGACGCGCATGCCCGGCGGGAGTTGCAGCAGCAGGGCCGCCATCGCGTCGTGGATCTCCGGGTTGTCGATCACGTGATAGTCGTCGAGCACCAGCACAAGCGGCCGCGTGGCCGGAAAGAGTTCCGCCACGAGCGAGCCAACGATGGCCGGACCCGAGGGCGGACTCATCCCGTTGAGGAGTTTCTGGGTGGCGGGGGCCAGGTCGACGTCGATCGACTGCAACGCGGCGACGATGAGCATGAAGAAGTCCAGGGGATCGTTGTCGTAGGGATCGAGCGAGACCCAGGCGCTGGCGAGATCGGCACCAATCAGCCACTGCCTGACCAGAATCGACTTGCCGTAGCCGGCGGAGGCGGCGATGACGATCAAGGCGGCCTCGGTCTGGTCGAGCGCTTTGACCAGCCGGGGACGGTCCACCAGATTGGCGCGCAATCGGGGAGGCCACAGTTTCGTCGTCAAGAGTCGGTGGTGCGGCGGCGGCGCTGCCTCGGTCTCGATCGCGGGCAAGGGTGCTGGGCTCGACATTGACTCGACATCCTCCATCGGGCGGGCAGTGTAAACCAGGGGCGATCCGGGATCGGCATGACGCCGCGCGGAAGATCGCCGGTCTCACCGATCATGGACTCCACCATCGTGCTTGGACGATCGCGCCCGCCGTGCGAAGACGTCCGTGCAGGCATGCGCGTGGAGCGTGCGTCTCCCGAAAACCCCGCCGCATCAACCGGAACGGACCAAAAAGGGCGCAGTATCGCGCGTGACCGTGCCGCGACGGCTGCGACATCCTTGTCCGCCGGCACACCGTCCGGATCGGGGGTGTCCGATGACGACGCCGGCCGCGCTCGGCGAGTTGGCGCTCCTCGACGAACGGCCGCGCGCCGCCACCGTCACTGCGCAACGGCCGGTCGTCGTTCGCCTTCTCCCCGCACGGCCTTCTTGGCCCTGGTTCGGGCCGAACCGGCGTTCGTGGAGGGACTCCTGGCGACGCTGGTGGGCTGGGTGCGGCTGGCCAATGCCCGCCATGCCGACCTGATCGGGTTGGACGTGCCGGGCCGGCTCGCCAAGTGGTAGTTCGCCCGGGCCGAGCGGCATGGCAGGGCGCAGACCGGCACCGCGATCACGCTCGGTCGCAACCAGACGGAGCTCGCCGCCGAACTCGGGACGACCCGTTCGACGCTAAACCGCGCCGCAGGAGTTCGCCGCCCTCGGCGACGTCGCCATTGCCGGCGACCTCATGACGCTGGTCGAGCCCGATGCGCTCGTGGCGGTCGGGACCTGACCGCCGATCGTGGCCTCATCGATCGATCGCGTCCTGAACCGGTGCGATCGTCAGCGTCACCTCGCGGTCGCGATCGAGGTCGACCAGGAACCGACCGTCGGGTCCGCCGGCGGCATTCCGGTCGGCGCCGGAAACCGCGACGTCGCGGATGACGTAGTCGGGGACCGATGGGGTGATCGCCATCAACCGGTTCTTGATGCGGTAGCCGCCGTCGATCCGGTACTGACCGGTTTGCGCCTTCAGCGAGAATGCCCGGTTTTCCACCTCAAGGTGGAAGAAACTCTCCTCCACCACCCGCTCGTCCTGGACGAGGAAAAAGCGCTCGAGGGCCGCGGGGACACCGGCGAGGTGGACGGGGTCGACGACGATCCGGAGGTACGGCGGCCAATCCGCGGTCGTCGCGATCGTGGCGCGCAATTCGTGGATGTCGGCGCCGTTCGTGTCGAATCGGAATTCCTGGGGTCGCGCGCCGTCTTGCCGGAGGTCGACGACGCGGTGGGCGAGGGCGAGCAGCGGTCCCCGAATCTTAACGAGGAGGACGACCGTGGCCGCGGCGGGCGCGGCCGCGAATGAGAAGTCGCCCGACTCACCGGTCACGGCGCTGCCGAGCAGGGTCGTCATATCGCCCGAGATGAGCAGGACGCGTTGCTCGGCCGCCGGTCGATCGTCGATCCGTACCCGTCCCGTCAGCACCCCGGTTCCTCCTCCGGTTCGTCGCGGCGGCGCCCCCCACCCAACCAGACCCAGCGCGACGAAGTTCCGGCGTCCGATCCGAATGGCCATTCCTTCACCCGACTACTGGATGTATTCGAACTTCGGGTACTCCTTGATCATCTGATTCCGGAATTCGGATGGCATCTCGTCGACCTTGCCGCCGGCGCCCGGATTGGTCGTGCGGGCGACGGTCGTCTTGGAGGTGTAGACCCACTGCACGTAGAGCGAGGTGTGGTAGATCGTCTTGTAATCCCGCACCAGGAACTGGTCGAAGTGGTCGCGCTCGATCACCTTCGTCGCACCGGCGTCGAACTCCTTGTTGATCACGTCGGAGAACGCTTCGGGCCGGTCGTAGATCGTCGTGCCGGTCGCGGTGCGGACGCTGACGAACCCCTCCTCGTAGAAGGGGCCCTTCGCGGAGGCTTCCGAATCGACCTTGTACTTCGGATTGTCGGGGTCGGTCGTCAGGTCCATGGTCCCGTTCGACGTCCCCAACCCGCCGGCCGCAACCCACTGGTCCTTGCCGGCTTTGGTGGAGACCACCTCCGACCAGATGAACTGGATCCAGCCGGAGTCGGCCGACTGCCCGCCCTTGTAGCCGACGGAGAAGGTGTCCGTGATCGGTCCGCTGGCGCCGATGGTCATCGTCGCACCGGTGTGGAGCGAGACGTCGCCGCCGGGGACTTTCCCGGTGTGCTGCTCGGTGCCGGCGGCCGTCGGGGTGGCCGTGGCGACCGGCGTGCGGGGAGCGGGGGCATTGAGCAGGAAGAGGGCGTAGGCGAGTTCGTCGCTGCTCATCTCGCCCTTGATGTCGTCCTCGAGCTCGGTGGAGTATTTGGTCTTGTAGGTGGTTTTCAGGGTCGTCAGCTTGGCCGCGTCGCGGTTGAACGGCAGCAGGGCGGCGTAGATCGCCTCCTCGTCGGTGCCCCAGCCGGCCATCGCCGTGTGCAGCCGCTGCGCCGCCGCGTCGATGTCGGCCGCCCCCGCCGGCGCCCCGCCGACCATCGGGGTCTTCCCGGCGCCGGCGGCACCGAGCAATTCGAGGGCCAGGTCGCATTCGCTGCCGCTCATCTCCGAGCGGATCTCGGCCTCCAGGTCCTCCTTGTAGGTGTCCTGGTAGGCCTTCTTGAGGGCGGCGATGGCGGTGGCGTCCTTCTCCAGCTTTTGCAGGGAGACGAAGATCGCCTCCTCGTCGGTCCCCCAACCGGCCATCGCCTTGTGGATCTGTTCGGCCAGGGCGGCGTAGTCGTCGGCGGTCAGGGCCGGTGCCCGCTGGATCGTCCCCGTCCGGGCGGGGGGCGTTGCCCGTCGCCGGTCGAGCAGCCGGGCGACGGCGGCGTTACCGGCCGTGCGCTGCAGACCGACGAGCGCGGCACGGTCGCGGATCGTCGCCGCGGACGCGAGCGACACGCTACTCTGATAGACACCCGTCAGCAGCCAGGTCCCGGTCGCTGCCGGCGCGTTTTCGACCTGACCGGCGACCTGCCGGGCCGGCGCGGCTGGTCCCACCGGTTCGCGGGCGGCGGGTTCACTCGCCTGATGAGTTGCGGTACTCATCGGTCCGCCTCCTACGGGAGCGTCGGTTTGGGTTCCAGGATAGCCGGATCGGGGCCAACGTACCAGGGCGGGTGGGTTAGTCGTCGGCATCGCGCAGACCGGCCCCGATCTCCGCGTCGTACGGGAGGTCGGCCGCTTCCGCGGTCCGGTTGCAGGCGCGGCAGACCCGGATCTGCTCGACCGGCTCGCCCATGCCGTGGTCCACGGCGAGATCGGCCAGGTCGCCGGCCGCGATCGGCCGCCCGCAGAGATCGCAGAGAGCGGGGCTGTCGCCCGCCAGCTCGTGTCGCATGCCGACCGTCTCGTCGTCCATGGCGATCACCTCCTCGATCCTTCGTGTGGTTGGTTCGGTGCCGTGAGCGTTCGGAGCGAACGTGACGCACGTGTCGTGCCAGACCGGCTGGGTTCGCGGCGCGTCAACCGGGCGAACCGGGCAGCGAGACGAACCGCCGCAGCGCCGCCGCGCGCAGGTCGGGCCGGACGTCGGGGTGGGCGATCGAGATCAGCAATTCGGCGCGACGGCGGAGCGGTTGGGCGTCGAGGTTGACGACGCCAAATTCGGTGGCGACGTACTGGACGTGGCCGCGCGTCGTCACCACCCCGGCGCCGGGGGCGAGCGCCGGCACGATGCGGGAGACGGCGCCGCCGCGGGCGGTCGAGGGGAGGGCGATGATCGCCTTGCCGCCGGGAGAGAGGCGGGCGCCACGCACGAAGTCCATCTGGCCGCCGATCCCGCTGTAGATGCGCTCGCCGATCGAGTCGGCGACGACTTGACCGGTCAGGTCGACCTCCACTGCCGAGTTGATCGCGATCATGCCGGCGATGCTGCGGATCTCCCGCGTGTCGTTGACGATGTCCGAAGGATGGAATTCGACGAAGGGGTTGCCATCGACGAAGTCGTAGAGGCGCTGGCTGCCGACCGCAAAAGAGGCGACCACCCGACCCCGCCAGGTCAACTTGAACCGGTTGGTGACGACCCCGCTCTCCGCCAGCGCCAGCAGACCGTCGCTGAACATCTCGGTGTGGACGCCGAGGTCTTCCCGGTCGCCCAGGCAGGACAACACGGCGTCGGGAATCGCGCCGATCCCCATCTGGAGGGTGGCGCGGTCGGGGATGAGGGCGGCGATGTGCTCGCCGATGCGGCGCTCGACCTCGCCGGGCGGCGACGGTTCGACCGATGGCAGCGCCCGCTCGGTCTCGACCAGGGCGGCGAAACGGGTGACGTGGACGGCGGAGTTGCCGAGCGTGCGCGGTACCCGCGGGTTGACGAGGCCGATCACGGTGCGGGCGTGGTCGGCGGCGGCGCGGGCGCAAGCGATCGAGGTGCCGAGCCGGCAAAAGCCGTGGGCGTCCGGCGGCGAGACCTGGAGGAGTGCGACGTCGAGCGCCAGCGTCCCCTCGGCGATCAGGCGGGGCACTTCGGAGAGAAAAACGGGGGTGTAGTCGGCGCGGCCGGCGGCGACTGCTTCCCGGACGTTGGCGCCGACGAAGAGGGCGTTGTGGCGGAGGTGTCCGGCCAGTTCGGGTGCGACGTGGGGGGCGGGTCCCTCGGTGTGGAGCGAGACGGTCTCGACGTCGCGCAAGTCCGGCGCCCGCCGCACCAGGGCATCCAATAGCTCGTGCGGTGTCATCGCCGCTTCGTGCAGGTAGACGCGGTCGCCGGAGCGGACCAGGCGCACCGCCTCGTCCGCCGTCAACATCGGCGGCTGGTTACGGGTTGCCACGCGTGTCACGATGACCTTCGCCCCTCGCCGTCGAGACCCACCCGTCGCGATTTTCGGGCATCTCGGCGGTTGCTGTCGATGAACCGCCCGGGCGAGGCCGCGGAGGGGACTCGGTCGCCCGCCCCCACCGGCGGGTGTGGACCGGCGCGCGGCGGTTACTGCTCGGCGACGGCCTCCCCGCCCCAGATGTTCTCGTGGAGGAAGGCCTTGGCGATCTGGGACAGGCGGGCATGGACGTAGCGGGCCTGCTCGGGCGACAGGTGGACGACGCCGTGCCCGGCCCAGTGGTCGCTCTCGATCACCACCTCCGCCAGTTCCGACCGCTCCACCCCGCCTTCGTGGCCGATCGACCACACCCGTACCCCGGACCGGCCCAACCGATCCTCGTGGTCGGCGGGGAGGCGGTCGACCGCCAGGTGCTCGACGTGTCCGCCACGGCCGTCGAGGAAGGCGACGGCGACGACGGACAGGCGGCTTTGGACGTAGAGCGCCTGGTCGGGAGAGAGGTTGAGCACCCCGTGCCCGGCCGGGTGTTCGCTCTCGACCACGACGCGCTCCAGAACCGGCCGGTGGTCGGCCCCGGCCCGGCTCAGCGGCCAGGCTTCTGCTCCGGGTTCGTGCAGCTTGCGCATCGGTTTCTCCTTCCGATACAGCGACTCCGCTGATCGCAGTGTCGCGCCGGCCGTGTCGCGGGCGTATCACCGTCCGCGCCCCGATCGTCGCAATCCCGTGACAGGCACCGGGTCGGAGGACGCGCGGCGGTTGAGACGCGTTTGCCACGCCCGGCCCAGGAACCGTAGCGCCACTGCGACGCCGGAGCCGTCATCCTTGTCGGAACGGAACGGAGGTCCCGATGGTCGTCGCATTTGCCGCCGTCGCCCCGGAGACCGTCACCCGCCTCGCCGCCGCCTACGACCGCTGCCTTGCCGCCGTCGACGACGACGGTCGGCCCGATGCCTTCTGCCTGCGTTTTGCCGCCTGGCTGGCCGAGCGGTGGCGCTCCGGCGGCCCGCCGGAACCGCGGGAACTCCCCAACGCCGTGAACCTGGACCGCCATGGGGTGGACCAGATTCGCTGGTACGCCGGCGCGGCGGTGGTCCGCGGGTTCGTACCCGGTGCCCGCGGCTGCTACCTCATCGCCCTCGACGAGTCCCTTCCCGCCTGATGGTCGCCTGTTGCGCATTTGTGACGCGCACCGCCTCCCGTGCGACGCCGCCGGGACGCCGTCGTCGGTACCATCGTCCCGTCGACACCAGGAGGAGCGGGAGGGCACCGGCCATGGCACTAGCGACACTACCCCAGCGGTTCGCGTCGATCCGCGCCGTCCGATGCGCCGAGAACCTGGCGCGCGTCTACGACGATCGGGTGGCGGCCGATTGGCGGGGAGAGCCCGGAGCGGCGGCTTTCGGGGACTGGCTTGCGCGGTGGTGGCGGGCGGACGCGGTCGCCCCGCCGGGACCACCGGACGCGGTCAGCCCGCATGGCGGGGGCGGTCGCGGCCTGGTCTGGTTCGACACGGACGGCGCGGTCGTGGGGGTGGTGCCGGGGGCGCCGGGTGGCTACCGTGTTCCGCTCGGGGCGGTGCCGCCGGCCTTCTCGCCGTCCTCCGGTCGCGGCTGAGGGGACGCCGCCGGCGGGGCGACGCGCCCCGGTGTCGGGTGGTTCGCGTGGCCGAACGCGGTGCCATTCTCCGGAGGAACGCCCCCGGCCAAACCGGCCGGGGGCGTCTCTTGATGCTGTCAAGACCGAATTGGGATGACATTGCGACACGGCGCCACGCGGTGTGACACCTTCGTCGCCGCGCGGCGGGCATCCTCTGGAGTGTGGCGACGCATCGCCACGAGCGGATTCAGCGAAGGAGCAAGACGATGACCGCGATGATGCGTGCCGCCGTCGTTAGCGCGTTCGGCAAACCGTTGTCGATCGACGAGCGGCCGATTCCGGAACCGGGCGAGGGTCAGGTCCTGGTTCGCCTCGCCGCCAGCGGGGTGTGCCACACCGATCTGCACGCCGCCGATGGCGACTGGCCCGTCAAACCGCACCTCCCGTTCGTCCCCGGTCACGAAGGGACCGGGACGGTTGCCGCCGTCGGTCGGGGGGTGACGACGTTGAAGGAGGGCGATCGGGTCGGTATCCCCTGGTTGCACAGCGCCTGCGGCGTGTGCGAGTACTGCCTGACCGGGTGGGAAACCCTCTGCCCGAAACAGCAGAATACCGGTTACTCGGTCGACGGCGGCTATGCCGAGTACGCGCTCGCCCCGGCGGCATTCGCGGCCAGGATCCCGGACCGCCTCGGTTTCGTCGATGCCGCGCCGATCCTCTGCGCCGGTGTCACGACGTACAAGGGGTTGAAGGAGACCGACACGAAACCGGGCGAGTGGGTCGTCGTCTCAGGGATCGGGGGACTCGGCCACGTCGCCGTCCAGTACGCGCGGGCGATGGGGCTGCGGGTTGCCGCGGTCGACGTCGCCGACGACAAACTGCTGCTGGCGCGCACCCTCGGCGCGGAGATCGCGCTCAACGCGGCGACGCAGGATCCGGTCGCCGAGATCCAGCGCCTGATCGGTGGCGCCCACGGTGCGCTGGTGACCGCCGTCTCGCCCCCCGCGTTTGCCCAGGCGATCGCAATGCTGCGGCGGGGCGGCACCTGCGCCCTGGTCGGGTTGCCGCCGGGCGACTTCCCGACGCCGATCTTCGACGTCGTGCTGAAGCGCCTGACGATCCGCGGTTCGATCGTCGGTACGAGGAAGGACCTGGAGGAGGCGCTCGACTTCGCCGCCCGCGGCTGCGTCAAGGCCGCGATCGAAGTCCAACCGTTGGAAGCGATCAACGACGTCTTCGCCCGGCTCAAGGGGGGCGATGTCTGCGGACGGGTCGTCCTCGACGTTGCCTGATGCCGAGGCGCCGATCACGGAAAGGGCGGAAGCATGGTGACGACATCCCCGGACTCGGGAACCGTGACCCTCCTCGACGGCACGGAGGTCGGCTTCCGCCCGATCCGCCCATCCGACCAGGCGGCGCTCCAGCGCTTCCACGGCCGATTGAGCGACCAATCGATCTACCAGCGCTTCTTCTTCCCCAAACCGTGGCTGAGCGACGAGCAGGCGCGCTACTTCACCGAGCTCGACGGGATCGACCGTTTCGCCCTCGTCGCCCTCGATCCGACCGGTCCGGAGGAGATCGCGGCGGTCGTCCGCTTCGACCGCGACCCCGGCACCGACCGGGCGGAGTACGCGGCCATCGTCGTCGATGACTGGCAGGGGCACGGGCTGGGTCTGGCGCTGACGCGCCGCCTGATCGAGGCGGCGCGTCGGCGCGGAGTCACGACCATGTACGCGCTCGTGCTACCGGACAACAAGCGCATGCTCAACCTCTTGCGCGACCTCGGGTTGCCGGAGCGGGTTCGCCACGAAGGCGGTGTGGAGCGCATCGAGGTCTCGCTGCCCGACGAAGCGACGCCGGCCTGACGTCGAGCGCGGTTCCCTTCCTGCTGTCACGGGATTGCAACGCGGCCGGTGGGAATGGCGACGAACTCGCGATGCCGGTCGGGCCACCCTGGAGGCGACTCGAGGGCCAGATGGGGCCCAGTGAAGGAGCATTCCCATGTACCGGCGCATCGTCGTTCCGCTGGATGGTTCCGGACTCGCCGAGGTGGCGCTGCCCCAGGCGAGCGAGCTGGCGCGGCTCACCGGCGCCCCGGTCCACCTATTGCGCGTCGTCGACTTCACGCGCTTGGAGCGGTACGGTCCGTACGCGCTGGCGTTGGAATATGCCGCCGCCGAACCGGTCCTGACCGATGAGCGCGCCGAGGCAAAGGCGTACCTGCAAGACGTGCAGGCGCAGTTGGATGGCGAAGGGCTTCGCGCCGACGCCGAGATCCGCCAGGGTCGCGTCGCGCGCGAGATCGTCGCGGCGCTCAAACCGGGCGACCTCGTCGTAATAGCCTCGCACGGGCGCGGCGGTCTTTCCCGCTGGCTCCTGGGCAGCGTCGCCGAGGACGTGGTTCGCCACGCCGCGGTCCCGGTGCTGCTCGTCAAGACCGACCCGGTGACGGATACCACGGTCGCCCCACGCGCGACGGCGGTCGTGACGGCGAATTAGGGCGTGTCGGCATACTCCGCGGTGGGGTACGCTTCCGATCATGGCGCCATCACCGCTCTTCCATGTCGCTGCTTGCGCGCTCTCCACCGGGCAGAAGCTGCGGCCCTACGCCGTCGCCCGGGAGTACCCGGCGCTCGTCCGGCTTGCCCAGGGGGCCCTCGACGCCGGGCCGGATGCGGTCCGGCGCCTCCTCGCCGGTGAGGCGTGGGGTCGCCTGCTCGAGCAGGGGGACTACCGGGCCGAGATGGTCTTGTTGGAGGCGGCCTTCGAGCAGGCGCGCATGCGCACCGCGCCCCGGCTGCCAAGTCGGCTCGACGCCGTCTACACCTGGCGGAATCTCGGCCTAGCCGAACGGTTCCGCGCCGAGTACCGCCCGACCGGGGTCGTCCATCGGTGCGCCCTCGTGGCGGGCACCAGCTTGGAGCGCGACGGGGCGCTCGTCGTCGAAGCCTTCGAGGTCACCGACCTGGTGGCCCCGTCGGACGAGGATCTGCGGCGAGTAGAGGTGCGGGCGGCGCGGTATTGGCGGGGGCGGGAACCGATGGCGCTACCGGAGCTGTTGGTCCACGGGACCGTCGTGGTCGAGTCCGTGGTGGGCGGCGGCGACGAGGTGAGGACGACGTAGCTGCACCTTGAAGCGCGGGTTTGCCGACACGCCCCAACCCGGATTATTCACGACCGCCCCCGCCCCCTCGCCGTTCCGCGCCTGCCGAGGAATCTCCCGGAGCGCGGCGGAGGCGGCGTCTGGTTGGCGCCATGCCCCGGAGTGGAGGGGAGGCCTCGACCGCGCTCGGAATGACCGTTTGGGGGTGGCGGCGTCCACGAATAATCCGGGCTAACGGCGTGGTGGTTCGCGAGCGCCCGCGCGGACTCCTCTCGATGGGAAGAGTACGTCCGCTCGGGCGCCCTCGCGCGTTTGGGCTTCGATCAGGCGGCCGAGGCCGAACCCGAAGAGCGTGGTGCAGATCGAGGGGATGTGCCGGGCGAACCAGTTGGGGAGGAAGATGTCGGAGACCCGCCCGTCGGTCGCTCCCAGGGCCTCGGCGAGATTCGTGAGCGGGCAGCGGTTCCCATTGGTGACCAGGATGATTCCCTCGCCGATCGTCGCGGCGATCGCCGGACCGGTCGCGCGCGAGGTCCTGCCGGAGACGCCGGCGCGCACCGTTTCCAGCACGCCGGTACCCAGTGCGAAGAAGATCAGGGTGTGGCTGCCCTTGACCGCGTAGAGCGCAAATCGCCGCTGTCGCGGCGTCCGTAGCCGATCGGCGACCACACCGATGATCGGCGGACGATCTGTTGTGGCAGGCGCCATTGGGGCCTCCTTGGCGAATCGCGATCGTGCTGCGCGCTCGCGCCTACGCCTGCCCGGCGCTCTGGTCGCGCTCCATCAACTCGCGGATCTTGCGCTCTTCCCAGGCGTGCCCGCGCGGCCCCTCGATCGTGAGCAGGACGACCGCGTGGATCGCCAGGGCGACACCCCAGCCGAGCAACGGCCAGTAGAACCACCAATTGCCGCGGTCCGTCGCCAGGTTGAGCAAGAACAGACCGGTGTTGAAAATGGTGTAGACGGCCAGGTGCGTGTAAAACCCCTTGAGTGCCTCGACGCGCTGTTTCGCCTGCTGATAGCGGGCATCTTGTCCCGTCGGGTCCATCGTGACCTCCTCTCTCGACCGCGTTGCGGTCGACCCCATCCGCACGCACGGTACGCCGCGGGGCGTCGAGATGGAGTTCACAAATCGATGGCCGGTGTCGCAGTTCCGCCACAGTCGGGTGAACCGGATCGTTTGGTCCGATGTTGCAACGATGTTGTCACGGGGCGCGCTCGGACGTAGACGCCTGCCTGACGCGGTGGCCGCTACCGTAGCGAGCAATGGAATGACCGAAGGAGGGAGCGATCATGAACGCGCTCGTCGTCTACGACTCGGTATACGGGAATACCGAACAGATCGCCCGCGCGATCGGTGCCGTCCTCGCGGGCCACGGTCCAATCGAGGTCCGACCGGTTGCCCAGGCGGAGGCGATCCCACCGGGAACCGATCTCCTCGTCGTCGGCGGCCCGACCCATGCCCACGGGATGGACAAGCCAATGAAGGCGTACCTCGACCGATTGCCTGACGCCGTCGTCTCGGGGATGGCGGTCGCCGCGTTCGACACGCGTCTGGGGTGGCCGGTGGTGCTCAGCGGTTCGGCCGCGCGCGGGATCGCCAAACAACTGGGCCGGAAGGGCGGGCGCCTGCTCGTCGAACCCGGCAGCTTCATCGTCGCGGGGGGCGAGGGGCCGCTTGCGGAGGGCGAGTTGGCGCGGGCGACGTCTTGGGCAGAGAACCTGGCGTGCGTGGCCGATCGCGACGCGTGACGGAGGACGGAAGGCGGGAGGGGATTGGGACCGAGCGGAAGGGCGTCCTTCCTTCCGCTCTGTTCCGCCTTCCCCCGCCTTCCGTCGATACGAGGGGTGAGCGATGAACCAGGCCAGCTATCCCTTCCGGTTCTCCATCGACTACCCGGATCGCCCGCTCAGCCGGCTGACGACCCTGTTTCGGCCTTTCGTGGCGATGCCGATCCTGATCGTCCTGGGGGCGGTTTCCGGTGGCACCTCGCAGTGGAACTGGGACTACGACAACGGGGCCGTGGCCTTGGGGGCGGGAGGACGGCTGTTCGATGCGCTGCTCTTGATGATCCTGTTTCGTCAGAAGTACCCGCGGTGGTGGTTCGATTGGAACCTCGAATTGCACCGTTTCGCGAACCGGGTGGTGGCGTACCTGGCGCTGATGGACGATCGCTACCCGTCGACCGACGAGCAGCAGGCGGTCCGCCTCGACTACGCCTACCCGGACGCGGCGCGCGACCTCAACCGCTGGCTGCCGTTGGTCAAGCGGTTCCTGGCGATCCCGCATTACCTCGTTCTGGTCGTCCTCGATCTCGCGGCGATCGTGGTCGTGATCGTGGCATGGTCGCCATGCTTTTCACCGGACGGTATCCGCGGGGGCTGTTCTCCTTCGTCGAGGGCGTCATCCGCTGGAACGATCGGGTGGTCGGCTACGCGCTGACCCTCGTCACCGACGAGTACCCGCCGTTCCGCCTGGAGCCGTGAGTCTGGTTACGAGCTCGGATGGTTGGGCCGGGTGAAACGGGGAGGGACACGAGAGGTTCTTCGCCCCGCTCAAGAAAGGTGGGAGCGGGGCGAAGAACCTCTCCTCGTTCGTCATCGGGTTTACGATTCCTCCGTTCGCCAGCGTCCTTCCAAAAGGAGTCATTGCTCGGCGGCGGCGATGTTGTAGCGCGTCTGGCCGATCGCGTCCGGGTTGACCGAGATCGAGTCGATCCCGAAGCGGACGAGTGTCTCCGCGTAGTCGGGGTGGACCGACGGGGCCCGGTCGCAGATCGAGGAGTGGATCCCCAGCCGGCGGCAGGTCGTCACGATCGCGCGGATCGTCTCCGTCACCGCGTGGTCGCGTTCGTCGAAGAGCGGTGCCAGCGGCTCGCTGTCCCGGTCGACGCCGAGCACCAGTTGCGTCAGGTCATTGAAACCGATCGAGACGCCCTTGACGCCGAGTTTCGCGTAGGCGTCGAGCCAGTGGACGACCGAAGGCACCTCGGCCATGATCCAGAGTTCGAAATCGCGCTCGTCCAGCAGACCCGATTCCTCGACCAGGCGGACGCAGGCGCGCAACTCGCGCTCGGTGCGCACGAACGGGGTCATCAACTGCGGGTTCGGGCGCGTCTCGCGGATGCGGCGCAGCACCTGCAACTCCAACCGGAAGAGTTCGGGGTCGCGCACGTAGCGGTAGGCGCCGCGCAACCCGATCATCGGGTTCTCTTCCTTCGGCTCGAACTCCTCGCCGCCTTTCAGACCGCGGAACTCGTTGGTCCGAAAGTCGGTCGGGCGGTAGATCACCGGACGCGGCGCAAAGGCGTCGGCAAAGACCCGCAGTTGCTCCGTCATCCGATCGACGAACTCCTCGCCGCGTCCGTTGGCGAGCAGACGTCGCGGGTGCGTGCCCTGAAGCGCCGAGAGGAGCATGAACTCCGCCCGCAGCAGACCCACCCCGTCGACCGGCCGGGCCGCAACCTCCTGGGCCCGCTCCGGCTCGCCGAGATTGACCATCAACTTCGTCGCCGTCACCAATCGCGCCTGGACGACGGGAACCGCCGGTGCGGCGGCGACGGCGCCGGCGTAGACCACGCCCGCGCCGCCATCGACCGTGATCGTCGAACCGCCCTGGTGCGTCTCGGTGGCGTGGCGGGTGCCGACGACGCAGGGGAGTCCGAGTCCGCGCGAGACGATCGCCGCGTGTGACGTCATCCCGCCGTGAGCGGTGACGATCGCCCCGGCCCGCCGCATGAACGGCACCCAGTCGGGCGAGGTCATCGCCGGCGCCAGGATTTCGCCCGGTTGCAGCCCGTCGGCCTCGTCGATCGTGCGGACGACGCGGGCGACGCCGAAGATGGTGCCGGGACTGGCGCCGAGACCGCGCAGGAGCACCTTGCGCTCCGTCGCCGCCTCGGGGGTTCCGGGCGCCGCCGGGCGTTTGCCACCCGAGGTGACCGGACGCGACTGGACGATGTAAAGGTCTTTGCCGACGAACGCCCACTCGGTGGAGTGGGGCGTCCCGTAGTGCTCCTCGGCGCGCCGGACGAGTTCGGCGACGGCCGCCACCTGCTCGTCGGTCAACACCCGGGCGTCGGCTCGCTCCGGCGGTAGATCGACGCGGAGGTTGTTGCCGGCATCGTCCCGCGTCAGCATGAAGCGCTTGTACCCGATCCGGGCCGACTTCAGGCGCGGGTCCGCTTTGTTCACCCCGTAATGGTCGGGTTCGACCTGGCCCGAGACGACGACCTCGCCGAGACCGAACGCGCCCTCGATCACGATCGCCGTGGGATCGCCGGTGGCGGGGTCGACCGAGAACCCGACCCCGGACGTTTCGGCGTCGATCATCTGTTGCGCGATCGACGCGATCTCCGGTTCGCCGGGGAGGTTCATCCGCTTCCGGTAAGAGATGACGCGCGGGCCGTAGAGCGATGCCCAAACCTCGCGGACCCTGGCGACGACGTCCTCTTCGCCGTGGACGTTGAGGAAACTCCGGTTCATCCCCGCGAACGAGGCGGCTTCCGTGTCCTCCATCGTCGCCGACGAGCGGACGGCGACCGAGACGTCGGGTTTGCCGGTCCGATCGGCGAGGTCGCGATAGCCGGCGACGATCGTCGCCCGAACCGCATCCGGCATCGCCGCATCGCGGGTGGCCCGTTGGAGCTCCTTTGCCGCTGCCTCCAATTGTTCGTGATCGTCCACGTCCAGTGTGCGGATCCTGGCGTCGATCGTCTCGCGGAGACCGGCGAGGTCGAGGAAGTCGTGGTAGGCGCGGGCGGTGACGACGAAACCGGGTGGAACCGGCAAACCGGCCCGCGTCATCTCGCCGAGGTTGGCGCCCTTCCCCCCGCGATCGCGGTATCCGTCTTCGTCAGCTCTTCGAACCAACGAACGTAGATGCCCGTCCGTTCGCTTGTGCCGGACGGGCGCTGTTGCGTTGCGGTCACCATGAGTCGCCTCTTTCGTCTTGGACCTCCGGGAAACCGGCGGCACCGAACCTTCGCCGCGTGCCACGAGGCGTGGCGCGCTCGATGCTCACACCTATCGTGCCCGGTGGGGACTGTCAGGTGGGCAACAAGGACGTCGCGGTCGTGACAGCCGCGCAACAGCCGCGGTCGTGTGGCGGACTTTGGTGCGGAGCTGCAACGCTCGTTTCAGCAATTTGGCGACGTTGATAGGGAGTGAGGAGGACAATCGTCGTGGATGGAAAGGAGGCGCGCGATGTGGTCGCGCACTCACGTCACGCGCGGCGGGCGTTGTCTTGCCGTGCTCCTGCTCGTCGTGGTGACACTCGGTGCCGGTTTGTCGCAACCCGCGACCGCGCAGGCGGTTACCCTCTCCGGCGTAACCGGAAAGGTGACCAACGCCGGCGGTATCAATCTGCGGACCCGCGCTTCATGGTCGGGGCCGGTCATCGTGGCGCTCCCCAACGGGACCAAGCTGACGATCACCGGCACGTCGAGTGACTGGTTCAAGGTCACCGCACTCGGCAAAACCGGCTACGTCAACTCCTGGTTCGTCACGCTCGACGGCACGCCGTCGCGGGAGATCTATCGGGGCAACACGAAGCGCAAGATGATCGCGCTCACGTTCGACGCCGGCGCCGATCTCGGTCATACCGAGCAAATCATCGAGATCCTCGAGGAATACGAGATTCCGGCAAGCTTCGGGCTCACCGGATCGTGGATCTCGAAGTACCCGGACTACGCGGCCTGGATCGCGGCCGACGGCAACCAGATCCTCAACCACACGCTCAACCATCCATCTTTTACCGGGACTTCGGATCCCTCGGGCCCGATCAGTCCGGCGAAACGCCTCAGTCAACTCGCGGCGAATGAGACCAAGATCCGGGGGATCGGCGGCAAGACATCCAAACCCTACTGGCGGCCGCCGTTCGCCGACCGCGATTGGTCGGTGCTGCGCGACGTCGGCGCCGCCGGTTACAGCAAGACCGTTCTCTGGACGATCGACACGATGGGTTGGAACGGTGCCACGACCGACCAGATCTACCAGAAGGTCGTCGGCGGTGCCGGCAACGGCGTGATCGTGCTGATGCACGTCGGCGCGGCCTCGCACGACGCGGCGGCGTTGGAGCGGATCATCCAGACGCTGCGCGCCCGTGGCTACGCCTTCGGAACGGTAGCCGAGGTGATCGCGCCGTAGGAACGGGACGGGCCCAGCAGCATGCCGGGCCCGCCCCTTGCCGACTTGGTGATCGGGCTTCGGTATTCCGCGTGAGCGCCTATGCGCCGCCGAGCCGGATTTCGTACGTGATGTTGATCCCGTTGGTCGCGTTGTAGCCGAGGTTGACCTCGGTCTGGACGCCGCGCGCGCCAGCGTACGTTCCGGACCCGCCGGTAACCGCCCGGTCGATCGGGATGACCAGGTCGTCGACGTCGTAGCCGGTGGTGAGCAACATCGCCTTGCCCGGTGCGGCGCCGAAGTTGAAGACGTGGGTCGAAATCCACGGCGCCGTCTCGCTCCGTTCGCCGGCGCCGACCCACCAGCCGGTGCAGGTCCACTGGCCAAGCACCTTGTCGGGAAACTCGGGGGAGCCGTCGGGCAGGACGCCGTCGGTGCCCTTCAGGGTGCCCGCCGGGTAGATGTAGCCCTGGGTGATGAAGGCGGTGTCGCCGGCGGGCAGACCGTCCGCGAGCGGCGGGTTGCCGGCCCAGACGTAGCGGGTGTGGTCCTCGGCGGTCTCGAAGCGCAGCACGCCATCCTTGCCCGTGACCAGCTTGACCGCATCGTCGGCCGAAAAGGTCGAGACCGCGGCGGCCGAGGATTTGGCGGTGCCGTGGACCGGGTGACCGACGAGGGTAACCGCGGCGACGGCGACGACGGCGAATACGGCGACGAGGCGGGGCGACAAGGAACGGGTCTTCGTGGACATGGCGTGCTCCTTTTGGTGAAACGGTCGTCCTCCGGTGGGTACGACGGTCTGTGGCCGGCTGCCGAGGCCGACGGCGGTTGGCCATTCCTCCGTTGCGAGGGTGTGAAGAGCGTCCGATGACGTTGGATTCGGAGATGCCGATAGCCTGCCCGAAACCGACGACCGGCGCATCGGGCAAACCCCTTAATTCGGCGGGACGCGCCGGGTCGGATGAGTTAAGGAGAAGTCCTTAACGGGTGGACGAGGACGGGCCGGCGCGGGCTGCCTGGACCAGACCGGCGCGGTGAGCGAACGCGATCGCTTCGCCGCGGTTGTGCACGCCGAGTTTGGCGAGGATGTTGCCGACGTGGACGCCGGCGGTCTTGGGGCTGATGAACAGCGCCTCCCCGATCTCGCGGTCGGAGCGGCCCTCGGCCAGGAGTCCGAAGACCTCGGATTCCCGCGGGGTCAAGCCGAACGCCGCCTTTGGTAGCGCCGGGGTCCGGGCGACATCGTCAGGAGCCGGTTCGGCCACTACCACCTCGGCGACCGTCAACGCCTCCGCGACGGCCTGCGGCATCGGCAAATCCCGGCCCGCCGCCCAAGCCGCGGCGAAATCGGCCTCCGGCAGCCCGCCGCGGGCCCGCTCCAACGCGGGCGCAAGCCGAGCACGGTCGGTCGGGGACCACGGGAGTCCATTCCGCTCGGAGCGGGCCTCGGCCGCTCCGAGCAGGCGTGCGGCTTGCGGCGCCCGCCCGGTGACTCCCGCGATGAACCCCAGGTGGGTGAGGCAGCCTTCGACGACGGTCGGGTTGTTGCTGGCGACAAACAGTGGTAAGGCTTCGGCGAACAACGCCGCGGCCCGCCGGTAATCGCCCCGGTCGACCGCACAGGTACCGAGACCGCTCAACGCCATGGCGTGCGACATGATCGGGCCCGCGGCCCGCGCCGCCTCGACCGCATGCGACAACAACTCCTCGGCCCGGTCGAGGTCGCCCCGAGCCCGCGCACTCCGTCCCAGGGTGTCGAGCGCCTCACCGATCCAGTCCGCCTGGCCCAGGCGTTGCCACCGGCCAAGGGCATCCGCGGCGAA
>DATBFX010000287.1:0-12874 GCA_036558305.1 Thermomicrobiales bacterium | reverse complement strand
GGTATCCCAGGGGATACCGGTCCCCCAGGGGAACGCGGCCCGGCCGGACCCCAAGGGGGGGTAGGTCCGGCCGGACCTCCCGGTGATCCTGGTCTCCCCGGAGCGACGGGACCGCAGGGGGAGCGCGGCCCACGTGGGCGGATCGGTCCGCAAGGCCCACGTGGCGAGCAGGGCGCGACCGGGGCGACCGGAGCGACCGGGGCGCAAGGCCCGCCCGGACCGGGCACCGCGGTCACCGGCATCATCGCTGCTGACGGCTCGACGGTCGCCGGGACGGGATTCACGGTCGCCCATCCTGGGCCTGGCCGCTACACAGTCACCTATGACACGCCGTTCGCCACCCAGCCGACGGTGCTACTGACCGCGGTGTTCGGCTCGATCAGCGTCGATGCGGGCACCGGGGTGCTGCCGCGAGAGAACGCGATCGTGGACCTCGCCAACCTCACCGGCTTCATCGCCGCCACCTCGAACAACGGCGGTGTGCTGGCCGACCACAGCTTCATGTTCCTGGCGCTCACCGTGCCATAGAAAGAGGGGGCCACGCCGTCGCGCAGCCCCCTCCCGAAACAGTGGACTAAGCCTGGGCGGCGAACTGGAAGCTGAGCAGCGTCACGCCCTCAACGAGGTCGCTGGCTTCGAGCGTCCCTCCGGTGGCGTTGAACGAGCCGGTGCCGCCGACGATGGGCCACAGGGTCGGCTCGATGTACTCGGGGTCGTCGTGGTCACGGGACATCGAACGGTGGTGGTCCTCGTCCCGTCCGGCGAGAAGCGCTTGAACGGCGATCTGGCCCTGGCGTAGACCCTTGACGATGTTGACGTTGCCCTCGCACTCGGCTTCCTCGCGCCGGTCCGAAGTGACGATGCAACTCACGCCGAAGGTGCCGATCAGCCGACGACTGACTGCCGCCGCCCTGGTGATCGTGGCGCTCGGGGCGGTCCGGTCGATGGCGTAGATGTTGCCGCCGAAGGCGAAGGTCTCGCCCACCGAGTCGTGGTCGTAGTCGCCTTCCATGCGTACCTTCTGCTGCTCGCTGACTTCGGTGGTGATGGCGAGCACCCGGAACTCGGCCGGGACGGCGACGGCGGTCACCGATGGTGCGCCTCCTGCGGCGAGTAAGGCAGTGCTGGCGAGGACACCGGCTGCTGCGAGTCCGGCCCCGCCCTTACGAATGTTCATTCGAGGAATCTCCCTCTGTTCACTCGGACGCCCCACCTTGGACCGCCCCGGGTGCGGACCCTAGTACGCCACCCACGCATTCCAGCCCGGTGGACTACAAACGGACTGATGGCGGAAGACCCCCCGACGCCGTGGCCCCCGCCTGATCCTGGTCGCCCCTTCGACTGGAAGCGTGACGCCCCGGAGTGGGGCGACGACGGGATGCCCGAAGATCAGGTCGGATGCCTGATGGTGGTGTTCGCCACCATCGCTCTCGCCGCGGGCATGGTGATCCTGTACGTCACGCTGCTGCGATAGCGGTTCCCGGCGCGGGGTGGTGGATTCCCCCCGCGCCGGGATGCTGAACTGTCACGAACCGGTAACCCAACCGTCACGAAAGGACCGGCCTTGTGAGAAAGCTCATCACCATCATCGCCGCGCTCGCAACCCTTTGCGCGTGCTCCCCGGCACAGACCCGCGCCTGGCTGCGTTGGCATCGGGAGGAACCCAGAGCCGCGGAGCAGTGGGCGGCGAACGAGTGTGGTGCCCTGTGTACCGACGACTGGGATCGCGACGGCGTCGTAGAACCCGAACCGGCCGACGACGCCACGCCCTCCGACGACTCCGCGACCTCGACCGAGACTGGCGACTGGGACGGCGACGGGGTGGTGGAACCCGACAGCCCGTCGCCGGAAGCGTCCTCTCCAACGGACTCGTCTGGCGACGGGGACGTGCCCGACGAGGTGTTCCAGACCATCGAAGGCACCGCCTGCGAACAGTGGTCCGACACCGCCCTCGCCGCGGGTTGGACGGCTGATCAGTGGTACGAGCCGCTGAGTCGGATCATGGCCCGCGAGTCGAACTGTGACCCGGGGGCGTACAACTCGTCGGGGGCGTCGGGCCTGTTGCAGATCATGCCGGACTGGGCCGACAACTGCGGTGGCTCGCCTGACGACCTGTTCGACCCGTGGTTCAACCTGTCCTGTGGACTGGTCGTGCTCGCAGCGCAGGGCTGGGGGGCGTGGAGCACGTACTGATGGCCGGTCGGGTCCGCCCGTAGCCGCCCCTACCCGACCGGCACCTACTTAGACGCGCACGTCGGGCGAAAGGTTTAGCGGAACAGCACAACGATCACCGTCACGAAGGCGGCGGCGAGCACTCCCAACGCGGCCCAGTCATCACTGGTCACGAGGCTCTAGTCTGCTGCGCCCGCTACCAGGCAAGTTGCGTTTCTTGAATACGGTGATATACTGTATTCGTGACACAGACATCAGATACCAGAGAGATTCCCCACCCCACCTGGACCGTGACCGCCTACCGGCGCGGTCTCACGTGGAAGGTCGTGGCGATCAGTCCCGACCGCAAGCGGGTGATCCACCGGGAGAAGTTGACCGACGCCGACCTGGCGACGTTCGACCCCGACACCCAATGGGCCGGGAAGACGGCCCCCAACATCGTGGACTTCGTCGCCCAACTCGACGGGGCCGCGTGACCAAGACCAAGACAGGAGACAAGAGAGTGAACAAGGACAGCTACCGCTGCGAGAAGTGCGGCGGTGTCGTCGCCACTACCGGCAAGGTGACCATCAAGCAGGTCAAGGTCGTCCACGAGAAGACCTGCCCTGGACGCTTCCGCTGATACCGGTGTATAGTGAACACCGTATACCACTAGACCAGGAGACAGACATGACAACCACCACCACCGACGCACTCGACCCGACCTGGTCGGATGCGCTCGTAGCGGTTCACGACAAGGCCGCAGCCCTGACGGCGCTGCGCTTGAAGGTGAACGCCGCAGCCTTCGATCTCGATTCGGCGGTGCTCGAAGCCGTCGATGAGGGAGAGCGCTATCAGGACATCGCGAGGGCCGCGAGCAAGTCAACGCCGTGGGTCCAGACCGTGCTCCGGCGTCGGAAGGTCGAGGGGCCGCGAGTGCGGTTCATGTCGGCCCGTGCCGCCGCGGCGAAGCGGATGGACGAGGCCGAGGCCCGAGGCGAGAAGATCAACCTCGACGATATGATGCCGTAAACCGGACGCTTGACTACGGGTGTATACTGTAAACGGTGTGACACCCACCGACTAGACTCAGACCCAGACCAGGAGAAATCAGACATGACCACCACCACCCCTCTCACCGACGCACTGTGGCCGCTACTCGCCCACGGCGTGTCGTATGAGTCGCTGACCACCATCAACACCGGAGACCCGGAGGCCAGCGTTACCACCCCCGCCAGCCCGGCAGCCGCCGTTCTGGCCGAAGCCGACGAGAAGGCGGTGTACGTCCGACCCAACGGCGAGGAATACGTCCCCCGCTTCCTGATGGTCGGCACCACGAAGATGCAGGACGTGACGTTCGTTCGCTCGTCCGTCAACGCCGGGCTGAACGTGCTGCTGTACGGCCCGCCCGGAACCGGCAAGACCGCACTGGTCGAGGCCGCGTTCGGTGACCTGTATACCGTCCAGGGCAGCATCGAGACCGAGGCTGCCGACTTCGTCGGCTCCTGGGTCCAGCAGCCCGACGGCACCTACCTGTGGGTCGATGGCCCACTGCCGAAGTCGATGCTCGAAGGCAAGAAACTGCTCGTGGATGAGATCGCCCTGATCGACCCCCGGGTCATGGCCGTCGTGTACGGCGTGATGGACGGCCGCGACGAACTAGTCGTCACCGCCAACCCGTCACGTGGCTCGATTCACCCGGCCCCCGGGTTCGCCGTGATCGGAGCCTGCAACCCGGACGTGCCGGGAGCGATGATGAGCGACGCTCTGCTCAGCCGGTTCTACGTCCAGGCTGAGATGAAGACGGATTGGAGCATCGCCACAAAGCTGGGCGTCCCGCCGAAGATCACGCAGGTCACCCGGAACCTCAACGAGAAGGCGCAGCGCGGCGAGGTCACTGCGGCCCCGCAGTTGCGGGAACTGATCGTGTTCCGCAACGTCTCTGCTCAGTTCGGTGAGGAACTGGCCCTGTCCAACTACGTCAGCCAGATCCGCCCGGAGAACCGGGAGGTTGCGCTGGCTGCCATCGAGGCGGTGTTCGGCAGCAAGCCGAAGCCGTTGGCGCTGTAAACCTTGACAGCCCGGTATACTGTAAACGTAAGACCCAGACACAGGAGAACATGAAATGACCACCATCGAGACCCCGGCCACCGAAGGCGCAAGCCCCGGCGAGCCGCCGACCCGAATCAGCGGCAGCGGTGTGCGGCAGCGGGCGATGTCCGCCGACACGGTTGCCAACAACGTCCGGCGCATCCGGGCGAAGTCCACCCTGCGGCCGTTCGTCGTCAAGGCGAGAGGCACGGAGGGCACCGGCAGCTACGGGCTGTACCTCGAAGTCGTCAACGAGACACCGGGCAACGAATCCCACACCCGGTACTTCGTCGTCGGCCCGAACCTCTACGCATCGGCCCGCCCGAAGGGGGCGACGAAGGCGAACTGGCGGCACAAGCGAGTCGAGTCGTTGGAGAAGGTGTTGACCTTCCTCGACGGTGTGCTCGCCCGGCCCGGCATCAAGCTGTTCGGGCGTCCACTGCTCGTGGAGTTGGAGGCCGACTCCGTCAGTCAGGTCGAAGCCGATCAGATCCCCGCCGCCCGCTTCCGTGGGCAGTACCGGATCGAGCGGGACTTCGGCAAGTACGACTTCTCGAAGCCGGTCGATAACTCGCAGGCTTGGCCCATCAACTTCCCGCTGTAAGCGGTAAACTGTAAACGGAGACCTAGACATGAACGTGATCACCAGCAAGAACGAAACCCACAACCAGGCGAGCGCCCGGCTCAACGCCCATGCGGCGCTCACCCATATCGCCAACGTCCGCACCCCGGTCGCCCGGTACGTCGGCACCGAAGACGTGCCCAACCCTCCGGCTCCGGCATGGTACGTGCCGCAGACCGGTGACATCTACATCCACGCCGACGAGGCCGGGATCGACACCGACAACGTCCGGGGAATGGGCACCGGGTTCGATTGGGCGAAGTCCGAAGGGCTGCTCGCCCACGAAGCGTCGCACGCCGCGATCTCTGAGGCGCTGCGCGACGCCGAGAAGCTGGCCCCCCACCACAGCCAACTGCTCACCACCTTCGAGGAAGTGCGGGTCGAGAACCACGCCATCCGCCGGTTCCCACGTGGCCGGTCCGGGCTGCGGGCCAGCTTCACCATCGTCCTCAAAGGCATCCGCTCGCTCGACACCACGTCGAAGCCGACCGTGGCCCGGGCCTGGGCGCTCGTCCAGGGCCGCACCCTGGGCGGGATCGCCACGATGGCCGAGACGAAGCCGATGGACGAAGCCGCCCGCGTCCTGCTGGGCGACGACACCGTCGATGCGTTGATGGACCTGCTGCAAGAGACCGTCACCCTGATCCTGCCCCGCGACACCGCCCGGCTGATCGAGATCTGCGACGAGTGGGTCGAACTGGTCGGTGAGGAAACCTCCGACGGCGACGACTCCTGCGACGGCGAGCCGGACGGAACCGGCGCACGTGGCAAGGGCAAGGGTGAGGGCGAGGGTGAGCCGGGCAAGGGCGGCGGCAAGTCCGACAAGTCCGACGAGGATGACGACACCGACGACGACACCGAACCCGGCGACAACACCGACAAGGGTGAGCCGGACGACACGTCCGACGACGAGTCCGACGACGGCCGCTCGAAGTCCGATCCCGAACCCGACGAAGGCGACGGCGAACTGGATTGGGACTTGGGTGAGAAGGGGTCCATCGTCAGCACACCCGACGACGACGACGAAACCGGTGACCCCACCAGCGAGGCGAAGGAACTGACCGACGCCGCGTTGAAGCACTTGGAGGAAACCCTGTCCGAAGACTGGAACAAGGTCGAGAGCACCCCGATCCGGTGGAAGTCGATGGAGGCCGCGCACCGGGTGTTCGGCAACAAGCGGAAGTCCACCACGATCTTCGAGCAGGAACCCATGAAGCATCACCGTCAGGCCGTGCTCGAAGTGAGCAAGGTGCTGTCCGATCTGTCACTCCCCGCGATCAGCAAGGTCGCCCGTCCCGCCGTGCTGCCTCCCGGTCGTCTCCGTTCCCGGGAGGCAGTGCGGGCGTCCGCGGAGCGGGCGCAGGGCCGCATGGTGAGCGCCGAACCGTGGCGCGGCTCCGTCCGTCGCCACTCGACGGCCCGGCCGCTCGTAGTCGGCATCGCCACTGACACGTCCGCTTCGATGAAATGGGCTGAGCAGACGGTGGCCGATTTCGCCTACGTGTGGACGAACGCCGGTCACCGCATCGGTGCTCGCACCGCCGCCGTCACGTTCGGGGACAACGTCAAGTCCATCGCCCGGCCGGGCGAGATCCTGTCGGTCGTGCGGGGCGTTCCCGCCGACGACGGCACGGAGGAATGCGACCTGGCGCTGGCCGCGCTCGACGGGGTTCTGCACCTGGCCGCTCCCAGCTACGCCGCCCGGATCCTGATCGTCGTCTCCGACGCCTACCTCGTCAAGTACGAAGAACAGGAGAAGGTCGAGTTGTGGCTGCGGGACTTCGACCGGGCTGGAACCCACGTGCTGTGGGTCGGTTCGTCGGCGTACGACGAGGGCGTCGGCTGGATCAAGGATCTGCACTTGGACAACGTGACCATCGTCCAGCCGCCGACGACGACGGGCAGGTACGGCACGGTCGGGTTCGACCGGCTCAACGAGGCCACCCTGGCGGCGGTGAAGGCCAACATTCGATGACCGGTAAACGGTATACTGACAGACCTAGACATTAGACAGGAGACAGACGAAATGACAGTGCTACGACCGAAGGATCCCCGGGCGATCACCGACCCGGACGAGTTGGAAGCCGCCCGCAAGAACACCGAGAAGTGGCGTGACCGGCTGGGCCTGCCCCGACCGAGTGCTGCGGAGAAGGCCCGCTACGAGCGTGACCTGACCGCGATCCTCGACCTGATCGGCTACGACGAGGGCGGTGATGCCTGATGTGGATCTTCACCAAGCAGGGCGGCTTCCTCTCGGTCGTCGCCCACGACACCGACCCGCACCTTCGCCGGGTCCGCGCCCGCAAACGGGCACACCTGGAAGCGGCCTTCCCCAACGCCGACATCATCGAGGTCACCGACGGCGACTACCGCTGGCACGCCGACGTGCCCTGGCCGAAGGTGGCGTGGCTCGCCATCAACGCGCTGCGGGACATGGACTACACGTCCCACGTGAAGGAAGCGGTCGCCGGGGACGACGACGCCTTCTACGAGGCGATGCTGGGATGCTGGCGGGAACTGTGGCGGATCCAGCACGCCGAGGAAATGGACGAGAAGTACGGGGTGCCGCAATGAGGACACTGATCGTCGCCATCGTGACCGCGCTCAGCGTCCTCGTCGCCGCCCCGGCGGCGGCGCACGCCGACTGCGTGACGCTGGCCGAGTACCGCTCGATTCACACCGCCTTCGACTTGACCGGCGACACCCCGGCAGCGGTATACGCCAAGACCGGCGTCCGCGGGCAGATCATCAGCAACACCTGGTCGCAGATCGGCAACGTCCGCTACCACTACCAGGCCCGGACGTACCGGGAGTGTCGGGGTGGCACGGCAGGCGTGGCGTTCAAGGGCAGCCTTCGGCTACACGCCTACTTCAAGACGTTCTGATGACCGAAGGTCCGCCCGCTAAGAAAGTCGCCAAGAAAGCCTCGCCGCCTCCACTCCCCCGGGTGCGGCGGGCCGAGGACGGTGTACTCGAATATCCGATCTTCGAGTACACCGTCCTCTACGCCGACGGCTCGACCGGCAAAGTGATCGCCACCCACGACGACTCGTCGCTGCGGGAACTGCTCCACAAAGAGACCGGGCAGCGGATCATCGGCCTGTCCGAAGGCAACCACGTCGGCTGGCTCCCGGCCGTGCTCACCGTGCCGTGAGCCACCGTCACCGATGCGCCGACTGCGGTGTGGACACGTGGGCGGTCGGTGAGATGTACCACGTCCACGACGACCTGTGGGAATGGGCGGTCGGCTGGCGTGCCGCCGGGTTCGAGCAAGCTGTCGGCCCCGGCGCGGTGATGCTGTGCATCGGCTGCCTCGAAGCCCGGCTCGGCCGCATCCTCACCATCGAGGACTTCTCTGACGCCCCGATCAACTGGTGCCCCCTCAGCGACGCCCCGCCGAGGTCTCCCCGGATGCTGGCCCGGCTCGACCTACGCGTCTAGCGGATCCCGAACAGGGCGGACCCGGCGATGAAGCCGCGGGTCATGAAGTCGTTCGCCATCGTCCCCGGATGGTTGACATGCTTCAACGCGACGAACCGTCCCTTCTTGTGCCAGAAGAAATAGAGCACCTTCTTCGTCTTCGGTTTGATCACGTGGGGCACCGTGCCGTGGATCACGTACTTCGCGTGTTCCTCCCCGACCCCGACGATCCCGGTCACTTCCTCCGCGCCGTTCGCCACCACGTCGAAGTGGATGGAGTCCTCCAACCGGCCGGTGGCGTAGTTGATGAACGTCCGGTTGATCGGCGGCTTCCCCGGGGCCGGAGCCTGCTCCTTGATCGCCACGTGGACAACCTTGGTCACCTTCTCGATGTAGGTGCCGACCTCCCCGGTGCGGAACTTCGTCAACTTCTGGAATGCCGCCGGGTGGATCACGAACACGACATCGGCCATGACACCAGTTTCCCCAGGTCGGAGCACCCCCGGCAAGTAGCGTGACCGGCCGTGACCACGGTCGTCACCCCCATCGGATTCGAGGAACTGTGGGCCGACCCCGAGGTCGTCGCCGCCACCTGCCCCGAGTTCACCTTCCACGAGATCACCACCTGGAACAGTGTCACGAGCTACGAGACCGACGATCTCGTGTACGCCGCCGACGGATTCGTATACCGCGCTACGCAGGATGTGCCGCTCGGACTGAACCCGGCGATCTCCACCACAGCGCTCAACGTGCTGTTCGATGAACCGTTCGACGGGGACGCCGGGACCGCGCTGACCACGCTCGGCTACGACCCGATCCCACCCGAACTGATGCCGATCCTCGACGGACAGGGCAACGCCGTCGGACTGCCCGACGGGGCGGGGAAATGGACCGGAGCCGCGGCCCGCAGCGGGATCCTGTCCGGCGACCACTGGATCGAATGGACTCTGTCCGCCAAGGACATCTCCACACCAGTTCAGGCGTTACTGCTCGACGGGGTGGACGAAGGCGGCGGTGTCGATAGCGGCTACGCCGTATACCTCGACGCCGACGTGATCGGGCTGCTCCGGCTCGGCGTCAACGTCACCCCGACAATCCCGTTGGACTGGACCGAGGACATGGTGGTCCGCTACGAGTTGCAGTCCGGCCTGATTCGGGTGCTGGTCAACGGGACACTCGCCGTGCAGTACACGATTGTCGCCCCGTTGCCCGGCGTCGCCGGACGGACCGGGTTCAGGATCGAATCCCGGTTCCCCGACGGCATGTTCATGCAGCGGCACGTGGCCGGGGACTTCACTGAGGTCGTCTACTGGGAACGCGACGACCAGGCGGCGGCAGAACAGAAGATCCTCGAAGACGCCATCGCCCAGGCGTCGTGGGTGCTGTGGTCACTGACGAACGGCGCGTTCCACGGCGAGCAGTGCTGGGCCGAGGACTACAAGCTGACCGGCTGCAAGATCCGATTGCGACGCGGCCCCGTCGAGTTCATCAAGTCGGTCGAACGGGTGCATCACTGCGGCACCGACGCCGACCCGTGGAACGACTGGTGCCTCGAAGCGGTCAACATCGTCTCGTTCTGCTGCGCCCCGGGCACCGGCTCCGTCGGCCAGTTCTACCCGCGCACGTTCATGTGCGGCTGCGACGGCAACGTGTTCCGAATCACCTACGCCATCGACAACAACCTGCCGCCGGGCACGTCGGCCATTGTCGGCTGGCTCGCCTGCGAGTACGCCAAAGCGGCGGCGAACAAGGCGTGCTCACTGCCCGAACGGGTCCAGTCGATCACCCGGCAAGGAGTGTCGTGGACGGTGCTCGACCCGCAGGACTTCTTGACAAAGGGGTATACGGGAATGGGCCGTCTGGATCATTGGTTGGCAATCGCTCGGCGCAACATCTCAGGCCAGTTCATCGACCCGATGGCCGGGATCCGCACGTTCTCCCGGCAAGGGGACTGCGGTGGACAGTTCGGGGACCAGGATGTGACCGACCCGGTGCCCGACCCGTTCGATCTGGCGTTCCGCACGCAGAGCTAGTGCCGTGAGCACTTCCGAGTTCTCCCTGGACGAGAAATGGATGCGGAACCATCAACGCATCGAGGCCGGGATCGAACCGGACTCGGCCCCGTTCTCGGACAACTCGTCGGAGGAAATCACCGCCCGCCGGATGCGGAACTTCGCCTTCGAGATCGACGCCATCCTCGACCGGTGGGAAGCCACGTCGCAGGGGCCGCAAGGCATCACCGGGGCGACCGGCCCGGTCGGGGTCGGCGTCACCGGGCCGCAAGGGCCGACCGGGCCGACCGGACCTACGGGGCAGGGCGTCACCGGAGCCACGGGAGGCACCGGCCCACGCGGTGAAACCGGTCCGTCGGGGACCACCGGCCCACGTGGCGAACGGGTCCAGGTCTCGACCGGGCTGCAAACCGGCAACATCGCCCCGCTCGGCTCCGTCGTCGGGGACTCGTGGATCGATTCGGCCGACGGCGAACTGTTCGTCGTCAACAGCAGCTTCCGGCTCGAATACCGCGGCAACCTGACGGGTCCCAGCGGACCGTCCGGGCCGACCGGCGGAACCGGCGCAGCCGGGGCCGGGCTGACGATCAAGGGACGGCTCGGCACCGACGACACGGCGATGCCGTCGAACCCGGAGTCCGGCGACGCCTGGGTGATCGATCAGACGATGCCGTGGATGCCGGTGATGCCGGACCCGACGAACCCGTCACTCCCCGCCCGGCAGCCCCGCCCGGGCGAGTTGGTGTTCTGGGACGGCACCTCATGGCAGAACGCCGGACCAATCGTCGGCCCGCAGGGGCCGCAGGGTCCGGCCGGTCCCGCTGGCGCGACCGGCCCGCAGGGTATCGCCGGGCCGACCGGGGTCACCGGAGTCAAAGGCACCACCGGGGCGACCGGTCCCAACGGGGCTGTCGGAAGCACCGGCCCGACCGGCCCATCCGGGTTGAAGGGCACCACCGGGGCGACCGGCCCGACCGGGATGGGCGTCACTGGGGCGACCGGTCCGCAGGGCTGGTCGGGTCTCCCCGGCCAGCAGGGTGTCACCGGTCCCACGGGGGTCACAGGTGTGACCGGCCCGCAAGGTTTCCCGGGCACCACAGGTGGCCCGGGTGCCCCAGGAGCGACTGGGGCGACCGGTCCGGTAGGTGTAGCCGGGCCGACGGGGCCGACCGGTCCTAGCGGCGCACAGGGCGTGTCCGGGCCGACCGGGCAGACCGGTCCGCAAGGGATTCAGGGGGTCACCGGGTCACCGGGTTTGACCGGGCCGACGGGTGGCACGGGCGCGGTCGGAGCATCCGGGCCGACGGGCGGAACCGGGCCGGTCGGGCCGACGGGCGGCACGGGCGCGGTCGGAGCGACTGGGGTCACCGGAGTCACGGGGGCCACCGGCCCGCTCGGGGTGACCGGTGTTACCGGGGTCACCGGCACGACCGGGGTGACCGGCACGACCGGACCGTCGGGCACCTCGATCTCGGTCGAGGGCACCGTCCCGCACGCCCCGGACGACCTGCCGCCGGACGCGCAAGCCGGGGATATGTGGATCTCCGCGGACACCGGTCACGGCTGGGTGTCCGACGGGGCGGGCGGCTGGACCGACATCGGCCAGATCCAAGGTCCGCCCGGCATGACCGGCCCGACAGGGGATACGGGACCGTCCGGGGTCGCCGGGGCCACCGGCTCATCGGGTGTGTCGGGTGTGTCGGGTGTGCCGGGTGTGCCGGGAGAAACGGGAGCCACCGGACCGCAAGGCGTCACCGGGATTGAGGGCGCGACCGGACCGACTGGTGTGTCCGGCATCAGCGGCATCCCCGGCGAGACCGGAGCGACCGGCACACAGGGCGTCACGGGGGCGACCGGCGTCCAGGGCGTGACCGGTGTCGGCACGACCGGGGCGACCGGGGACATCGGCCCATCCGGTGCCCCAGGTATTCAGGGCACGACTGGGGTGACTGGGGCGACTGGTGTGACCGGCGGCACGGGGGCAGCCGGTACTGCCGGTACTCAGGGCGTGACGGGGGTGACCGGTCCGCAAGGAGCACCGGGCACCACCGGAGCGACCGGCCCAACCGGCGTCTCCGGTATACAGGGCAATACCGGAGTGCAGGGTCCGTCGGGTCCGACTGGGGTCGGTGTGACCGGCGCAACCGGCCCAGGAGGAGCGACCGGTCCCGTCGGTCCGACCGGGGCCGACTCGACGGTGTCGGGACCGCAAGGCGAGACTGGAACAACCGGGGCGACCGGACCCACCGGCCCGCAGGGGATCACCGGTCCGCAGGGGATCACCGGACCCACCGGACCGCAGGGAATTCAAGGCCCGACCGGTGTCTCGGGGCAGGACGGCACGTCGGTCAAGCTGCTCGGCGCAGTCCCCACGTTCGCGGACCTCCCGGCCGGTGCGCAGGCCGGGGATCTGTGGATCACGTCGGACACCGGGGATGGCTGGGTGTCAGACGGCGCAGGCGGCTGGACGAATGTCGGCCCCATCGTCGGCCCATCCGGCGCGCAAGGCATCCAAGGGCAGACCGGAGCGACCGGCCCGACCGGGGGGACCGGCGCGCAAGGTTTGACCGGGCCGCAA
>DATBFX010000286.1:0-4306 GCA_036558305.1 Thermomicrobiales bacterium | reverse complement strand
CGTGCCGCTCGGGATCGTCTCCGCCACCCATCCGAACTCGCTCGCCGACCTGGTCGTCCGTCTCCTGGGGGTGCTGGGTTTGTCGATCCCGAACTTCTGGCTGGCGATCATGCTGCTGCTGGTCTCGTCGCGGTACCTCGGCTGGTTGCCGCCGCCGATCTTCGTCCCGTTCTTCCGGGATCCGCTCACGAACCTGGCGCAGATGTGGATGCCGGCGGTCTCGCTGGCGCTCCTGATGGTCGCCAACATCATGCGGATGACGCGGTCGACGATGCTGGAGGTGCTCGGGCAGGACTATGTCCAGGTCGCCCGGGCCAAGGGGCTGGCCGAGGGCCGGGTCGTCGCCCGGCACGGGTTGCGCAACGCCGCCATTCCGATCGTCACGCTCGTCGGGATGAACGTCGGCTACCTCCTCGGTGGGGCGGTGATCGTCGAGCAGATCTTCGGCCTACCGGGCATCGGCTGGATGATCGCGACCTCGATCTACCAGCGGGACTACACGACCGTCCAGTCGGTCGTCCTCGTCGCCGCGGTCATGTTCGCGCTGGTCAACCTGGCGGTCGACGTGCTCTACGTCGCCCTTGATCCGCGCATTCGGTACGCGTGATGGCGGCGGGCGTGGGCGACGGCGCATCCGGTACCGACGGCATGAGCGGGCAGGGGCGATGAACGAGGCGAGGTGGGAGGAGGTGGCCGCCGGGGACGTCGCCCCGCCCCGCAGGGGCGGCGGCGCGATCGCGGCGGCGGCGCGGCCACGGCGTGCGCCGGTGGCGACGCTGCGGCGGTTCGCCCGGCGCCAGCCGATCGGGATGCTCGGGACGACCGTGCTCCTCGGCATTGTCCTGGTCGCCCTCGCCGCGGACCTGATCGCCCCCTACGACGCCGGCGACCAGAGCGGGCCGCCGTTCGTCGCCCCCAACCGCACCTACCTCTTCGGCACCGACAAGTTCGGTCAGGACGTCTTCAGCCGGGTGGTCCTCGGCTCGCGGGTCTCGCTCGAGGTGGGACTGATCTGCGTGCCGATCGGGTTGCTGATCGGCGGCAGCCTCGGTATCGTCGCCGGGGTCGCGGGCGGGCGAATCGACAACGCCATCATGCGCCTGATGGACGTGTTGTTCGCCTTTCCGGCGCTCGTCCTCGCCATCCTGATCGCCGCGGTGCTGGGCCCGAGCCTGACCAACGCGATGGTCGCCATCGGCATCGTCATCATCCCGATCTTCGCCCGCACCGCCCGCGCCCCCGTGTTGTCGGTGATGGGGATGGAGTTCATGGTCGCGGCGCGGGTCGTCGGGGTCGGGTCGCGGCGGCTCGTGCTGCGCCACGTCCTGCCCAATTCCATGACGCCGCTCGTGGTCCAGGCCACCATTTCCTTTTCGGCGGCGATCCTCGACGAGGCGGCCCTGAGCTTCCTCGGGCTTGGCGCCCAACCCCCGACCCCGTCGTGGGGCAAGATGCTCGGCGAGGCCCGCAACTACGTCACCCTCGCTCCCTGGATGGCGCTCTTCCCGGGCCTGGCCATCGTCGCCGCCGTGCTGGCCATCAACCTGCTCGGGGACGGACTCCGCGACTTTCTCGACCCGCGGACGCGGACGCGGGGGTAGGTGGCCGGGCTGTTTCCCGGCGGACATCGGAGACAGCGATGGCGGGAAAATCAACCCTGTATCGCGTGGGCATCATCGGCACGGGCCGGATCGCGAGCAGCATCCAGGACGAGGTGGAGCGCGCGCCCGGCGGCCAACTGCTCCCCTACTCGCACGCGGGAGCGTACGCCGAGGTGCCGGCAACTCGGATCGTGGCAGCCGCCGACACGAACGCCGAGCGGCTCGCCGAATTCGGTCGACGGTGGGTCGTGGCGGCGACCTATGCCGACTACCGGGAGATGCTCCGGCGGGAAGCGCTCGACGTCGTCAGCGTCTGTACCCCCACCCGCAGCCACCTGGAGGTGGCCATGGCCGTTGCCGAGGCGGGTGTGCGAGGGGTGTTCATGGAGAAACCGGTCACCCAGAGCCTGGCCGACGCCGACCGCCTCATCGCCGCCTTCGACGGCAAGGGCATCCGGGCGGCGGTCAACCACACGCGCACCTACGATCCCTTTTACCGCCGCATCCGGGACCTCCTGCGGGAGGGCACGATCGGGTCGTTGAAGACGGTGATGGCCCATTGGCACGAGGGGATGCTGTTCGGGGGGACGCACCTCTTCGATCTCTTGCGGTACCTGATCGGGGCCGAAGCGGCGTGGGTCTTCGGCCAACTCGACCCGGGGGACGGCACCTTCGATCCCGGCGGGGCAGGACTCGTGAGATTCCAGGATGGCACCGACGTGCTGATCAACAGCCGCGTCGGCCACGCCGCGCCCATCGAATTGGACATCGTCGGGACGACGGGGCGCATCCGGGTCGGGTCGCGTGTGGCGCCGGAGTTGTACACGTTCGCCGAGGTCGGTGCCGGCAAGGAGTGGGTGAAGCGCGGCTTTCCCGGATCGGTGCACGCCCGCAGCGCGATGACGGTCGCGGTGGACGAGCTGGTCCGGGCGATCGAAACCGGTGAGAAACCGGCGTCCGATCTCCGAGACAGCCGGGCGGACCTGGAGTTGGCCGTGGCGTGGCACGAAAGCAGCCGGCTGCGGAGCCCGGTGCAACTGCCGGTCACGAACCTGGACTACGTCATCGAAGATCCGTGGGGAAGGACCTAAGAAACTGCCATCTTGCTTTCCTTTGTGCGGTGATGGGCATCCGGTCCTGGAGCACGAGGCGGCGAGGCTGATGGACGAGGTCCTGACCGCCGAGCGCTGACGGGAAGCGCTCCAAGCGGCCGTCGGAGGGCTGTTGGCTGTCAATTGAAGCTGAAGCCAAGAACCGCGATCGACAAGATCGCGGTTCTTGGCTTCAAATCAGGGTTTTCTTCGGTGACCCCGCTGGGACTCGAACCCAGAACCAACGGATTAAAAGTTGCCTTCCGATCGTCTCCCGCCGTGTCACCGCATCCAAAATCCCGCATACCTCCGGCCTTTTTCGCTCACCGCGTCTCTTGCCGTCTCCCGCCGTCTCGCCATTCTGCTACAGTTTTGCTACACCCTGCTACACGGACACGCCGGCGGATTGTCGCTGCTACACTCGTACGAACGAAGCGAAGCGCCCGCGCCGTGGATGAGACGGCCGGGCGCATGGCGAACGGCGTGGAGGGCCGAACGCATGCGAACCGTAGCACCGTTGACCCTGGCCTGCACGACGTGCGCGCGGCCGATCGACGACCTCGACCTCGGCGAACCGCGGTACATAGCGGACGCGGGCGGCGCGTGGGTACTGCGGTCGCCGGACTCCGACGTCCTGCTGTGCACGGACTGCCGCGGTCCGGACGTCTCCGCCATGGTGACGAGCGCCATCCGTCGCGAGACCGACATCCCGGAGCGCGCCACGCTGGCGGTCATGCGCGGGTATGATCCGTTTTGGCAAGCCGAGGGTTTTTCGACGGCAGCCTTCGCGGGAGTGCTCCTCGACGCGCACAGCTGGGACATCGGGAACTCGTTGCAACCCTTCGCCGGCATCGACATTGGCGGCGAGCCGCGGTACGTCGTCTGGTTCGGCGTGACGCTCGATGTTGATGCCGTCCCCGGCCTGAGTCTCGCGTTCCGCTGGAACTGGTCCGCGCCGGACGGGCCATTCCGTCTCGATCTGCCTGGTGCGGCGACGGTCGACCTGCGGCTCCAAGATGGGCGGGAGATTGCCCGCGGCCTCCGTCTCTTTCGCGCGTTCGTGGCGCGGAACAACGGCGGCGTCCTTGCCTACGATCCGCACGTCGAGATTGCCAACATCGTGACCGTGATCCGCAGCAAAGCAGCGCCGCGGGACTTGCGTCCGCCGATCGCTCGGGCGGTGTCTCGACGAATCAAGCGGGATGTCGGCATTCACTTTTACGGACTGCGCCGCGACGGTGACGCGCGCGGCGACGGCCCGACCGACCCCGGAAACTCGTTCCGCGCCCAACTCCGGCGCGTCGAAAGGCGAACCGGGATGACCTGGGACGACCTGCTCCGCCTGGCGGCCGATCGCTGAGTTTTTTCCCGCTTTTTCACGCCACGGGATGAGGCGCTGTCCTACGCTCGTTTCCGACGAAAGGAGACGGGCCGATGCGACTGCGCCTTGACCTCGACCATGAAACGTACGACGCGCTGACGCGCGCCGCGGTGACCGAACTGCGGCCCCTGCCCTGGCAGGCTGAGCTGATCCTCCGGCGGCACCTGGGCACCCTCCCCACGATGGCGTCGGGCGACGACACGCGTGCGGACCGGCGCGAGGCGCCTTTGGAG
>DATBFX010000285.1:0-12623 GCA_036558305.1 Thermomicrobiales bacterium | reverse complement strand
GACAATCGCTCCTTCCAGGTCGTAGGCGATCGTGATCTCGGTGGTACCTGAGGTGACGGTGACGGAACTGATGGCCGGTGCGAGATACCCGCTAAGGGTACGCGTCGGTTGGTCATAGCTCGGTCGGAGCACATAGGTTCCCGGATCGAGCCAATCGATCACCAACGTCCCGTCGACCGACCCGTCGCCGTCGATGCCAAGACCGCTCGTCTGGTGGTAGCCGTCTCGAACGAAATTGACGTAGTCGCCGGGTTGACCGTTGTTGGCGCGCGAGATGTCGAATGCGGCGCCGGGAAGGGGCTGCCCGGTGTCGGCGGCGATGAGGTGGACCGTCAAGGTGCCGCGTCTCGCGTAGTGGAGGTTGAGCACGAGCGTTTGCCCGCCCGTGAGCGTGACGGTTTGGTCGCCGACCGGGACGTAGCCATGAGGCGGGGCATATTCGTGCACGGTGTAGGTACCTGGGATCGTCGGCAGCGAGACGATGCCGGTCAGACCATCGGCATCCTGACCCATCGGCGTCCCGTCGGGAAGCATCCCGCCGTCGCACCAGAGCCACTGTCCGGGGGTGGAGTCGGTCGGCGGATCGTCAGTGAACCGAAAGCATCCGCCGAGAATCGGCTGGCCGGAGTCGTCGAGCATGTGAACGTCCAGCACCGCTTTGCGCGGATTCGTGATCGTCAGCGTGGCCGTTTGTCCGGCGGTCATCTGGACGTGATCGGTGTGCGTGGTCCCGTCCTGGCTCCAAAGACGCGAGGTGCCGGTCGCCGCTCGCTCTTGATCGACAGACCACAGGGTCGCACCGAGCCCACGGACCGCGATCGTCCCGTCTTGCTCACCGTCGTCCGCATCGGCCACGCGATGGAAGCCGAGGCTCGACGCGATCCTGAAGGCGGCGCCGGGCGCCGGATTGCCGAGTTCGTCCGCAACGTGGACCACGATCGTGCCGAGGTCGGGATCGCAGACATCCCCGATACCGTCGCCGTCGGCGTCGGCCTGATCGGCGTTGGCAACCGTCGGACAATTGTCGATCAGCGAATGGACGCCGTCATGGTCGGGGTCCCAATCGAACGGGTCGCGCACCTCCACGTCGGTGCTGTACGCCGAAATCGTGCCGTCCGGCGCGACCAGGTAGCCGTCGTGAAGCTGCGTCTGGTGATACCGGTAGTTGCGGAGACCGGCGAGGGTGAGCGCCAGCGTCCCGTTGTCCACCCCGTCGCCGTCACCGGCCTGGCCGTCGCAGACCGTCTGCAACGGCGTGTCGTCGGCACCGTCCGCCAGGATGGCGAAGCAGGTCCCGGTCAGCGGGTCGAGGTTGTTGTCACCGACGACGCGGAGATTGACGGTCCAGGTCTGCAGCGGGACGTGCGCGGTGACCGACTTGCTCTCGCCGGGCGCGACCGCCACCGGCAGATCGGGCGCGAGACCGTAGCCGAAGCTCGACGAGGAATTGACCAGGACGTAGCCCCCGGCCGGCAGGTGACCGATCGTCGCGGTACCCGAGCCGAAGTCGCAGTACTCGCCGTCGAAGAACGCCGAGGCGGTGACGACCGCGGGCTGAGACTGGTCGGCATGCCCCGTGCCATCGTCGAGGAAGAGCCGGTAGCAGACGGAGACGCTCTCACCGTCGGGACCGAGCGCCTGGACGTTGAGCGTGGCCGGTCGGAAGTACTGCAGGACGAGGGTCTGGTCGTCGCGCGTCACCTCGACCGAGAACGGCGCCGGCTGCTCGTAGCCGTCGACACCCGTCGGATAGACCGTGTAGTTGCCGGGATCGAGGTCCTGAACGACGAGCACGCCGTTTGCGCCGCCGTCGCCATCGCCGAAGCCCCCATCCTGGACCGAGGTCTGGCTGCCGCCGCTCTGCGCCACGAACGTCAGCGTGACGCCCGAAACGGGGCCGCCCGCGTCGCGATCGACCACGTCGACGGTCAGCACGCCGCGCTTCAGGTGCTGGACCTGTGCCGTCGTCAGTTGCCGCGGCGAGACCACGGCGGACTGATCGTCGGCACTCGAGTACCCCGCCGGCGGCACCTGGGTACGCACCGTGTAGGTACCCGGATCCAGACTCGTCAACACGACGGAGCCGTTGCGCTCACCGTCCGCGTCCAAACCCATCCCGTCGCAGGCTCCCCAGGTGGTCCCACCCGAGGCGGGAATCGCCAGGTAGCAGCCACCGGGGAGCGCGTTGCCACTCCCATCTACGGCATCGATCTCCAGTCGACCCCAGGTCGGCACCAGCACCGGCACCGTCGAGATCTGCCCGGCGGAGACGAAGACGCCGAAGTTGAATGACCCTTCCTGCGTGAACTGCGCAATGTCCGGCAGGACGTTGTCGAAGCGCGTGGACCCGTCGTTCTGCCCATCATCGGCGTCGCAGTGCCTGACCGCCGGCTCGGCACTCGTCAACGTGTAGCAAAGACCGACCAACGGCGTATCGATCGTGTCGAGGGATTGGATCACCACGACCCCGTCCGGGTCGCAGGCCGTCCCCTTGCCGTCCCCGTCCTCGTCGGCCTGGTCCGCGTTGGCCACGGTCGGGCAGTTGTCGGCGGCATCCCGCACGCCGTCCTGGTCGCCATCCCGGTCGTCGGTCTGGTCGCAGGCGTCGCCTAGTCCGTCCCCATCGAGATCGGCCTGGTCGGTGTTCGCGACGAGCGGGCAGTTGTCGCCGGCATCGGCGACGGTGTCGTTGTCGTCGTCCGGGTCGCACGCGTCGCCCATGCCGTCGCCGTCCGTGTCCGTCTGGTCGGCATTCTTGACCGCCGGGCAGGTGTCCTGCGCATCGGCGACCCCGTCACCGTCGTCATCGGCGTCGCACGCATCGCCGGTTTTGTCGCCGTCCAGGTCGGCCTGATCGGGATTCGCGACGTCCTTGCAGTTGTCGGTCGCGTCGCCGACGCCGTCGTGGTCGGCGTCCCGGTTGTCCGTCGGGTCGCAGGCATCGCCGATCCCGTCACCATCGGCGTCGTGCTGATCCGCATTCGCAGTCGATGGGCAATTGTCGGCGGTTCCGCGCACCCCGTCGCCGTCCGGGTCACCGTCGTCCGTCGGATCGCAGGCGTCACCCTTGCCGTCGCCGTCCCGATCCTTCTGATCGCGGTTGGCGATCTGCGGGCAGTTGTCGTGGTCATCGGGTTTGCCATCGCCATCGTCATCGGCGTCGCAGGCGTCGCCTTTGCCGTCGCGGTCGGTGTCGAGTTGGTCGGGATTGGGGACCCGCCGGCAGTTGTCCTTGCTATCTTTCGGCCCATCGCCGTCGTCGTCGGCATCGCAGGCGTCGCCCTGACCATCCCCGTCGAGGTCCGCCTGATCGGGATTCGCGGCGTCCTCGCAGTTGTCGGCGGCATTGGCGGCACCGTCACCGTCGCGGTCGTCGTCGCAGGCATCGCCCAGGCCGTCCTTGTCGCGGTCGTGCTGGTTCTTGTTGGCAACCAATGGGCAGTTGTCGCGGTTGTCGGCCTTACCGTCGCCGTCGTCGTCGCTATCGCAGGCGTCGCCCTTACCGTCGCCGTCCGTGTCGAGTTGGTCGGGGTTGGGTGCGGCCGGGCAGTTGTCGTGGCGGTTGCCGACGCCGTCGCCGTCGTCGTCGAGGGTTCGGTTGTCGACGGGGTCGCAGTCGTCGCCGATCCCGTCGCGGTCGCCGTCCGCCTGGTCGTGATTGGGCACCAGCGGGCAATTGTCCCGTCTGTCGTTCTTGCCGTCACCGTCGTCGTCACCGTCACAGACGTCGCCCCTGCCGTCGCCGTCGCTGTCGAGCTGGTCCGGGTTCGCCACCTCGCGGCAGTTGTCGGCGGCATCGACGACGCCGTCGCGATCCTTGTCGGGCGGCGGGGTCGGCGTGGGAGTCGGTTTGGCTGTGGTCTGGACCTGTGCCGCGGTCGCGTCGCCCCCGTTCGCGTCGCCGCCGGTCGCGCCGGCCGCCTGCGCGTCACAGGCATCGCCCTTGCCGTCGCCGTCGCTGTCGGTCTGGTCGGGATTGGCAACCGTGCGGCAGTTGTCGGCGCGGTCAGGGACGTCGTCCTTGTCGACATCACGTGCCGAGGCCGCGGCGACGGGAATGGCACCGACCGCGAACGAAGCAAACGGGCCGGCAATCGTGACCAGCAAGATGAGGCACCGAATCGAAACAAGGATCCTCCCCATCGAACGCCCACCTTCCCCTCCGTGTCAAACCGATGGCCCGAAGTCCGATTCCCTAACGAGTGACCGCCGGCTGACGACGGAGCGGGGCCACCCGCTGCACCCGGCCGGCGAAGGCGAGCGCGGCATTGCCGAGTCGGATGAACCAGTCAACCCGACTGCGCACCTCGGCATCCCGCACCGGACGGATCCGCCGGGTCCGCAGCACTTCGGGGCGAGAGGCAATACGATGGCGCTCGATTTGGTCGGCAATCGCATAGGTGGTCAGATTCGGGTTCACGGTGGTCTCCTCCGTCGCTTCGATGAACGCGTCGCCGATCTCGCGACCGCGACGCCATCGTCGGCGACGGGGAACCGGGTGAATAGTGTGTGGATTACGCGTTTGCGCCCGGCCGCTACGTAGGAGCGAACGGCACGCGGCCGCTACGTAGGGTCGTACGCCCTACGTAGTCGCCGGCGCTGGGCAGCGAATCAGGAGGCCGGAGGCCCCAGCGGGATGAGCCCGGCGGCGATCGCCGCACCGACGGCGGCGGCACGGGTGCGGACGCCGAGTTTGGCGAGGACCTTCGCGACGTGCCCCTGAGCCGTGCGCGGACTGATGAACAGCGCGTCGGCGATTTCCCGATCGGAATAGCCGGCGGCAAGGAGCGGGAGTACCTCCAGTTCGCGTTCACTGAGATGTCCGTGCGTGGCTGCCGTCCGCGCCGGTGCGGCAACAGGCTCCGGCCGCTGCCCGAGCGCCTCGGCCAGCGCGAGCGCCTCAACCACGGCCTCGCCGAGCGGAAGCGCCCGGCCTGCGGCTCGCGCCGCGGCGAATGCATCGGCGCCCAGGGCCTTCCTCGCGACGTCGACCTCGCGTTCGTAGCCGGGGAGGTAGAACGGCGGAATCGGCGTGTCCAGGCGTTCGCGGAGCGCTTCGGCGACCCCGTACAGGCGCGCCGCCGCCGCCGCCTGACCGGTCATCCCGGCGATGTCCGCGATGTCTTCGAAGGAGGCGCTGATCGAGAAGACGTCCCGCATCCGCCACCGCAGCTCCAGGGTCTCCCGCGATAGCCGGGCCGCCCGCGGGTAATCCCGCATCTTGTAGGCAAGGTAGGCCAGGCTGTGGAGTGCGCGCACCCGGCCCACCTGATCGTCGATCGCCCCACTCAGACGCAGCGCTTCCTCACAGCGGGACACCGCCAGTTCCTGATCCGCCCGGTCGCCGGCATCGTCGACCGATCCGAGATTCCCCAACGAGGCGAGATGGCAGAGGGTCCGGCTGGCCTGGGCGAGATCGCCGACCTCGTGATACAGGGCAAGAGCCTGCTCGTACAGATCCTGGGCGGCTGCCCCGTCTCCGCGCGACTGGGTCACGTTCGCCAGCGCGCGCAAGGCGCCCGCGAGCACCCCGTTGTCACCAGCTACCGTCGCCCGCTCCACCGACTCCTCGGCCATCGCCCTGGCCCGGTCGAAATTCCCGAGGTCGGACGCGATCTGCGCGGCGAGGTTCAACGCGGCGGACACCTGCGCGGGCGACATTCCGTCGCGCCGGGCCAATGCCCACGTCAACCAGCGATCGCCTTCGCGGGTAAACCCGAGGACCCGCCAGAGCGGCTCCAGCACGGTCACGAACCGTAGCGCAAGCTCGGTCGGTCCGGCGCGTTCCAACCACGAGAGGGCGGCCCGGATATTGTCGTGGTTGCGCTCCAGTCGCGTCCCCCACGGCACCGGGTTGTTTCCGGCGAATCCGACCGCCACCCGTTCCGCCAAACTCACGCACCACTCCGCGTGCCGCCGTCGCACCTCCTCGAACTCGCCGGTCTCCTCCGCTCGCTCCACACCAAATTCGCGAATCGTCTCCAACAGCGAAAAGTAGGGCTCGCCCTCATCCACCTCCACCTGCCGTACCAGACTCTGATCGACGAGCGACGTGATCCCGTCCAGGACGGAGGCGGAAGGCGGAAGGCGGGAGGCGGGACGGGAATCGGTTTCTTCCGCCCTCCGCCTCCCGCCTTCCGCCATCACCGCTTCCGCCGCCTCGAGGTCGAATCCGCCGACGAACACGGCGAGGCGACGAAGCAGCACCCGATCGTCGGACGACAGGAGGTCGAAACTCCAGGAGATGGCATCGCGCATCGCACGCAGGCGCGCCGGCTGGTCGAGGGAACCTCCGGTCAGGAGCGACAGGCCCGGTTCGAGACGCGCGAGGATGGCGGCGGGCGTGAGTACCCTGATCTTCGCCGCCGCCAGTTCGATCGCAAGTGGCACACCGTCGAGCCGCGCGCAGATGGCGGCAACTATCGCGGCGTTCGCCGCCGTCGGCGCGAAGTCGGGTCGCGCGGCTCGCGCACACTGAACGAAGAGGCGCACGGCCTCGGATGACACCGCCTCGGCGGAGGATGCGCCGGCCCCGTGTGCGAGCGGCGGGACCGGGTAACCCTGTTCGCCCGACACGTGCAGCGCCGAGCGACTGGTCACGAGGGTTTTGACGCGCGGGCAGACCATCAGCAGTTGGCCGATGTCCGTACCGGCCCCCATGACCTGCTCGAAATTGTCCAGCACCAGCAGCACATGGGCGTTGCGCAGGCGCACCCGAAGTCGCTCGCTCAGCGACGCGTGCCCCGATTCGCGCAATCCAAGCGCGCGTGCGATCGTCGGCAAAACGAGGTGCGCATCCCGAATCGGCGAGAGATCGACGAAGGCGACGCCATCGACGAACGCGTCGCGTTGCCGCTCGGCCACCCTCAACGCCAGCCGGGTCTTGCCGATTCCGCCCGCTCCCGTCAGCACAAGGAGTCGGACGTCCTCGCGCGCCAGGAGCGCGGCAACCTCGGCGGCCTCCCGTTCGCGACCGACCAAATGCGTCAGGGGTCGTGGCAGTTCCCCGACATCCAGACGGTGGATATCCGCGAGCGTGGTCAGACGCACGGGTTCCTCAGGGTCGCCCTGCCACGCCGTCGTGCTCGACATGACCCACTCCGCCGCGACCGACCGCCGCGGAAGCCCCGCAATCCTGGGGCCGGGTCGTTGCCCAACGCAACCGCTCCCGAACGCCCAGGACGCACGCGCATCCGCCGCCGTCGCACGTCCGGACGCCGCGGCAAGGATGGCGCCGATGTCAATCGCCGTCAATGTGGCACGTTGTTGTTGGACCTAGAACCGCCGTGCTGCCGCCTCCGCATCCTGCTGCGAGCGCGGGGCGTTGGCCTGGATGAACGCGGCGACCTCGTCGGGGGTGTGATCCCGCAGATCCATCACCGAGTACTTAAGATCGCGGGGCAGGTACAGGTGGAAGGTGAACTGGATCGGCTCGATCCGCTCCTGTTCGGCCCACCAGTCGTAGAGGCGAGGCAGCCAATCGAAACCCTTGGCTTCCACACGCCAGAGCGCGACCCCGGCGCCGCGCTCGTACGTCAGCGCCTCGCCGAAGTAGACGGTGGCGCCGGGGTCGGACTCGATGATCCGCTTCACGTCGTCGTAGTGGCGCGGCGAACCCTTGAGGGAAAAGCGCCAGCCGTCGCCGAGCGCCTTCGGCTGGGTTTTGGACCGGCCGTACCACGCCGGCTGACCCAGGTTCTTCCGCTTCCCCAAGAGTGGACTCATCCCGCCGTTTCCTCCGCCCAACCGCCGTCCGACAGACCAGCACGCATTGTACCCGAGCGGCACGGAGCTTCGAGCTTCGAGCTTCGAGCTTCGAGCTTCGAGTCAAGCGCGTTCACCGGCAGGTTCGGGGACGTGCCGGACGGCGGGAGCGGCACGGACGGCGGCAAGGGCGCCGGTCGCCATGAGGAGGAGAGGTCCGCCGAGACCGACGATGCCGCCGACGATCGCCAGCGTCGCCGGCGAACCGAAGCGGTCGGTCATCCAGCCGGTGACCGCGTAGGAACCGAGAATCGCGAGCGAGATACCGCCACTCCAGATGGCGTAGACGCGACCCCGCAATTCGTCCGCGACCGCTTCCGCCATGTAGGCTTGGAACGCGATCACCGCCCAGGCGTCGGTGAAACCGAGCGCGAACCAGCAGGCGAAGACCACCGGCAGCGGCGGCACGAACCCGGCCGGCACCAGCATCAGCGGACCGAGATACCCGATCGCCAGCAGGTGGGGTCGTCCGATCCGCGCCTCAACCCGGCTGGCGATCAACGCGCCCAGAACCGCCCCCGCACTGAGGGTGGCGCCGAGGAGTCCGTAGACGAACTCGGCCCGGTCGCCAAGGTCGAGCGCCTGCTGCGTGTAGACGACCGCGGTGATCGAGAACACCGCGTTGATCAGACTCCAGAGCGCTTCCGACGCGCAAATCCCGCGCACGATCGGCGTCCGCCAGACGGTCCGTACGCCCTCGCCGATGTCGCGGACCGCCGTGGCGAGCGCATGCGCCGTCGTCCCGTCCTGGCGCTCCGTCCGCGCCGGCAGGACCAGCCGCCACAGCCAACCGACGGCGACGAGAAAGAAGGCGGTTTGTGCCCAGAAGGCCGGTTTCGGTCCGGTAACGGCGATCAGAGCGGCCCCGACCGCCGGTCCCACGATCCGGGTGATGCCGTTGGTCACCTGCGTGATCGACAGGGCGGGCACCAGTTGGCCCGGCGGCACCACCATCGGGATCGCCGCCAACTCCGCCGGTTGGGCAATCGTCGTCCCGATCGAGACGAAGGCGGCGATCGCCGCGATTTGCCAGGTCTCGGTCGAGAGCGGCAGGATCGCCACCCCCGCCGCGCGCATCAGCGAGGCGCCGATCATCAGCCGCCGCCGGTCGAGCCGGTCGGCCAGCAACCCCGCCACCGGCGCCAGCACTGCCCGCGGCACCATCTGGATCACGAAGATGACGCTCATCAACCCGGCCGACTCGGTCAGCCGGTACACGAGCAGCGGCAACGCGACCTGCGCGATCGCCTCCCCCGCCCGCGCCGACACCTCCGCCATCCAGAGCCGCCGGAACTCCGGGATCGCCAAAACCGTCTGGTACCCACCCGCCGCCCGGGTTTCCGTCTGCACGTCGACCATGCTGCCCCTGACCGGCCGAGTATCTGCCGCCGATAGAGTGTAGCGAGAAAGGCATTCTCAGCCTGTCGCCACCCAACGGACCGCAGCCGGGGCGGCGATTGAAAACCCTTGCATTATGAAATCGACGTCATTATCCTGGGCGCGTGACAACGACACCGCCGAGACCGGTCCGATGAGCAGCGGGGAAGTCGAGGGCACGGACCAGTTCGTTGTCTGGTTCGACACCTTGGACACCGAGGAGCGCCGAGCCATTTTCGCGGCTATGGAGGTTCTTGAGGAGAAGGGGCCGGATCTGGGGCGACCGCTCGTGGACACCTTGAAGGGCGCGCGGCATCCCAACATGAAGGAGTTGCCTCCCCCGGCCAGTGATATCCGCATTCTGTTCGTCTTCGATCCACGACGGACCGCGATTCTGCTGATCGGAGGCGACAGGACCAACCGTTGGCGGGAGTGGTATGTCCGGATGATCCCGGTCGTCGACGATCTCTACGACGAGTATCTGCGCGAGTTGCAACTGGAGGGTTTGATCCCGTGAAAACGAGGCATTTCCGGGACTTTGCCGCGGATGTCGTCGCGACGCCCGAGGGACGGGCACGTGTCGACGAATACAAGCGGGTGATTGCCGACGCGCTGGCGCTGGCGGCCCTGCGCTCCGAACGCGGCGTCAGCCAGCGCCAGATGGCAGGTGCGCTCGGAGTGTCCCAGGCCAACATCTCGCGAATCGAGCACGAGGAGGACGTCTACCTCTCGACCCTCCGCCGCTACGTTGCCGCGCTCGGCGGCGAACTCGAAGTGAGCGCCATCTTTCCGGACGAACGGGTCACCCTGATTGCCGCGCGATCCTGACCTATTTGCCGTCACGCGTTGAGGAGCAGCCGTTCCGCATGCGCTGCTACCGAATCCGTGTGCGACAATCGCCGCGTCGTACGCGGTACTTGACGATCGACGAAGGGGAGGACGATGAAGGTTGGCGCGATTTTGCCGATTGGGACGAATAAGGAACTCGGGCGGCCACTGTCGTATCCCGAAATCCGCGATCTCGCACTCCGCGTCGAGGACGGCGGTCTCGATTCGGTCTGGATTCCCGATCACCTGATCTACCGGTTCCCCGAGCAACCGCAGGCCGGTGTCTGGGAAGCCTGGACGATCACGACCGGGCTGGCCGAAGCGACGAAGCGGATCGAACTCGGGACCTTAGTGATCTGCGTGCCCTTCCGCAACCCGGCCCTGGTCGCCAAGATGGCGGTCACGCTCGACGCCGTCAGCGGCGGCCGCCTCATCCTCGGGCTCGGCGCCGGTTGGCACAAACCCGAATTCGACGCCTTCGGCTATCCCTTCGACCACAAGGTCGATCGTTTCGAAGAGGCGCTCAAGATCATCACCCCGCTCGTCCGCGAGGGCAAGGTCGACTTCACCGGCAACTACTTTTCGGCTCCCGACTGCGCGATGGACCCGCCGCCGGCCCGCACCATCCCCGTTCTGGTCGCCTCCCGCAGGCCGCGCATGCTTCGCCTGACCGCCGAGTACGCCGACAGTTGGAACACGGCCTGGCTTGGCCAGGTCGAGGCACTCGCCGCTTCCAGGGGAGCGATGGACGAAGCCAGCAAGTCGGTCGGTCGCGACCCATCGACGATCGAGGTCACCGTCGGCGTCAACATCGGCTTCGCCGACCTGATGGATTTGCCCGAGACCGCCGCGGATCCCAAGAAATTCATCACCGGCTCCATCGAAGACATCGCCGCCGGTCTGCGCGCCTACGCCGACGCGGGCGTCGGTCACGTCATCGCCTGGCTCTACCCCCAAAACGGCGAAGCCATCGATCGCCTCGCCCAGGCCACCAAGCTCGCGCGCGGCTGATCCGACCGTCATGACGTCTACCAATTCACGAGTGAGATCCTTCGCAATCCTGAGCCTGCGAAGGATCTTTCTTCGTCGTACCCACCATCCTGCACGCCCACCATCTCCCTACGTAGGTCGACGTATCGCGACCTTCCCCCCGCGATGAGCGCAAATAAGCCGTTTGACCGATGCGCCGCAGGGCGGCGTCACGCAAGATGCCACCGTGCCCGGCAATCGGAACCGGGACGCGCTGTGACATGTTCGTGACACCTTTGCGGTCGGGATGAAACATTCTGGTGAGACACTGACGGTATGGTCGAACGAGTGATCCGACGAAACGGTGCAGAGCGTATCGATAGCGGTGTCGAGGTCAACGGGAAGCGATCCGGGAGATAGTGACATGGCATTTTCTGCGCGTCATACGCTGTCGCGAGGCATCGGTCTCCCGAGTCTCTCCATTCCGCGACCCGGCCGCCGCACCTTCAGCCTGAGTCTCGGCATCGCCGTGCTGTTTGTCTTGGTCGACGCCGCCGCCCACCCGCGGGCCATCGGAGATCTCTGGACGATCGACGCGATCGAGCGCTTCGTGGGATCCCAGGGCGTGATCGTCGCCGGTACCGCGGCCGTGGTCGCCGTGCTGGTTGACGCCGGTCGGCGTTGCCTATCGCGCCCGGGATAGAGTCTTCCCGTCTTCCTCCGCCCTTCCCCAGCCGGTGCCTCGGGTCGTCTGACGCGCCGGCACCCTCCCTCCCCCTCACGACGCGGGGCGGCCCCAGCCGGGCCGCCCCGCGCTGTTCCAGGAGCCTCGACGTCTCTATCCGACGATGTCCGGGAGGACCTCGATCGGGCCGAAGGAACCGTTGACGCGGAAGGTCATCGCGTGGCCGCGCGGGCACCCCCAAAGTTGCCGGCGAATCGACGCGCCCGCGGCGTCTCGGGTCCACTGGGTCGACAAAATCACCAGACGCTTGTGGCAGCGAGGACAGATCGGCGGCCGCTCATCTTCCACCGGTGCGGTCTCGCCGGCATCGACGGGCGCCGGCTGCTCCGGACCAAAGGGTTTGGCATCGAACACGACAACGTCACTCACGGGGTGCGCCGCTCCGTCTCACCGCCCCAGCCCACACCGTGGACCGAGGCGAAACCACAATCATACGCCACCACCGGATGCGGGTACCGGCGGCCGGTCGCGTCGCCCGAGCGCCCAATGCTCTCGCGCTCGGTCCCGACAAGGATGGACCGCCCCGGCCGCGTCCGCAATGTCCCCGTTCGCCTTAACGTCCTATCCGCGTCAGGACCGTCCGCCGACCGGAGAAGGACGGACAATGGTACCGGCGATTCGGTCCGTACGTTCGCACCCTTTTGCGGAGGTACCCGGCTCCCGTACGGTCGGCGTCCCGCACCAAGCACAGGGGCCGGACGACGCCGTCCGGCCCCGCGAGGAACGCCATCGACCTGAGACGTTACGCCGACGGCGAAGGAGTCGCGGCGGGAATCTCGCTGCAGTCCCCCACGTACAGGTAACGCTTCACGTCGTCCTGGTCCACGTTGTCGCGCGTCACGACCGTGTAGCCGGTCGTGATGACCTTCTCGGGGGTCTTGTTGGTCCCGTTCAGGTATTCGACCGCCATCTTCGTCGCCGTGTAGCCGATGTCGTACGG
>DATBFX010000284.1:0-3255 GCA_036558305.1 Thermomicrobiales bacterium | reverse complement strand
TCATCTGGCTGAGGGCGAGACCGGCGACCGCCCACCAACCGGCGCGGCCGAACCAGGAGCGCGACCGAACGGCGAGTTCGACGCCGAGGAAGGCGAGCGGGAGCCAGGCGCCGACCTCGGCGTGGATCGTGCAGCAGCGGATCCGCTCCAGAAATGCGCCGAACTCGTAGGCGGTCGCCGCGGCGACGGCGCCCAGCGGCATCATGCCGAGCACGCGGGCCAGGGCATAGGTCGAGAGACCGGCCAGGAGCAGGTGGAAGACGATCAGGATACCGAAACCGGTCACGCCGGAGAAGAGGGTGAAGATCGCCATCACCGGCAGGTACATCCAACCCGATTGGGGGTCGCCCGCGAACGGCGTGCCCGAAAGGGTATTGGGGAGCCAGCCGGGGATGTCGCCGTGGCGAAGGTGTTGGCCGAGGTAGGTGTACCAGGGAAGGTACTGGGTGACGATGTCGACGCGGTAGAGTCCGCGACCGGCGGTCAGATGATCCCAGGCGACGAGGGCGGTCAGAAGCAGGACCGACGCGAGCCCGTAAATGTCTCGCCGCCACGCGCGCCATGGGGACGTTGGGCGTACCGGCCGCCCGACCGGTCGGGGGGTCGTCGTGCCGGCATCCTGTTCGCCCGGATCAATGACGAGGTCGGCGCCTCCCGTTGGGTCCTCGGAGTCCACTGCGGTCTCAGCCTAACCGTGCGCGACGGACGCGTTGCCGCGTCGGGGGTGGTTGTCGAGGTGGGAGCGGTCGTGGCCGTGCATACTACCATCGCGAGCGTCGCCCACGCCTCAAAAACGATCCTCTACCATAGAACGGTGCCTCGCGATGGAACCGTTCGGCGCCGATTCGGTCAGATGAAGGCAAGATTCGCTACCCTGAGCAGCGACAAGGTTCCGACGTGGGTCGACGCCGTGGCCCTCACCGTCCTGGCTGCGCTCTTGCGCTTCCCCCGGCTCGGTTACCTGGGGCTGAGTATCGACGAGGGATTCACGCTGCTCTTCACCCGCCAGCCGTGGCATGGAGCAGTGGGGCTCGGCGGTTTCTACGACTTCCATCCGCCGCTCTTCTTCGCGCTGGCAAAGGTCGCGACACTCGTGGTGCCGGAGGTGCTCGCGGCACGCGTCGTCGCGGCGATTGCCGGCGTGGCCACCGTCCCGATCTTCCACGCGCTCTGCCTGCGGCTCCTCGACCGCCGGGCGGCCTTCGCGGCGGCGGTGCTGCTGGCCGTGTCGCCGCTCCACGTCTTCATGTCGCGATTTGGCCGGATGTATTCGCTGCTTGTCCTCGCGGTGATCGCGTCGTACCTGTGCCTGGTGGCCTGGTCCCAGTCGCCGCGTCCGGTCTGGGCGATCGCCTACGGTCTCGCGGTCGCGGTCGCCGTCTACGTCGATTACAGCGCAATCTATGCGCTGGCGCCGCAGGTGGTCCTGCTGGTGGCGCTTGTGCGGCGCGGCGGACACCGGCTGCGGTACCTGGCCGCGGCCATAATCGGTGCCGTCTTGATCTATCTCCCCTGGTTGCCTCAGGTCAACGAGACGATCGCCAATTCTCGCCGCTACGACGGAGGCGGACGCGAATACCTGAAGGTCACCTGGGAAAATGGCCGAGAGGCGGCGCTCTACCTGCTCGGGTTCGAAAACTACGGATCGCGGCGACATTATCCCCATCCAAGCGCCTGGGACCACTGGCCGGATGCGCGACCGTGGTTGCTCCTCTCCCTGATTCCGATCGTCGTCGTCGGCGTGCTGGCGCTCAGGCGTGCGCCCCGGGCGCTGACCGTAACCCTTCTGCTGCTCGTGGGAACCGTCGTCGCAACGATCGCGCTGAGCCAACTCAGCCCCGGATTCGCGGCCCGCACCATGCTCGCGGCCGTGCCCGGTTGGGCGCTCCTCGTCAGCGCTTCCCTTGCCCGTCCGACGATGGGCGGTCTCGCGTCCCGTTGGCTGCGGCGGATCGGCGTTGCCGGCTGGTGCGCGATGCTCGCGGTGTCGCTCGCGACCCTGCCGACGGTCTACTTCAACGGGAGTCGCAACGAATTCCCGCGGCTCGCCGCCGATCTGGCGAGTCAGATCGACCTGGGCAAACCGATCGTCCTGCCGTCGACCGCCGGTATGCTCACCGACGTCATGGACGTCTACGAGCACGACGCGCTGGCACGGGCGAGGGTGATCACGCTCGTCGACGGCCCCCTCGAACGCGAGACCGGCGGGGAGCGATGGCTGAACCGGGGACCGACCATGGACGATGTCCGGCACGGGCGATTGGGAGAACTCCTCCCATCACAGGATCCGTCGAGCGATGCCGTCTGGTTTGTCCGGCGGTTCAACTCCGCCACGGTCGAGCAGCAGTTGGCGGAATTGGGCTACGAGCCCGTGACCGTGGTCCAGTACTACCGAACGCAACTGGTGCTCTATGCCCGGCCGGGCGCCGTGTTGGGTGCGCCGATCGATCGCAACGGAGACGTCCTGGCGATCGGCGAAGACGCATCGGGCTGGAAACTGCCCGCGACCGGGATACGCGTCGAATCCGCTCAAGACGGAGATGGCGACGTGCTGGTCTTCGCAGGGGCCGAGAAAAAGCTACGGGCAACCCGTCGGGTCGAGCAGGCAGTCCCCGGTCTCTACTCGCTGACCGTGGAGACACGCGGTGGAGATGCCGGCGGGGCGACGGCGTCGGCGACGCTCGCCTGCGTGTCCGCCTCCGGGGCGACCCTCCGCAAATACTCCGGCGAGGGCAGCCCCGCGGCCGATCCCGATGCGTGGTCACCCCTGCGCGTGGCGGTGCTCTGTCCTTCGGGCACGACCGCGGTCACCGTCACCCTCTCCGCCCAAGGGCAGTTCGAAGTAGCCTTTCGCCGGCCCCAACTCTCCCTCAGTCCCAGTGCCGACGAACCGGCGAGGGGCGACGCGGCACGACCGCAATTGGCCCGGTAGTCGACGCCACGTGGAGGGGTATCGCCCGTTGGACGACACCTGTACGACCTTCAGAACTCGGATGGCGAGTCCCGGTCGTCTGGTCGCGTCCGCGCGGACGCGGCGTTGGTGGGCCGACGCGCTCGCGGTTTCGGTGCTCCTCCTCCTGACCGCGCTCGTCGCCTGGAACAACGTCTGGCGGATCGACCGCTGGGTCGCCAGGGTCGATGTCATCACCTTCTACCTGCCCTGGTACGCGCACCTGGGCGAGGCCCTGCGCCATTTCGACGTACCGGGTTGGAACCCCTTCCTCTTCAGCGGCACGCCGTTCGCCGGCGATCCCC
>DATBFX010000283.1:0-1569 GCA_036558305.1 Thermomicrobiales bacterium | reverse complement strand
CATCCCCTCGATCATCGCCAGGTGGCCCTCGACGACGCCCGCCTGCACGGCCGCCACCGTGTTGCGCCCGATCGCCGCCGCCGGCCGTTGCAACTCGACCGCGTAGAGTCTCGCCGCTCGCGCCGCCAGCGTCTCCAGGGTTAGTCCGATGCCGGGTGCGATCACTCCCCCGAGATACTCTCCCGCGGCGGTGATCGCCTCGATCTTCGTCGCCGTACCAAGGTCGACCACGATCGTCGGACCGCCGAACCGGGCGAACGCCGCCGCGCAGTTGGCGATGCGGTCGGTCCCGGTCTCGTGCGGCGCGTCGGTGCGGACGACGATCCCGAGATCGAGATCGGAACCGACGACCAGCGGCTCGATCCCGAACCGCTTCCGCACCATGCGAACGACCATCTCCCCGATCGCCGGTACCACACTCGAGAGAACGACGGCATCGACGCTTTCCACTCCGGCATCGCTCGTCGCGATCAGCGGTCGCAGCAGCGCAAACCATTCGTCGTCGGTCCGATCGCGGCGAGAGGTCAACCGCCAGACGGCCACGGCTTCGCCGGCGTCCGGTCCGAACAGCCCGAACACCGCGTTCGTGTTTCCGACGTCGATCGCCAGGAGCATCCCGCCCTCCCGCCGGCGCATTCGGGCCGCCCGTCCCGAGGCACGGCATTATAGGGACGATGCGAAATCGGCCGGATTGGTCGGAGCGACGGGCGGCCGGTATCATGACCGAAATCCTCAGCGCCGCGTCGACCGACGTCGGTGGTGATGCCGATCGGTGTGCTTCGGAGTGTGCCTTATGGATCTCGAGATGGACCGGCAGCCGCGGTCCCCGTCGCCTGGCTGGCAGTGGACGTTGGTCATCAGCGTCGGCATGCTGATCGCCGTCACCAGCTTTGCTGCCGGCGTCCTCGCCGAACGGGATCTCTTCCACGACGACATGATCGCCTCCGTCGGCGACCGCCTGGGAAGCCTGAGTTCGGACACGACCGCCGCCGGCGACCAGTTTCCCCGCCTCAAACAGGTGCTCGGTCTGATCGAGAGCGAATACTACGACTGGCCCGCCGATCCCGCTCAGCAGGCCAGCCGGCTGCAGGACCTGGAAAACCACGCCTTGCAGGGGATGATGCAGGCGCTCGACGGCTATTCGAGTTACCTGATCCCCGTCGAGCAGGCGCCCATCGCCGAACAGATGTCCGGCGAATACGAAGGCATCGGCGTTTGGGTCGAGTCGCCGAACGGCGTGCTCACCATCGTGGCGCCGATGCCGGGTTCGCCGGCCGAAGCGGCCGGGCTGCGCGCCGGCGACGTCATCCAGGCCGCCGATGGTCATTCCCTTCAGGGCGTCGACGAGCAAGCCGCGCTGGCCCTGGTCCGGGGACCGGAGGGAAGCTCGGTGCGGTTGACCATCCTGAGACCAGGCGTCGCCGACGCCTTCGACGTCTCGGTCGTCCGCAGGAAAATTCCGATGCCGGCGGTGATCTACAGCAAAGTGCCTGGTACCAACATCGCCCACATCCAGGTCACCCTGTTCGGCGACAAGACGACGGCCGAACTCGACGACGCCCTGACGAA
>DATBFX010000282.1:0-16054 GCA_036558305.1 Thermomicrobiales bacterium | reverse complement strand
GCTGGGCGAACACTACCGCGCGCTCCTGGTCATCGCCTTCATCCTCCTCTGGTTGTAGATTTTGCAGACAGACCCTAGTGGGGAACGTCGATGGCAGAGGCTTCAGCCCTGCGCCGGGCGGCGCCACGAGAGTTGGGTTTAAGGCGATTGTCTCACCTTCCTCCGCTCTCACCCGTCCAAGCCCGCGAAGCGGCGCAACACATTCTCCGTGACCCGCGAGACGTTGTTGTCGGCGGCATTGGTCATCAGGCTACCGATCCAATTGATCGAACCGACCGAGAAGACGGCGCCGCCCGCCGGGCTTTCGGTGAGGGTGAGGTCGGCGCGGACGCGCGGGTCCTCGGTGCCGCCGCGACCGGGGAAGGTCATGCGCGAGTCTTCGATCACGAGTTGGTAGTAGTCGGTGTGGCGGCCTTCGGACGTTGCCAGGCGGAGGGTTTCGGGCGGCGTGCCGAAGTCGGGATCCCAGCGATCGATCTCGTCGCCCGAGGCGCCGTTCATGACGTAGCCGAAGTCGCCGATCACCTCGTCGTCGCCGATACCGGCGAAGACGAAGGCGGCGCGCGGATCGTGGCCGTCGGGGAGGCGGCGGTAGCCGGCCGCCCCGCCCCACCCTTCGGCGGCGAACCCGACACCGGAGAGCGCGTTCGGGGTTCGGCCGCGGTAGCGCCAGAGACCGCCGGGTTCCCCCGTCAGGCTGAGGAAGATCTCGCCGGGGTGCGAGGTCCAGGTGCGCGTCCCATTGATGCCGCGGCGCACCTCGATCAGGTGCGGCCGCGCCGGGTCGATCGCGGTGACCCAGTAGAAGCCGTTGCCGCCGAGGTACATGACGCGCCCGCCCTCGGCCAGGTAGGTTTCCAGGGCGTCGAGCATCGGCGCCGTCCAGTATTCCGGATGCCCGCCGGTGAGGACGACCTGGTACGGTTCCAGGACCGTGGCTCCCTCGAGGTGCAGATCCTCGTCGGTCGCCACGTCGTAGGGGATCCCCAACCGCTCCAGCCACTCGACGAGGTAGAGGTCGGCGGAAAAGTGGCGAGGGCAACCGTTGATCCAGGTCGTGAACCAGGGTCGCATCGTGTAGATCGGACGCAACCGCGACGAGTAGCAGACACCGGTTCCGTCCGGGTGCTGGTCGTAGACCGACGAGCCGAGCTCGGGATGGGCGATCATGAAGTGCTCGACGTCGGTCAACTTGACGTCGTGGTCGGTCGCCTTCTCGACGAATTCGGGATCGTTCTCGATACCGCCGTAGAGGCGCTCGTTCGCGTAGGCAAGGTAGGTGTTCGTCGGCGCCAGGAAGAGGACCGGAGCGGTCGGTCGGCCGGCGGCCGGGCGAACGTAGAACGGGACGTAATCGGTGGCGTCGCCGGCGGTCAAGCGCGCGGCGTACAGGCCCGAGGGGAGATCGGCCGGCACCGCGAAGAGGACGTCGGTTTCCCAGTCCGCGTCCTCGAGATCGTCTTCGTGGAAGGCGATCGCCCCGTACTGGTCCGGGGCGAGGCGAAAAGCGACTTCGGTGCCGTCCCAATTCGCCCCGGTCATCGCCCGCGCCGGCGCGTTGACCGTCTGCCCGTGGCGGCCGTGGGGCGACGTGTCCGTGACGGTCCGCGTCGTGACGTCGCGGGCGAAGTCCCAGGCCGCGACCAACCCGTCCGCGATCGCGAGCGGATCGCCCCCGTCACGGAGCGCGTCGAGCTCGGCGTCGGTCAGCGCCCGATCCCAGAGACGCGGCCGGTCGATTTTGCCGTTGAAGCAACCGCGCGGTGCCGGTTTCCCCTGGCCATCGGCGTCCAGATGCGCCGCCCCGATCACCAATGGCCCCGTACCGGGTGCGAATGGGCCGGCTTGACCGACGACCCGCCGGCGCTCCTCCGGCAACCAACTTCGGCGGAGCCTTGTCCAGTCGAGCAGGGTGCGACCGGTCGCGGCGTCGTAGGTCGCGGCCACGAAGTACCAGGAGTGGGCGACCAACGGGGTGTCGCCGATCACCTGCGACCGGCCGCCACTGCCGTCCCCGAGCCAGAGGACGAGCCGGCCCGCGGGATCGACGCCGAGTCCGAAGCCGGCTCCGGTTGTGTCAATCCACTGGGCGAGGCAACCCTGGGTCCAGGGGCGGGCGAGGACACCGGGCGACAGCCAGGTCTGGATGGTCAGGCCGCGGTCGAACCGAACCCCTGGGCCGTCCGGAACCACGACGTAGGAGCCGAGGTGGATTTCCTGGTTTCGGCCGGGGTAGTCGCCGGCGATCGTTGCCGGGACGATCGTGTCGCGTGCCGGGTCGGGCGTCGAGAAGGCGTGATCGAAGCGGACGATCTCCGCCCGGTAGGCCGGCGCCGTGGTGCCGACCTTGAAGGCGATCGCCTCGCCACCGCGCACGCCGAGGCGATCGCCGTAGCCCAGAATCTCCATGACTGACCCTCTCCCGTACTGCCCAACACCGGACGAAGGTGCATACGTACAGGTTGGCGGCGCAACCGTCAAGGGGCTACACCCGTGGGGGCACGGATTGGCACGGGATTTGCGCCGTGCGAGCGTATGACCGCAGTGCACCCGCACGAACGGCCGCGACGCGCCGGTCGTCTTCGATCGGTCCGACCGGGTGCGTGGCGCAGTTAGGAAAACGAGCGCGCGTCAGAGGAACCGAATGAATCTCGCAACAGAATTGCGGCAATTGGTTGCCGCGAGTGGTGCTCCGGTGGAATTCGCCCAGGGCAGCTACCGGCTGCGGGTCATGCCCGGCGCCGGGCGGGTCCGCGACGTCAGTTTCAGTATCTGGGAAGCCCAGGACCGGCGGTGGGAACCGATCCTGACCGGTTGGGCGCGGGGCGAAGGGTTGATCGCCGCGACCTGGCGAGCGCCGGGTTCGCCGGCGAACGCCGAATCCTTGATCCGGGTCATCCTGGCGGGGAAGCGTCTGCCGGCCGAAACGCCGGTTGGGCGTTCGGCCGGCGAATCTGTGACGTTCTATCGCTAGGTGGAAGGCCAAGAACAATAGGAACGCGTCGCGTAGGGGCACGCCGTGCCCCTACGCGACGCGTCGGCCCGTGATCAACTGGTAGATCAGCACCGCGAGGGCCACGATCAAGAGGACGTGGATGAGCGCGCCGATATTGAGCACGGTAAAGCCGAGCAATCAGAGGATGAGCAGGATCAAGATCAGGGCCCAAAGCATTCCCGACTCCTTGTGCCTGGTGCCGGTGCCGCGGTCCCGCCCGCCACGGGACGCGACCGACGGCGCCGATAAGCGCACAAGGTGTGCCTACGACGTGGGGCGACTAGCTCGGATCAAGTGGCGGGCGACCTATACCAGTTGCACGTCCTAAACGTGCCGATCTGAGGAGCCGTGTTGAGGGCTTTCAGTCGCCAGCGCTCCGCGTCGCGACAAGAGCTTCCGAATGGTGCCGCAGTAGCACACCCATCTGGCGGACGGCAAGGTAGTGCGTCACCGCGTCTCGCACTACCGGTTCCTCGGCAACGGACGACTGTTCGAGCCGAAGCACGCTGGCCTCTACTTGTGAGATGTCCAGGTTCGCTGCCAGATCGACGACCTCGGCACGAATTGAAGGTGCGAGATTGTCGTCGTCGATGACCCGACCGATGGCTTCGATGACGGCCGTCCTCTCCTCGTTGGCGGATCCGGCGTAGAGCGCCATCACTGCCGAGACCCCGTTCCAATCCAACCGACCGGACGGTATCCCCGCCAGCTCATCGACTTCGCCCTTGAGCGATCGCACGATGAGATCGGCGTAGTCGTGTGGTTCGGCCATCTCGCCAACTCCGCGTGAGATCGACGCGCCCGAGGTCGTCTAGATCGGCATCTGGTACCATCGCCCATCGGGCTCAACAGAGGTTACCACCATACCGTGTGCCATCGGGACGTTGCCGGCTGCCTGCCACTCTCTGGCGCCACCAGCCGTCAGACCCGGCGGAGTCAACAGGGGAACAGCAGGCGTAGTGAATTTGATGAGGGCGCAGCCATACAGGTAGCATTGATACGCGGTTGGACCGTACAAGCTGAGCCGGTGCGTGAATTGGGTCGGTGTTGGGAGGCCCTCCAGCGACTGGCGATCGGTGAAGTAGATTCCCGGTCCGGTACGCGGCCCGAGATTGGGCGGCACCGCGGCGAGACCAACACTCAACGCTGCTACGTATTGCCGCCAGTCCCAATAAATGCGCTGCCACCAGATCGAGCCCGACAACACCCGAAAGACGCGCGCCGGCGGGCGTATCTGTGGTTGAAGTTGAAGCGCTGGCGCACCCGGAACACCGCCGAATGGACAGACGACACCCGCCACGCCGGGTTCCCTCCTGCGCCCCCCGATCGTCCTCTACGCACGTTTCGATCTAACACACCGACCAAATCGACGGCAATACCACTTACGGTCGGCTGATCGTCGGTTTTGCCCGGAGAGGCGTCACCCCCGCCTCCCGGTCTTCAAAGCGGGCGAGCATGAAGAGGAACGACGACAACCGGTTGAGGTAGCGCAACACCTCGGGATTGTTCAGGCGGCCTTCGCTGGCGAGCGAGACGGCCGATCGTTCGGCACGCCGGGTGACCGAGCGGGCGACGTCGAGGGCGGCGCCGGCGACACTGTCGCCGGGCAAGATGAAGTGGGGGGGCAACTCGACCTCCGCCGAGAGCGCGTCGGTCAGTTCTTCCAGGCGGGCGACGCGGTCGGCGGCGAGGACGTAGCCGGCCGGCCGCAGCTCGTCGGTAAAGGCCAACTCCGCCATGATCTTGTAGAGGTCGCGCTGGATCTCGATCAGCCACTCGCCAGAGCGGGGGGAGGCGGCGACGGCGCGGCCCAAGCCGAGGTGCGACGTCACCTCGTCGAGATCGCCGATCACGCCGATGCGGGGATCGCTCTTGTCGACCCGGTCGCCGAGCAGGTCGGTCATCCCCTGGTCGCCTTTGCCGGTGAAGAGTCTCATCGCGTCCTCCTTGGTCGGGGCTCGTGACGGATCAGGGGGGCATCGTGCCACAGGTGCGTTGCGTCCCGCGGTGTTCGTCGTCACAATGGACGCTCAGCGGTTGGTCGGAGCGGACGGAGGGCGCATGCCGATCGTCGTCTTCGTGGTGGTCGTCTGCGCCCTCGTCGTCCTGGCGATCGGCGGTTGGCTGATCGCGCACCTCCGTGCCCAGACCGGTGAGATCGAATTCCGTCTCGACGACCTCCTCCACGTCCTCTCGCACGGGGCCGAGGCGGGAGAGGTCGAGCCAACGACCGGGGGGTCGCCCTCTCGCGGGATGCCGGCCTCCTCGGTCCTCAACGACTTCGCGCTGCCGAATCTTGCCGGAACGACCACCACGCTGTCGCAGTGGCGTGGGCGACGCGTCGCGCTCGTTTTCGTTCACCCCGACTGCCCGTTCTCGCGCGAGTTGCTGAGAGCTATCGCCGACGCCGGAGCAGCCGGGGAGCGCGACGGACCGATCCCCGTCGTCGTCTCGACGGGTGATGCGGAGACGAACCGGGCATTGACCGGCGAAGCGCTGCCGGGCGTTTCGGTGGCGCTCCAGGACGGCGTCGAGGTCGCGCAACTGATGTGGGTGTCCGCCACACCGGCGGCCTATCTCGTGGATTGCAACGGAGTGACCGAGGGACCGCTGCGCTTCGGAAGCGAGGCGATTCTCGCCGCGCTCGAGGTGGCGCGACCGGATGCCGAAGTCCGGCATAGTTCGGCGGACCAAGAAAAGACGACACCGCTGCCGCCGGCGCGACGCGAGCTGTTGCAGCCGTTGCCGGTTGGGAGTGTCATGCCGGACGTCGAGGTGATCGGGTTGGACGGTACCCGACTCGCCCTGGGTTCCGCTTTGGCGCGACGGAGCATCGTGCTCCTGGTCGAGCCGGATTGTCCGGCTTGTCGCGACCTCATGCGGTGGCTGGCCGCGCTCCCGGAGCCGTGTTTTTCCGACCTCGACGTTGTCGTCGGCGCCGCGGAGGGCGATGCGATGCGCTCTGTTGCGAGCGAGTTCGCGCTGCCGCTCGCGATCGCTCCCGACCGCGCGCGGGTGACGGCCCGCGCGGTCGGAACGCTGGCGAGTCCGTCCGCTGTCCTGCTCGATCCCGGTGGCGTCGTTGCGGCTCCGGTGGCGGTCGGAGCGACGGCGGTGATGGCGATGCTCCGGGAGGTTGCGGCGGGGGATGCCGGCGCACCGCGCACGTCAAGGCGACGCAGGGCGAACGGAGCGTCAGCGGGGAGCGGCGACCGGCGGGAGGCTGGACCGCTCGTCTCCGTGATCTTGACGACGCGCGACCGGCCGGGTTTCTTGCGGTTCGCGTTGACCTGCTACGAGCGGCAGACCTACCCCTACCGCGAGTTAGTCGTCGTCGACGACGGCGATCGATACCCGGTCGATGCGGAGCTCGTGGCGGGCGCGGGCGGCCGCGTGGTGCGGGCGATGCCGGGCACGCCGATCGGGACCAAGTTGAACCTGGGTCTGGAGGTGGCAACGGGGGCGCTCTGCCAGAAGATGGACGACGACGATTGGTACGCGCCCGCCTACGTCGAGACGATGGTGACGAAGCTGCGGGAGAGCTGGCGCGATGCCTGCCGGCCGACGGTCGCCTTCGTCACGCCGTTTCTCTTTTTCGACGTGGCGCGCTGGGAAATCCGGCGCTCGCTCGACCGCAACGTGCCCGGGGCGACGTTCTTCTTCCGCCGCGCCGACTGGGCGCTGCACCGGTTCCGCCCGCTTCCCGGCGACGAGGACCTCTGGTTCTTTCTCGATCAGGTCCGGGCCGGGGCGGAACCGTTCGTGATCGAGCAACCGGAGTTGTTTCTCGCGGTTCGCCATCGCGGTTCCCAACGCGAGCGCGGCCACACCTGGGTCAACCAGCAGGACAACCGCCCGCTCGAGGACTACCTGTTGGAGCGACCGCTCCATCGCCGGTCGCCCGAGAAGGTGCTGCCGCCGTGGGCGGTCGCGTTCTATTGGGAGTTGCGGGCCGAGCTGCTGGCGGCGAGTCGCACGGACGATCCGGTGCCGGCGAGGCGGTGACGCGGTGGTACGACCGAGGCTTCCCGGTATCGTGCGCCGTCGGCGCGGGCGGTCCCGACCTCCAGAGGCAGACGCGCCGCGGGTGCTCGTCTTGACGCCGGTCAAGAGCGCCTCCGCGCATCTGGAACACTATTTTCGGCTCCTGTACGGTCTGACCTATCCGCACCGGCTGCTTTCGCTGGGGATGCTGGAAGGCGATAGCCAGGATGACACCTACGCCGCGCTGGCGCGGGCGCTGCCGCTGCTGCGCAAGGAGTTCCGGCGGGCCGGTCTCTGGAAGCGCGACTTCGGCTACTCCCTGCCGCCGGGTGTCCATCGGGCACGGCCGGAGTTGCAATTGGAGCGGCGGACGATCCTGGCGATGAGCCGCAACCACCTCCTGTTCCACGCGCTCGACGACGAGGATTGGGTGCTCTGGCTGGACGTCGACCTCGTCGACTACCCGCCCGACCTGATCGAGCGCCTCCTGGCGACCAGCCGCGACATCGTCCAGCCGCACTGCGTCCTGACTCCCGGCGGGTCGACGTTCGACCAGAATGCCTGGCGGGACCACGGCCGGCTCCACCTCGACGATCTGCGGGCGGAAGGCGATCTCGTCCCGCTCGACACGGTCGGCGGCACGGTGTTGCTGGTGCGGGCGGACGTCCACCGCGACGGGCTGGTCTTTCCGGCGTTCCCGTACGGGCACGCCAATCCGAAGATTCGCGTCGATACGGCGGAGGTCGAAACGGAGGGGTTCGGGATCATGGCCGATGACCTCGGGTACCGCTGCTGGGGCATGCCGCACCTGGAGGTCATCCACCGGGATGGGTAGCGGCGGCGAGGCGTCGCTGTTGTACGTGAGCCCGGTGGTGCCGGCGCTGACGGGCAACGGGCTGGCGATGCGCGCCGCCCACGTGCTGCTGGCCCTCGCGCGGAGTTACCGCGTCTCGCTGTTGGTCGCCGTCCGGTACGGGTCGCCAGCGGGGGGGACCGTGCCGGCAGAGATCGCGGCCCACTGCCGCGAGGTGGTGGTCGTTTCGGCCCAGGAGGCGCAGCACTCGACAGTCGTTTTTCGGGACGCCCCGTTCGATGTGGTGCACGTGTTCCGGCTGGCTGCCGTTTCCGCGGCCCAACCGTACTTCGAGTGCGAGCCACCGCCGAGACGGCACCTGGATCTGGACGACGTCGAATCGACGACCCGATTGCGGATCGCCGCCCTCTATCGCCGGCACGGCGACCGGCGACGGGCGCGCGAGGAGGAGGCGGCTGCCACGGCGGCGGAGGCGGCCGAAGCGACGGTGCTGCCGTTATTCGATCGCATCTACGTGTGCGCGGACGGCGACGTGGTGCGTCTGCCCTGGTCCGTGCGGTCGCGGGTGACCGTTTTGCCGAACGCCCTTCCGGCGCCGGCGCCACCGCCACCCCCGCCGATCGCGGACACCGTCGCCCTCCTGTTCGTCGGCACGCTCGACTATTTCCCGAACGCGGATGGGATCGCCTGGTTCGTGAAGGAGGTGCTGCCGGCGTTACGGAAGCGGTCGGCACGACGGATCGCCGTGCGCATCGTCGGGATCGGGTCCTCGCCGCTCGTCACCGGACTCGCGGCGCGTCCCGGTGTCGAGCTCGTCGGCTACGTCCCCGACGTCCGAGAGTGGTACGCCCGCTGCCAGATCGTCGTGGTGCCGATCCGCGCCGGCGGCGGGACGCGGATCAAGGTGTTGGAGGCGTTCTCCTTGCGCCGGCCCGTCGTCGCCACGCCGATCGGCGCCGAGGGGATCGACGCGCGCCACGGTGAGCATCTCCTCCTGGCCGACGATCCGAAGGCGTTTGCCGACCGGTGCGCCCGTCTGGTCGACCACCCCGACGTTGGAGAGCGCCTGGCGGCGAATGCGTTTGCGCTGTTTAGCGCCCGATATACGCTCGAAGCGATGGCCACCATCGTCGCGGCGGCGCCTGTTCCTCGGCTTCGGTGAGGATGTCGACCATGCGGTCGGTCGCCCGGTCCCAGGTGAAGTGCCGGAGCACGTGTTCGCGGGCGGAGGCGGTGGGCGCGTCGTGACCGGCGATCGCCTCCCGGATCGCCTCCACCGCGGCGTCCTCGTCCGGCTGCCACCAATTGAGCCCCCGGAACAGTTCCGCGGTCGGACCGGTGTAGGGAAAGACGGCCGGGATCTCGTGGCTGGGAAGCATGCGGGCGATCGCGGGGTTGAGGTAGGTCTGGTAGGCGCTGTGGTCGGGAGCGATCAGGCGCAGACCCGAGGCGGCGGCTTCGAGCATCGGTAGGTCCCAGCCTTCGCCGTGGGAGAGGCTGAGGTAGTGGGTCGCGGCGGCGAAGAGCCGCGGCACGTCGCGATCCGGGAAGGTGCGGAAGATCGTGCGGACGGGGGCCGCCTCGTCGAAGCGTTTCCCGAGTTCGTCCTGGATCCGGTCGAGTTGGTGGAGATACCAGGCGTACTCGCTGCCGTGGTAGATCGTCAATTTCTGGATGAGGATCGCGTCGTCGTCCCGGCTGGTCGCGCGTAACCAGGCGCGCATCAGGCCCAACAGGTTCTTGCGGGGGCAGAGTGCCGAGATGTTGAGAACGCGCGTGCGGAACTCCTCGACCCACTGCCCGTTCGGCAGGCGCAGCGGCATCGGTTCCGCGGAACCCGAGAATGCCGCGGGGTCGAAGCCGAGATGGCAGACGCGGAGACGGTCGGCCGGGGCGCCGCTGTCGATCCAGGCCCGCCGGCAGACCTCGCTGGTGACGACCGTCAGCGCGTGGCGGCGGCCGTAGTCGATCCAGGTGGGCGGCACGCGCGTCGCCTCGAACGTCGTGAGATTGGCGACGGCCTGGTCCGTCCGGGGGGGTGTGTGATGCGGCATTCGAGATTGGAGGAGGACGCGGGCGCCGACCGGCCGGTTCAGACTCTCGAAGAACGGGTCCTGCCAGGATTGGAGCACCGGTGGACGCGCGCGATCGCCGGTGTCGTAGACGCGGACGGCGATACCGCGCCGGTGGAGACCGCGCACGAAACCGCGCAAATGGCGATCGTATCCGTTCGGTCCGCGGAAGGCGCCTTCGGCGTCGACGGCCTGGATCATGGCGTGTGGTCCCTGTACCGGACGGAACGGATCCGACTTCGACGCCCGCACTCTAGCGGAACCCGGCGGTCTGTCAACGGTCGCGCCGATCACCTCGCAACCGATTGCACCGGTCTACGGAACCGTCACGGCCTGAAAAACGCGTTCGGTCTCCGCAGACGGGGCGAGACCGGCCTCCTCGCTCAATCGCCGCCGGCAATCGTCCATGACCCGGACCGCCCGGGCCGCGTTGCCGCTGGCGGCGAGGGCGCGCATCAGCGACCGGTAGCCCGATTCTCGGAGCGGGTCGAGGAGGAGGAGGTGTTCGGCCTCGCGCTCCGCGATTTCGGGATTGCCGCGCAGCAGCTCCGCCTCGACGGTGCATTCGAGGGCGTGGAGCCGGAGATCGGCGAGCGACCGCCGCTGGCCCTCGATCCAGGGGGCGTCTTCGCCGCCGAGGAACCCCCGCGCGGCGATCTCCATGGCCACCCGCGCTTCGGCGAGCGCGGTTTCGCAGTCGTGTTGCCGGAGCGCCGTCTCGGCGGTGTGGAGACCGGTGCGTGCGCGCTCGGCGTCGACGAAGACGTCGTCGGGCAGCGACAGCAGGTAGCGACCGACTTCGCCGCGGATGGCGACTGCCGGTTCCCTCGCGACAACCGGGCGCAGGACGTGGCGGAGGCGGCTGACGAGGGCGTTGAGGGCGACGTCCCAGGCGTCGGGGATCGCATCGCCCCAAACGGCACCGGCCAGGTCGTCCCGCCCGACAGGCCAGCGCCGGTTGAGGACGAGGAATGCCCAGAGGCGGCGCCCTTGCCGGGCCGGAAAGGCCGACTCGGCGAGCACGAGGTCGCCGGTTTCGACCGCGAGGCGACCGCAGATGTAGAGGCGCAATGGGGGCACGGGGAGTGTCCCTCCGAGTCTCGAAGCGGCGCGTTGCCCGAGGTCTGCAATGCTACTGCAAGGTCGGCGCAAGCCGCATCGCCGAAGATGGAGATGGTGATCCGGATATCCGAGGAAGGGAGAGCGCGATGCGCAAGGTCGTGCGGTGCACCTGCGGCGTCGAGATCCGTGCCGAGGACGAGGGCGAGTTGGTCGCCCGCGTCCAGCAGCACGCGAAGGAAGCCCACGATCTGACGTTGAGCGAGGAACAGGTCCTCGCGATGGCGGAGATCGACGATTGAGGCGGTCGTCGACCGATAGAAGGAGCGCAACGATGAAAACGCTTGCGTGCGGCGAGATTATGCCGGGGTGCGATGCGAGGTTCGACGGGCAGACGGAGGAGGACATCCTGGTTCAGGCCGGTCGCCATTCGGTCGAAGCCCACGGGCTCGAGGTGACACCGGAGGTGGTGGAGTTGGTGCGGTCCCACATCCGCGACGACGGAGCGGGAGCGACGCCTGCCTGACCACCATCGCCTCCGCCGTGCGCCGATCGTAGCCGCCTCTGCTAGCATTGGTGGCCGACGCGTCGATACGTCGGACGGGGACGGAGGCGATGGTCGCGACGCAGCAGACGATGACCGGTGGCGTCCGGACGACGTCGATCCGCGTCGGCGTGATCGGCGTCGGTTTCGGGGCGGCGGTCCACGTTCCGGCGCTCCAGCATCTCCCGGAGACCGAGGTCGTCGCCGTCTGCGCGCGACGGGCCGAGCGCGCCCACCTGGCCGCTGCCCAGCACGGGGTCAAGATCGCGCTCAGCGACTTTCGGGTGCTGCTGCGGGATACGGGGATCGACGCCGTCGTCGTGGCGACGCCGCCGCACCTGCACCACCAGATGACGCTGGCGGCGATCGAAGCCGGCAAGCACGTGCTCTGCGAGAAACCGATGGCGCGCAACCTGGCCGAGGCGCGCGACATGGTGAAGCTGGCCGAGAGCAACGGCGTCACGACGATGGTCAACCACGAGTTCCGCTTCTCGCCCGATCGCGCCCGCGCCAAGGAGTTGATCGACGAAGGGTACCTGGGCGAACCCCACGCCGCGTCGATCGTGGTCTACCGCGCCAGTCTGAACGATCCGAACGGGGCGACCTGGGATTGGTTGATGGAGAGCGCCAAGGGCGGGGGGATGCTCGGTGCCGCCGGTTCCCACTACGTCGACGCCCTCCGCTGGTGGTACGGCGAGGTGAAGTCGGTCGCCGGCGCGACCACGACGATGATCAAGCGCCGGCGCCTGCCGGAATCGACCCAGACGGCACCGGTCGACGCCGACGACAACTTCGCGCTGATGCTCCGGTTCGCCAACGGCGCCCTCGCCACCGTCCACTACTCGGCCACCGCGCCGCACGACGCCGGCGACGAGATCGTGCTCAGCGGTTCGGACGGTCTCCTCATCCTGCGCGGTGACGGGCGTCTCCTCGGCGCCCGCCGCGGCGAATCGCCGGCCGAACTCCCCATCCCCGAACGGCTGAGTCCGGTTTTTCCCGAATTCGACCATCCCTCCACCGGGCCCACGATCCTGCTCATGCGGGAGTGGGTGCGGGCCATCCGCACCGGCGTCCCGGCCTCACCCTCTTTCGCCGACGGGGTCAAGGTCCAGGAGATCCTCGACGGCGTCGTCCGCTCGACCCAGCAGGGTCGGTGGGTCGACCTCGTCCGGACGCGGTTCCAGATGTGAGCGAGGGCGGATGAGGGCAGAAGGCGGAAGGCGGAAGGCGGAAGGCGGAGAGACCGCGCGGTCATGCGATGTCTCGTCATCTCCCCGCCCTCTCCCGCCCTCTCCCGCCCTCCGCCTTCCGCCTTCCACCTCGGTTCGGCTGATTGCCACCGATCTTGACGGGACGCTGCTCCGGGCCGATCGGTCGGTGTCGGAGCGAACGCGAGCGGCGTTGACGTGCGCCCAGGCACGGGGGATCGTCGTCGTCCTGGCGACGGCCCGGCCGCCGGTGGCAACCCGGCTTTTCGCCGAGCAGGTCGGTATCGGCGGTCATGCCATCTGCTCCAACGGCGCGATCCTCTACGATATTGCTCGCGATGAACTGCTCGGTCATTACCCGCTCGACGCGGGGACGGCGCGCGGTCTGATCCTGGCGTTGCGGGAGGCGATACCCGGCGTCTGCTTCGGGCTGATCCAGGAGAGGGACTTTGCCTGCGAGCCGGCATACGCCGCGACCGCTCGGGTCGAGGATCACGGGCGACTGCTCGAAGAGATGCGCGTCGGCGATGCCCTCGATCTGCTCGACGTGCCGCTCACCAAACTCGTCGTCCGCCACCCGGAGCGGTTGCCGCACGACGTGCTGATGACGGTCCAAACCCTCGGCCTGGACGGGTTCGAGGCGACCCACTCCGGTGCCCCGTTCCTCGAAATCGTCGCCGCCAACGTCACCAAGGCCTGGGCGCTGGCCTCGCTCTGCGAGCGGCTCGGTATCGACGCCGCGGAGGTCGTTGCCTTCGGCGACGCGCCGAACGACGCGGCGATGCTGCAGTGGGCCGGTCTCGGCGTCGCCGTCGCCAACGCGTACCCCGCCGCGCGCGAAGCCGCCGACGAGATCACGGTGTCGAACGAGGAAGACGGCGTGGCGATCGTGGTGGAGCGATTGCTTCGGTAACGCGCGTGTCTCCTCAAATACGCTCGATGCCATTCCCGTCGCCGCGTGCCGGCGGTGCGGTGAGGCTGTGCGGACTGCGATAATAGCCGTCCGTCAGTCGCGGACCGTCGGGCACACGCACCGCCATCCCCTGTACCCGCCGGTCTCAGTTCGTCCTCAGGAGACCGACCATGACCGCCACCTTCGCCCCGCCGAGTCACACCATCGTCGCCCCGACCGAACTGATCGATACTCCGACGATGGTCGTGGACGAGGCCATCCTCCACACGAACATCGCCGAGATGGCGGCCCTGGCCAAGAGTCTCGGCGTCGCCCTGCGACCGCACATCAAGACGCACAAGACGCCGCAGATCGCCCGCCTGCAACTGGCGGCCGGGGCGATCGGCGTCACCTGTGCCAAATTGGGCGAGGCGGAAGTGATGGCCGAGGCCGGGGTCGAGGACATCCTGATCGCCTATCCGATCGTCGGCGATCTGAAGATCCGCCGTCTCCTCGCACTGATGGAGCGGGTGCGGATGATCGTCGCGCTCGACTCCCACGAGGCGGCGGAGGCGATCTCGCAGGCGATGGCCGCCGAGGATCGCACGCTCGACGTCTACGTCGAGGTCAACACCGGGCAAAACCGGGCCGGCGCCCGGTACGGCGAGGAGGCGGTTGCCCTCGCGCTCAACCTGGCGCGTCTGCCCGGTCTCCGCGTCGTCGGCGTGTTCACCCACGAAGGTCACGCCAATGCCCAACCGCCCGAGACGATCGAGCCGGTCGCACTCGAAGCCGGTCGGAATCTGGTCGCGACGGCGGAGGCGATCCGGTCCCACGGTCTCGAGTTGCCGGTCGTCAGCGTCGGCTCAACCCCGGCCGCGACCTACACGCCGACGGTACCCGGCGTTACCGAGATGCGACCCGGTACCTACGTCTTCAAGGACACCTCGGCTTTCCGTTACGGTATTTTCGGTCCCGACCGGTGTGCCGCCCGCATCCTCGCCACGGTGGTGAGCCATCCCGCGCCCGACCGGTGCATCCTCGACGGCGGATCGAAGACGCTGTCCCTCGACAAAACGCCGAGTCACCCCGGTCACGGCTACATCGTCGGGCACGAGGACGCCATCATCGACCGCATGAGCGAGGAGCACGGCGTCGTCATCCTGCCGCCGGACGAACCGGGTTTCCGGATCGGCGAGCGGGTCGAGGTGATCCCGAACCACATCTGCCCGACGGTCAACCTGATGGATCAGCTCACGATCGTCCGGGACGGTCACGTGGCGGATGTCTGGCCGGTGGCGGCGCGGGGGAAGATCCGGTAATCGTCCGAAGCACTCCTCGTCGTCGATGCCCGGTATGAACTCGGAGTGGCTTTCCAAACCTCTGGGTGCCGCCCGTGCGCGGGGCTAAATCGCCCAGGGGGCACCCGCGCGCTCAACCGACGACGCCCAGAGGGCTCCCGCCTGAAGGGGGCTGAGACCGGTGGGGGAGGCGGTGTTGAAAGGCGCTCTTAGATGCACTCGCCGGCGGCGCAGGAACTGCCGGCCGGGCAGGCGGCGCCGCAGGTGCCGCAGTTGGCGTCGTCACTGGTCAGATCGCGGCAGCGACCGTCGCAACAGACGGCACCGTGGGCGCAGATCGTGCCGCAGGCGCCGCAGTTCTTCGCGTCGTGCTGGAAAACCCACGGGCTCAGGCAGGTGCCGTCGCAGGCCACGCGGTCGGTCGGGCAGACGACGCGCGACGTCACGTGGGTACGCCGGCGGCTCGGTACGGACGAGCCGCCGACGCGATCGATCGGCGTGCGGCGCACGGGAAATCCGGCGAGCGACCGGGCCAGGGCATCAAAGCGCATCGCATCCATCGTTTGGTCCTTCCTTCACGTATCGCCGAGATCGATAACCCGCGCGTTACCCGCGACCGTAGCGACCGTTCGATCTGTACAGAAGCATCAGCGCCTCGTGGCGATTCCGTTCCGCTCCGTCCATCGTCTGCACGCGGGCGACGCGGACGAGTTCGTCGTCGGTCGCGCCGTCTGCCGCCGGGATGTTCTGGATGGCGGACGACGCCGGTTGCCGCCAACCGTCGACCAGATCCGAGACCCAGGATCGGACGCCGCGTCAGTCCGTGGTTCCTTCGATGGCCGGACGACCGGCCCAACCTCGTACGCTATCGATGAACATGGTTTCCCCCTGACACAACACAACGAACCGACTATTCGGATGTCACGATAGGGAATGGCGCGGCCGCCCGCTCCGACTATCGCGCGGCGTGTGACCGGCGCGCGTCGTGGACCGCGAGTTCCGGCGCAAAGTCGAGCACCGTTGCCGGTCGACTCAGCAGATCGGTCGCCGCCTCCAGCGCGTACCGTTCGAGGAGGTGTCCGTGGGTCGTCGAACCGAACGCGCGCTCGGCGTGCGACATCGTCTCGGCGATCAGCCCGAATGCCACGTCACGATCGAGACCCGTCTCGCGCGCAAACACCAGAT
>DATBFX010000281.1:0-9722 GCA_036558305.1 Thermomicrobiales bacterium | reverse complement strand
CTCTGGTCGGTGGTCGCAAACGTCAGCGACGCGTCCCCGATCGTCTTCGCGTCGGTCTGCTGGGCGGCCGTGAAGGTTCCGTTCGAGCCGGCGACATCCTCCGCCACGTAATCGGGCACCTTTTCCATCCAGGCGGCCGCTGCCGCCTCATCTGCGAACCCGAACAGGCGATCGAGGTAGAAAGGGGTGACCGTGTGGCCCGGAGGCGGAGCAAATTCGTGCCGCAACTCGTACACGGCGGCAGAATCGCCGTAATAGGCTTCCCGGTCGGCGAGGTCAGCCGCCGATTCGGCGACTTCGGAGAGGGTCTCGCCATCCACCCGCCGGTAGGTCTCGAACCCCGCCGGAGTGGCAAGGGTGGCAAGGCGGAGCGCAACGTCGGCGAGCCCCGAGCCGGGGTGAGCCAGACCGGCGTCGATGCGCTCCTGGAGCCGGAGGGCGAGTTCCAAGGCGGCCGGCCCGATCATGGCGTCGTTGTCGTCGTCCGGCGGCCAATACTGGAAAACCGTAACGGTGCCGAGAAACGCCCCGTCGCGAAACATCAGCACCAACCGCGTCCCGTCATCGGGATAGAGATCGCGGGCGATTTCCAGCCGATCGCCCACCACCGGACCGCCACCGCCGCCCTCTTGCGCACCCATGAGGAGCGTGAGCGCGGCGTCGGCGCCGGCGGCGTCGGCGTACTCGGCCACTTCCGAGAAGACACTCACGTCGGCGTTGCCGGGATTGACAGGGTTCGTGTGCGTCATGACCTGCCGGTACTGCCGTCGCCAACCGGCGCGGGAAAGATCGACGTTGAGTTGGTCGATCCTGGCCAGACCGCCGTTGACGACGTTGGCGGCGGGGCTGTCGGCGACCGCGTCGCCGATCGTCCGCCAGCCGGGGTTGTCGTCGTTGACCCAGCCGGTCCCGAACCCCGTCAGCCCCACCTGGTCGAGGTCGGCGGGTGTCAGGGTCATCGCCGGCAGATCGGGGGCGGCGTCGCGGTCCTGGACGGCGACCGGGGTCTTGGCGACAACGGTCTGGAACCCCGGTGCGATGATCGCGACAAGGACCAGGAACAACATGATTGCGTGCGACAACCGGCTCTTTGCGTCTCTTCTGGTCTTCATCGAACTCCTCCCAAACCAATCGCTCGCGACCAAACCTTTGAATCACGCCCAGATGGGGAAGCCGTTTCCGCTCCGTTCCGCCGGCTGGCACGCCTCGCCCGGCGACGCCTTTGCCGAGGGGACGCCGACCTGCCTCAAGATCGAGTCGACGTCGTAGTAGTCGGCACTGCGGTGGAGGTTCTGGCCGTCGTACTCGAAGAGCGTGACGGCGAAGACCTCGAACGGCGCGCCGGCGGGTGCACCGGTGAACAGTTGGGTGGTGGAAGAGAACAATTGGTCGACCACCGCGACCCCATCGATGACGAAGCCGCGGCGCAGATAGCGGTTGACGGTTGCCGGCCGGACGGGGGCGACCCGCAGGAAGCTCTCGATGTCGGATGCCAGGACACTGGCGCCGGAAGGGATGTCCTCGTAGGTCCCGTCGACCGCGCAGAGGGCCGCCACGTCGCGGGCCGGGTCGGCCGACGTCCAGGCGGCGAACCACTCGAGGACGACGCGGGGCAGGGAGTCGGCGCGGACCGTGGCAACGCCGCGACCGCGTCCGGGAACGACGAGGGCGACCAGACCACTGCCACCGAGAACACGGAGCGCGTCTCTGCGTGACGGGCGTTTCACGCTCTCGATCATCGACATCATCTCTTCTCTCCAATTCGGTCGCTTCCCGCTTATGGACGATGGAACGGTCGCCATTTGAGGGCATGCTAGGTCCGCCCGAAACGGGGCGCCTCTGTCAAAGGCGGTAATTCGCGACCGGAACGACGTACATCCTTCGATGTACACCCACCGCGGGCGGCGCCCATGAACCGTGAGATTGGGTTGGTGGAGGACCGTGGTGCGAGGCTACGCGAGGCCGTGGCGGAGGGCGTAGGCGGCGGCGGCGGCGCGGGAGGGGAGGTCGAGCTTGGCGAGGACGCGGGCGACGTGGGTCTTGGCGGTCAGCAGGCTGATCGCCAGGGCGTCGGCGATCTCCTGGTTGGAACGCCCCTCGGCCAGCAGGCGCAATACCTCCCGCTCGCGCGGGGTCAGGTCGGCCCCAGCGGCGGGCGGTGACTGGGAGGGGAGAACGGGGCTGGAATCGCCGGCGGCCAAACGGTCTCCGGTTGCAACCGCGATCGCCTCGGCGAATGCCGCCTCCAGCGAGAGCTCGGTCCCGGTCTGCCAGGTCGCCGCGAAACGCGCCTCGCCCAACGCCGTCTTGACCGACGCCCGTAGGTCCTGATGAGCGGGTTCCCGCGACGGCGAGCGGGGGGCGCCGACCGCCTCGCGTTGCGCTTCGGCCGCACCGAGGAGGCGTGCGGCGCGGACGGCCGCGCCATCCGCGAGGGCGACGCGCGCGCTCAACTCGAGGGTGCCGAGGACGAGGTAGCGGTCGCCGGCCGGACCGAGGAACTCCAAGCCCTCGGCGAGGAGAGAACGGGCTCGAGCCGTTTCACCGTCGTCGAGGGCGAGCGCGGCGAGATCGGTCACGGCGGCGGCAGCGCCCCGGCGGTGGCCCAATTCGCGGAACAGCGCCAGCGCCTCTTCGATGCGAGCGGTCGCCGCGGGCACGTTTCCCTGCACGCGCAGGCAATCGGAAAGGGTGGTCAAGGTGATGGCGATGGCGGCGCGATCGCCGAGCTCGCGGAGCAAGTCGAGGGCCTCCTCGGCGTGGCGGACCGCGCGGGCGTAGTGCCCGCGCCGGTGTGCCGCGTCGGCCTGCGTGCTGATCGCGGTCGCCAGCGAGCGCCGATCGTCGAGGGCTCGAAAGGCGCCGACCGACTCGGCGAATGCCACTTCGGCACCTTCGTAGTCGCCGCGGATCATCGCCAACGCGCCGAGGTTGGACAACGAGATGGCGACACCACGGCGCTCGCCCGCGGCACGACGCAAGGCGAGCGCCGCGCGGTGGTACTCCTCGGCCCGATTGGGTGCGCCTTCGTCGCGCGCGATGAGCCCGAGGTCGGTGAGGACCAGCGCCTCGCCGACGGCGTCCCCGGTTTGGCGGAAGAGGGCAAGCGCCGCGTCGAGGTGCGTGGTGGCGGCGGCGTAGTCGCCCTGCTCGCCGGCGAGGCTGCCGGCACCGTAGAGCGCCCTGGCGCGCACGGCCGGACCGCCTGCCGTCGAGGTCAGCACCGCTTCCAGGCGGCGTCGGCCCTCGGTCAGGTGTCCGCGCGTCCACCAGAAACGCCAGAGTGCCCCGGCCAGGCAGACCGCCGTCGCGGGTTCGTGCACGAGAGACCAATCGAGCGCCTGGCGGAAGTTGGCGTGCTCGGTCTCGAGCCGGTCCAGCCACACCTGCTGCTCCGCTCCGGTCAATTCCGGTTCGGCCCGCTCCGCGAGTCCGAGGCAATATGCGACGTGGGCACGGCGGGTCGGCTCGTCCTCGCCGCTGTCCAGGAGGCGGTCGAGCCCGAATTCCCGAATCGTCTCCAAGATGGCGAACCGCGATTCCCCGTCCGTGGTCTCGTCGCGCCGGACCAGGCTCTTGTCGACGAGGGAGGCGACGAGGTCAAGGACGGAGGCGGACAGGGGGGCAGGGGGGCAGGACGAAGAACCTCTGTCCCCCTGCCCCCCTGCCCCCCTGTCCCCCTGTCCGCCTATCGTTTCCGCTGCCTCCACGGTGAAGCCGGCGGCGAAGACGGCGAGGCGGCGGAAGAGGACCTGTTCTGCCGGGTTGAGCAGGTCGTAACTCCAGGTGAGGGTTTCGCGCAGGGTGCGCTGACGAGCGGGGGCGTCTTGTGGTCCGGATGTCAGCAGCGAGAGCCGGCGTTCGACGCGGGCGAGGAGTGCGTGCGGCGTGAGAACGGTGACGCGGGCGGCGGCCAACTCGAGGGCCAGGGGGAGCCCGTCGAGACGGGCGCAGAGGGCGGCGATCGCCGCCGCGCCGCTCTCCGTGGTGGCGAAACGCGGATCGACGGCGCGCGCCCGCTGGACAAACAGGGTCGCGGCCTCGGTCGCCGCCAGGGGCGGGACGGCGAAGACGTGCTCCCCCGCCACGCGGAGGGCAGCACGGCTGGTCGCCAACACCTTCAGATCGGGACAGACCGCGAGCAGCGCGGCGATCCGCGGTGCCGCGGCGGTCACCTGTTCGAGGTTGTCGAGCACGAGGAGGAGGTGCCGTGGGGCGAGGTACCCGGCGAGCTGGTCGGCAGGCGAGCGGTCGCCGGCCTCGCGTAAGCCGAGGGCCTGGGCGATCGTCGGCACGACGAGGTCGGGGTCGCGGAGGGGGCTGAGGTCGACGAAGGCGACACCGTCGGCGAAGTTCTGCCCCTTCGCGTTGCTTTGGGCAAGCTCCGAGCTTGTCGAAGGAGCCTGCCCTGAGCTTGTCGAAGGGTCCGCGACGAGTTCGCGGGCGGCGGCGATGGCGAGCCGGGTTTTGCCGACGCCGCCCGGTCCGGTCAGGGTGAGCAGGCGAACCTCCGGCCGCTGGAGGAGATCGCGGACGGTCTCGACTTCTTGCTGCCGGCCGACGAACGGCGTGAGGAGGGAAGGGAGCCGCACCGGCCGTCGCTCCGGGCGGGCCAAAGGGACGAGGGGGATCGGTCCGGTTTGGGGGCGCTCTGGTGCCGGGCTGGCCATCACCGACTCGCCTTTCTCGGCGGTAGGTACGTGGGGGTCATCGTGGGCGATCGGATGGCGGCCGTCAAGGGGGAGAGAACGGGATCGCTCGGTGCCGATGCGCGGGTCGATTCGCCCGCGCTTGACAGCCCGAGAGGCCGCTTCTACTATGTTCTCCTGATCGTTTCCTCATTTCTTTCAGCGAAACTTTCCGTCGTCCGCGATCGGTTCCCCTTTTCGTCAGGGCGCGAGCGGTATTCCGCGTTTCGGGTGCTTGCCGGCATCGGGGTCGGCAGGCCATCGCACCAGGGAGGCAGGCATGACTGAGCAGCGAGATCGGACAACCGTGGGTCGCGTCGATCACCTTGCCGGCGATCTGTCGCGACGGGAGTTGATGCGGCGGGCGGCGGGAGTCGGGGCGGCCGCCGTCGTCGGCGGAGCGTTGGCCACGCATCCGGGTGCGGTCGGCGCGGCACCGCGGGCGCAGACCGGGGACCGCAAGGTTCGCAAACTGCAACTGCTGACGAATCCGCAGGCAAACGTGCCGCAGGAGTTCGAGACGGCCCAGGTCGCGGCCAACCAGTTGAAGCAGATCGGGATCACGCTCGACGTCCAGCCGACCGACAACACCCAGTTGCAAGACTTCGTCTGGTTCAAGCGCGACCAGTGGGACATGACCATGTGGGAAATGGTCGGACGCCCGGAGCGACTCGATCCCGACGAATTCGTCTTCAATCTCTTCCACTCGAGCACGGCGAAGGACGGCTACAACTTCGTCGGCTACATCAACCCCGAATACGACAAGTTGGCCGAGGCGCAGCGGGTCGAGATGGACCGCGAGAAGCGGAAACAGATCATCACCCAGGCTCAGCAGATGATCGCCAACGATCAACCGTTCCTCTTTGTCGTGTACCCGGGCGCCAACTACGCCTACAGCAAGGCGATCTGGGACGAAAGCACCGTCGTCGAGTCGAAGGGGATCGGGATCAAGGCCTACTGGACGTTCGTCGGGGCGACGCCGCTGGCCGACCAGAAGGACATGATCCTCAACACGCAGGTTTCGGTGGCCGCGATCAATCCGCTCTACATCTCCGGCGCCCCCGACTCCTGGGTGACCGAGCTGATCTGGGACCGGTTGATGCGGATCGACCCGTCGGGGCTGCCGCAACCGTACGCGGCGGAGAAGGTCGAGTGGACCGATCCGCAGACGGTCGTCTGCACGCTGAAGGCCGGCTTGATGTGGCACGACGGGCAGCCGCTGACGGTCGACGACGTCGTCTTCAGTTTCCAGGCGCCGACCGCCGACATGTCGCCGCAGTACGCGCCGTTCGTGGCGTTGATCGAGTCGGTCGCGGCGGTCGGCGACAACCAGGTCCAATTCAAGCTGAAGTCGCCGAGCGCGGCGTTCGAGACGTCGGGTCTGGCGAAGCTGAACCTGATTCCGAAGCACATCTGGGAGCCGGTCCTGGCCGATCAGAAGGCGAAGGGCAAGAACGCGCAGGACTATCAGGAGGACACGCCGATCGGCTCCGGCCCGTTCAAGTTCAGCAACTGGGAGCGGCAGCAGGAGATCATCCTGGAGGCGAATCCGAACCACTTCCAGGCGCCAAAGATGGGCAAGTGGATCCTGCGCGACATGCCGAACGTCTCCGCGGCACTGGGTGCGCTCCAAAGCGGCGAGATCAACTTCCTCTCCGACTACACGGGCGACCCCGAACTGCTGCAACAAACCGTCTCCTCGACCGATGGCCTGGCGCTGGTCTCGACGATCCCGGTCGGGTTCCGCTTCTACGCGCCGAACGGGCGGCGGCCGCCGCTCGACGACCCGGCGCTGCGGCGGGCGATGGCGACCGCGATCGGCAAGGAGCAGATCATCCAGAACATCTACAAGACGTTCGCGACGGTCGCCGATTCGCACGTCTCGAAGGCGCTGGAGTTCTGGCACGCCGACGGGTTGCCCGACTTCGCGAAGGCCGACATCGACGCGGCGAAGAAGATCCTTTCCGACGCCGGTTACACCTGGGACGACGACGGCAACTTGCTCTACCCGGAAGGGAAGAGCGAGACGCTGGAAACGGGGAAGGTGTCGTAGCACGTCGGCCCTCACCCCCTGACCCCCTCTCCCGACCGCGGGAGAGGGGGAATGCGCCGACGCAAGGGGTGTCCGCGACGCTCGGTTGAGGAACGCTCCCCTCTCCCGCGGTCGGGAGAGGGGCCGGGGGTGAGGGCCGACGTGCGCGCCCGACTCGTCTACATCCTGGGCCGGTTGGCGCAGACACTCCTGGTGATGTGGGTGGTGGTGACCATCCTCTTTTTGCTGTTCCGGTTGATGCCGGGGACACCGTTGACGGCCTTCATCGACCCGACGTTCGACAAGGAACAGGCGGATGCGATCAAGCAGGATTTCGGGCTCGACAAGCCGTTGTCGGTTCAATACGTCCTGTACCTGAAGAATCTGGCGGGAGGGAATCTCGGGACGTCGTTCTTCCTCAAGAAACCGGTCTTCGAGTTGCTGATGGACGTGTTCCCGAACACGCTGCTGCTGACGATGACGGCACTTCTCGTGGCCTATTCGTTCGGGATCGTGGCCGGGGCGTTCCTGGCGTGGCGCCGGGGGACGAAGATCGAGACGGGCGGCATCGTCGGCGCGCTGATGACGCGGGCGGCGCCGGAATTCTTCGTCGGGATGCTGGCACTCTCGTTCTTCTCGTTCAACCTCGGCTGGTTTCCGGCGTCCGGAATCAGCAAACCGGGGGTGATCTACGGCAACATCTTCCAGCAGATCGCCTCCCCCGACTTCTGGCGGCATCTCTTCCTGCCGGCGGCGACGCTGGCGATCTACCTGCAGGGGTTGCCGTTGCTCCTGATGCGGAGCAACATGCTCGACGTGTTGGACGAGGATTTCGTGGTCATGTCGCGGATGAAGGGGTTGACGGAGCGCCGGATCATGCTCGCGCACGCGGCGCGCAACGCCTTGCTGCCGCTGGTGACGGCCCTGACGATCGGGATCGGCTACGCGATCGGCGGCGACGTGATCATCGAGACGGTTTTCAGTTGGCCGGGAGTCGGGCGGTTGCTGGTGCGGGCGGTGCAGCAGCACGATTACCCGCTGGCACAGGGCGCCTTCCTCTTGATCGCGTTCGTGATCATCACCATGAATTTGGTGGCGGACATCCTCTACAGCGTGCTCGATCCGCGGGTCGGTGCGGCACGCCGGGAGGCGGGGTAATGGCCAACGTCCTCCAAGGGGGCGAGATCACCGTAAGACCGACGGCACCGGGACGGCGGGAGCGCCTGGTCAAACCGGTGGCGCCGATCCTGGAGATGCTCGGACGGGACCGGTTCGCCCGGACCGGGGCGATCATCTATGCGGTGATCGCCTTCGTCGCCATCTTCGCGCCGGTGCTCGCGCCGCACGACCCGCACGCGGTGATGGAAAAAGACGGCGTCTGGCTGACGAACGAGAAACCGAGCCGGGAGTTTTTGCTGGGGACGACGAACATCGGGCGGGACATCTTTTCGCAACTCATCTACGGGGCGCGGCCGGCGCTGCTGGTCGGGTTTACGGCGGCGTTCTTCGTCGTCTTCATCGGCACGCTGGTGGGGTTGATCGCCGGGTATTTCGGCGGTTGGACCGACTCGGTGCTGATGCGGATCACCGACGTGGCGTTCGGCATCCCGTTCCTGCCGTTCGTGATCGTGCTGGTGGCGTTCCTGCGGCCGAGTATTTGGAACATCGTGCTCTCGATGGCGATTTTGCTCTGGTGCGACACGGCGCGGGTGATCCGCAGCCAGGTCTTGACGCTGCGGCAGCGGTCGTACGTGCAGGCGGCGAAGGTGGCGGGGGCCAGTTCGTGGCGGACGATCTTTGTCTACATCGCGCCGAACATCCTCTCGCTGTCGCTGCTGTATGGGACGTTGGCGGTCGGCTGGGCGATCCTCACCGAGGCGGCGGTCAGTTTCCTCGGGTTGGGCGATCCGGGCGTGGTCAGTTGGGGGTTCATGCTCCAGGACGCCTACGTCAGCCAGGCGCTGGCGCGGGGCGCCTACTACTGGTTCGTGCCGCCCGGCATCTGCATCATGCTGACGGTGATGGCCGGATTCTTCATCGGGCGGGGGACCGAAGAATTGCTCTTCCCGCGATTGCGTGAGCGATAGTCCCGCGATGGCTGCTGCACCTGCCGCGAACTCGACCACGATGCCGCTCCTCGACGTCGTCGATCTGGAGGTCCACTACACCACGCGGCGCGGTCTGATGAAGGCGGTCGACGGGGTCTCGTTTTCGCTCACGCCGGGGCGACACCTGGGATTGATCGGCGAGAGCGGGTGCGGCAAGACGACGACCGGCCGGGCCTTGCTGCGGGTCCTGCCGAGGAACGGACGAATCGCGGGGGGCGAGATTCGATTCAAAGGGCGTGACCTCGTCCGGCTGAGGGACGAGGAGATGCGCCAATTGCGCTGGCGCGAAATCAGCATGGTCCCGCAGGCCTCGATGGACTCGCTGAATCCGGTGTACCGGGTCGGCAAGCAGGTGGAGGAGGTCCTGGTCAAGCGCGGCGGCATGGGGAGATCGGCGGCACACGAGCGGGCGCAGGAACTCTTCGCGCTGGTCGGACTCTCCGCCGACCGCCTCGACAACTACCCGCACGAGTTCTCCGGCGGGATGCGGCAGCGGGCCGTGATCGCGATGGCGCTGGCGCTCGATCCCGACGTGGTGATCGCGGACGAACCGGTGACGGCCCTCGACGTGATCGTCCAGCATCAGGTCTTGAAGACGTTCCGGGAGTTGCAGGAGCGGTTGCGGCTCTCCGTGATCATGATCACGCACGACATCTCGGTCGTCGCCGAGACCTGCGACGAGGTCGCGGTGATGTACGCCGGAAAGATCGTGGAGGTGACGACGGTCCAGGCGTTTTTCCACCAGCCGTTCCACCCGTACACGCTCGGACTGCAAAACGCCTTCCCGAATCTGGCGAACCCGGAACAGGCGCTGATCTCGATCGAAGGCTATCCGCCCGATCTGGTCGAACCGCCGCGGGGGTGCCGCTTCAATACACGCTGCCCGTTCGCGAT
>DATBFX010000280.1:0-2748 GCA_036558305.1 Thermomicrobiales bacterium | reverse complement strand
CAGCGCCAGGAGGCGGTCGTAGACGCTGAGGGAGCGGATGACGTGCCCCTCGGACCAGAGCGCCTCGGCGAGCTCGGCGAGCAGGTCGGCGTCGTCGAACGGTTCGCGCGCGGCGTCGACGGCGCGAGAGGCCGCGACCGCACCCTTGCGCGCGAACTCGTAGCGCGCCCGCGCGCTCGGCACCCAGTCTTTCGGCAGGGCACCCGCCGCCTCGGCGATGCCCTCGACCGCCCCGTCGTACTCCCCGATCTTCCACAACGCCACCGCGCGGGTCTGCAGCGCCTCCGCATCCTCGGGCTCGGACACCAGGAGCAGGTTGGCCGTCGCCAGTGCCTCCGGGTACGCCGGGAGGAGCACGAGCCGTTTCAGCGCCTCGCGGAGCAGCTTGGGATCACGCGCATTGTCGAGGATGAACCCTTCCAAGAGGGCCAGGCAGCGCCCCCGCCGCCCCTCGCTCAAGGCGATGTCGACCTGGTGGAGGATCGCCTTCGACCAACCGGGGGACCGCGCCAGCGCCTGTTCGACCGCCGCCGTCGCCTCGGCAAAAGCCCCGTTCTTCAGGAGGGCACGCGACAACCAGAGCCAGGTCCACTGCGACGCTTCGGGGGTCCTGGCGGCGTCCTGCAAGAGCGCGACGGCAAGATCGTATTCCTGGCGCTCGTACGCCGCCACGCCCTCGCGATGGAGCACCTTCCCGTTTCGCTGCGCCTGGTCGGGGGCGTTTACTGGATTCTTGTCGATGGAGACGGGCATCGACGGGCGATCCTCTGGGTTCTCTATCTGCTCGGACAGGCGGGGTCACGGCCGGCGAGACGGCACGCCCTCAGCCACTGCGGGAAGCATACCCGTGCCGTCGCACTTCGCGGCGAGACCGCCATAGCCGACGCTCCCTGCAACTCGCCCACTTCTTGCACAGATGGATGGTACCACTTCGGATCGCGTCCGCACGGCCGTTCGCCGCCGCCCCCGCCCGTCATTCCGAGCTTGTCGAGGAATCTCTCTCCGCCAGAGGCAACACACCGGCAACACGATGCCTCCGCTCTCGCTCCGGGAGATTCCTCGGCAGGCTCGGAATGACGATCGGGGTGACGGCCGTGTCGGGTCCGAGCCGGGTAGTACACTGTCGAGAGGAGAGGATGTCGTCCCGGGACGATCGTCGCGGCGATGGGGGCGAGACAAGAGCGTGCGTGTCCTCGTCGGATCGTCGCGTGGTGGGAAAGGCGCGGATGTCGGATTTGGTCCTCGGTCGTATTCAGCGTCTGGCGGACGCGATGGCGCGGCAACCGGACGCGTCGCCGGACGCCGTGGCACCGCCCACTCAGCCAACCATCGGACAGCCGGCGGCGCCGAAAGCGGATGCGCGGTCGGAAAACGGCGGCAAGCGGCTCGGACTGGTCGAACAGATCGAGACCGCCGCCAAGACCGAAGGTCTTCAGGCGGCCGAAGACGTGATCGCCAAGCACGAGGCCTACCTGTGGTCGAAGTTGTCGCAGGTTGCCGAACCGTTGGACCCCGCGCAGTCGCTCACGTATGCCGAGCGCGCCTTCGAGCGGGCTCCCCAAGCCTCCCAGGCATCCTACGCGCGCCGCGTCGCCCGGTTGGCGCACGACGTCCGCGACGCGCTCCCCGACGACCGCGTCATGCAGGCCCTGTTGGCCAGCGGCGATGCCGCCGACGTCGCGCTTGCCGCACGCCTGCTCAACGATGGGCGGGTGTGGCGGGAACTCGCCGCGGCCGGTTTCCCGATGCCGAAACGGCGCGAGACGCCCGCCTTTCTGCCGATCCCCGGCAAGGTCCTCTACTGCCTGCACAATTCCTTGCCCCACGACAGCGGCGGCTACGCGACCCGGTCGCACGGCGTCCTCCAGAGCGTCAACCGCGCCGGGTTCTCGCTCGTGGCCTACACACGTCTTGGCTACCCCTGGGATCTGGCGCGCCAGGCCGCGAAGTGGCGAGACTTCGACGGCCCCGCCGAAGACGTGATCGACGGCATCGTCTATCGTCGGCTGCCGACCCGGACCGAGGGGCGCCGGCAACTGCCGATCGACCGGTACCTGGCGCGGTACGCGGAGGAATTCGAAGCGGTCGTCCGCCGCGAGCGCCCCGAAATCCTCCACGCGGCGTCGGCCTATCTGGTCGGCGTTCCCACCGCCGCCGTCGCCCGCCGCCTCGGCATCCCGTTCGTCTACGAGGTCCGCGGACTCTGGGAAGTCACCCACGTCTCGCGCGACCCGGCCTGGGCGGAGAGCGATCAGTACGCCGCTTACGTCCGCCTGGAAACCCAGGCGGCGCAGGCCGCCGACGCCGTCCTCACGCTGACGAACGGCCTCAAGCAGGAACTCGTCCGGCGCGGCGTACCCGAACAGAAGATCGCCGTCGTCCCCAACTCGGTCGACACCGACCGCTTCGTCGCCCTGGAACCGGACCGGGAACTGGCGCGCCGCCTCGGCGTGGAGGGGAAGCGGATCGTCGGTTACGTCGGATCGTTCGTCGACTACGAGGGGCTCGACGATCTGCTGCACGCCGCCGCCGTCGTCATCGATCGCGGCGTGGACGTCCGCCTCCTGCTCGTCGGCGACGGGGCGGAATCCTCCCGCCTCCGCGACCTCGTCGCGGATCTTGAGTTGACCGAGCACGTCATCATGCCCGGCCGCGTCCCGTTCGAGGACGTCCAGCGCTACTACTCGCTGGTCGACGTCGCCGTCTTCCCGCGCAAACCGTGGCCGGTGACCGAGATGGTCTCGCCGA
>DATBFX010000279.1:0-12963 GCA_036558305.1 Thermomicrobiales bacterium | reverse complement strand
GAGCGCCCGCACGGCGCCCTGGGTCAGCGGACGCCGGAGGAGGCCGCGAGCGATTGGGACCGGGCCACAGAGGCCGCGGACTAACTCAGCAGGTGGACCAAGAAACGGGTGCGGACCAAACGACGGACGGACTCTCATAATCGGTGGACCAGTTTTCGGGGGGCAGGTCAGGCGCAAGGAGCGTGATCAAGCGACGACAGCGTATCGATTTGCACTTGATCCTGAGAAGAACAATTTCTGCGACGTTCGGATTCTGAGCGAACGAGGTCATGTTCTCGATTACACCGTCATCTACCTGACCATTATCGAAGGCCGGCTTTTACCCGTCGAACGATTCGATGCCGCCCATGGGTATCCTCACCGCGATGCCTTGGATTGGGACGGGCACGTTGTCGAAAAGCAATGGATGCCCCTGGAGTCGCTGGGCGACGCACTCGACGATGCCATCCTCGACGTCAAGATGAACTACCAACGATACTTCGACGAGTTCCAGGCAAGGAGATCGGCACGATGAGTTCAACCGAAACCAAGGCGGCAATCAGCCGAAGACAGGCGGAGTCGATCGATCGCAATCTGGACCTGATCCGGGGGTACATCGCGGCGCAACTTGAAGACGTCGACAATATGGAGCAGGTTCCCGAAGGAGCCGAAACAGTTTTGTTGCCAGACGACGATCCGGAATGGTTCGAGCGCAACCTCGAAATCGTCATCAACAGCCTGCGCGGCGGCGCCAACGTCTACGCCCGCCACGTCACCAAAGACGGCCGGCCGAAGTAGCCGCCGCCGCAGGTGCCCTCCCGCCTGACCGGTCTCTGGCGCAATCCCGACTTCGTCCGCCTCTGGGCGGCGCAGACGGTTTCGATCTTCGGCTCGCTGGTAACGCGAACGGCGCTGCCGTTCGTCGCCATCCTCGTCCTCCACGCCACCCCGTTCCAGATTGCCCTCGTCGGCATCGCCGAACTGGTACCCGCTTTCACCCTCGGCCTCGTCGCCGGCGCCTGGGTCGATCGCCTGCGACGGCGACCGATCCTGATCGCCGCCGATCTCGGCCGCGCCGGTGTCCTCTCCGTCATTCCGCTCTTCGCCTTCCTCGACGTCCTCCGCATCGAACACGTCTACGTCGTGGCGGCCCTGGCCAGCATCCTCACCGTCTTCTTCGACGTCGCCTACCAATCGTACCTGCCGTCGCTCGTCCGGCGCGAGGAGTTGGTCGAGGGCAACAGCAAAATGTCGGCGAGCGCCTCCGTCGCCGAGTTCGGCGCCTTCGGCATCGGCGGCTGGCTAGTCCAGTGGCTGAGCGCCCCCTATGCGCTCCTCGTCGACGCCGCGAGTTTCGTCTGGTCGGCGGCGCTGGTCTGGCGCATCCGCCGCCCGGAACCTCCCCCCGCCCCGGCCGGCGAGCGCCAGCACATCGTCCGCGAGATCAAGGAGGGACTGCACTTCGTCGTCGGCAGCCCGGTTTTGCGTGCGCTCGGCGAGTCGGGCGCGATCTTCGCCATGTCCGGGCGGATGTACAGCGCCGTCTTCCTCTTCTATTTGACCGCCGACGTCGGATTCAAACCCGGTCTGCTCGGCCTCATCTTCGCCGTTGGCGGCGCCACCTCGTTCGTCGGCGCGGTGACGACCGGTCGCCTCACCCGCCGCATCGGCGTCGGACCGGCCCTCATCGCGGCGCTGCCGATGATCGCGCTCGGCCGGTTGATGGTCGTCGCCGTTTCGGACAACTCTTGGGTCGCGGTCGCGCTCCTGGTCGGCCAGCAGTTCGTGAGCGATCCGTTCTGGACCGTCTACGAGATCAGCCACGTCAGCCTCCGCCAGGCGAGCGCCCCCGATCGCTGGCAGGGACGGATGAACGCGAGCCTGCAATCGATCGAGTTCGCCGGGATGCTGCTCGGCGCCCTCCTCGGCGGCTGGCTCGGCGACACGATCGGCGCGCACGAGACACTCCTCGTCGCCACCATCGTCACCCTGCTCGCGGCGCTCCCGCTCCTCGTTCCGGCCGTGCGCGGACTCAAGGAGGCCCCGCTCGCACTCACGACGCTCGAGGATCCGGTAACGGAGGTTCCGTAACCTGCCGCGCGTCCCCGTCGCCTGGGCGACCTCAGATCGTATCGCGATGTGGCATGCTTTCTGCTAAAAAGTGTTGCCGACAGCGGCCCGCTCGCTCCGCGCAGGCAGACTCCCGAGAGGGGCGATGGAGGCCACACATGGCGAAAATCTTCGCAAAATTCTCGAACCGGATCGCGCACTGGACGGGACATTATGTCGCGTTCATCGTCGCCTTGCTCATCATCGTCGTCTGGGCGATCACCGGTCCCCTCTTCGGCTTTTCCGACACATGGCAGTTGGTCATCAATACCGGCACCACGATCGTCACCTTCCTGATGGTCTTCCTCATCCAGAACACCCAGAACCGCGACGCCCTCGCCGTCCACCTCAAACTCGACGAACTGCTCCGCGCGATCGGCGAGGCGGACAATGCGCTCATGGAGGTCGAGGACGATACCGATGAAGATCTGGAGCAATTGAAGACCAAATACCTGGCCCTCGTCGACGAGCACAAGGAACTCAAGGTCAACTTCGAACGTTTGTCGGCGGGAACGGCACAACGGAACGGCCGCGAGACCGCGCAATCGCCGCGCTGACGTACTGGCGACTTCACGGCACCTGCTTTCTAGGGTTGACCGAATCGATCCGGGTCGAGGTTGGCTTGGCGCTAAATGCTTCGCCGCGTCTCGACTCGAATCTCGCGGTGTTGCGGGACGATTGCCGTCACGACGCCCTCGTCCGTGATCTTGACGAATTTGACGTGGCTGCCGTGCAGGGTCGTCTCGACAAATCCCGCTGCGAGCAGCTTGCGTCGAACCTCCCGATATGGCAGCGGTCTATGCGGCGTCAACCTCGACCTCGATCGCACGCATCTCCGGCACGATCGTGGATACCGGCGGGGTGAACTGGAGCCGCAATGCCTCCTCGAGGTTTCGCAGGGCCTCCTCTTCGGATTCCCCTTGGCTGGCGACGTCCACTTCCAGGCATTGGGCGATGTACCAATCATCTTCCCGAGTCAGACTGGCGTTGAACGTCCGTCGCATCTTTCCCGTCCTTCCTGATCAATACGTCGCCCGTCCGCCCGAGAGGTCGAAGACGGCGCCCGTGGAAAACGTGACGTCGTCGGAGCAGAGAAAGGCGGCGAGGGCGGCAACCTCCCGCGGCTGACCGACCCTTCCCATCGGGATGCGGCTGGTCATGTACGTGATGTGCTCCTCGCTGACCTGCTTCAGGATCTCCGTCTCGATCACGGCCGGCGTGATCGCGTTGACGATCACGCCCTTCGTCGCCGCCTCCTTGGCGATCGACTTCGTCAAGCCGATCACCCCCGCCTTCGCCGCCGAATACGGTCCCGCGTTCGGGTTCCCCTCTTTTCCAGCAATCGAGGCGATGTTGACGATACGGCCGTAACCCTGCCCGATCATCGTCGGCAGCACCGCCCGGCACCCGAGGAAGACCCCGGTCAGGTCGATGTCGATCACCTCCTGCCACTCCTCGACCGACAACTCCCACGCCGGCGCCGACCGCCCCGCGATCCCCGCGTTGTTGACCAAGATGTCGAGCCGCCCCCAGGCCCCCGTCGCCGCCCCAACGACCTCGGTCCACGACTCCGCCGACGTCACGTCCAACCACTGCGCGACCGCGTTCGGGCCGATCGCCGCCGCCGTCGTCCGCGCCGTCGCCTCGTCGAGGTCGGCGATCATCACCCGCGCCCCCTCACCCGCCAACCGTTCCGCGATCGCCCGCCCGATCCCGCGCGCCGCCCCCGTCACGATCCCCGTCTTCCCCTCGAATCGCATCCTGTTCCTCCGAAGCCGGTAGCCGGTAGCCGGTAGCCGGTAGTCGTTGTCGGCCCCAAGGAACCGAGCGCCCCCGTCTGTCCGTCCGTCCGTCTGTCCGTCTCTCCTACCGGCTACCGGCTACCGGCTACCGGCCTACCAATCGGCCACCGACCCATCATCATGCCACAGAACCGGCAGATGGAGGGACTTCGCCGGGTGGGCGCGGCAGACCTCGTCGACGAGGTCGGTCCCGAGCCCCGGTTCGCCGGGGACCTCCGCCCACCCATCTTTGATCACGACCGGGTTCACGAGGATCTCGTCGCGCCAGGGCGGGTCGTCCGACACCCACTCCTGGATCACGAAGTTCGGCGCGACCGCATCGAGGTGGAGCGACGCCCGCATGTTGACCGGACTGAGCGGGTTGTGCGGCGCGAAACCGCAGTAGTAGACCTCGGCCATCGCCGCGATCTTGCGCCCTTCGAGGATACCGCCGCAGTGGGCGAGATCGGGTTGGAGCACCGCCGCCGCCTGCCGCTCTAGCACGTCGCGGAACCCCCACTTGGTGAAGAGACGCTCGCCCGTCGCCACCGGGATCCCGCATTCGCGCGCGACCGTCTGCATCGTCGCCGCGTTTTCGGGCAGGCACGGTTCCTCCAGGAAGAAGATGCCGACGTCCTTGATCGCCTGTCCCATCTGGATCGCCATCGCCGGGCTGAGCCGACCGTGGGCGTCGACCATCAGATCGACGTCCGGTCCCACCGCCGCCCGCACCGCCTCCATGATCCCGACCGCCCGCCGGATCGTCGCCACCCCGTCGAGCGGTTTCGTCGCCCCGAACGGCGACAATTTCATCGCCGAGTAGCCGCGCTCCTTGAGGGAAAGCGCACTCTCCGCGATCTCCGCCGCCTCGGTCCCCCGCGGTCCATTCGCGTAGACCCGAATCTTGTCCCGGACGGCACCGCCAAGCAGGTGATGCACCGGCACACCCAGCGATTTCCCCAGGATGTCCCAGAGTGCCTGCTCCACTCCGGAGATCGCCGAATTCATCACCGGCCCACCCCGATAGAAGGCGTGCCGGTACATGATCTGCCAGAGATGCTCGATCCGCCGCGGGTCCTCGCCGACGACGTAATCCTTCAACTCCTCGACCGCGGCGACGATCGTCCGCGCCCGACCCTCCAGCGTCCCCTCGCCCGTACCGACGATCCCCTCATCGGTGTGCACGCGGACGAAGACCCAATCCCGGCCTCCGCCAAAAACGGGTACGGTTTCGATGTCGCGGATTTTCACTTTTTCCTCCGGGGCTAGGGGTTAGGGGCTGGGGGCGGCATCCAGCCGGCGTGCGAGTGAATCGCGGAGAGAAGTCAGTTGGCGCCCGAGACTCGCACTTTCCTGCAGAACACGTTGCAGATCCTTCGCACCCAGGTAGCCCAGCCGGTTGGCGATTTCGCATTGCGTTTCGACCTCGGCCAGTGATGCTCTCGCGATGGAGACGTGATGATAGTATTCTCGCGTGTGCTCCCGCGTGTGGCCCTCCGCCAAGTTCGATGGGATCGACACCGCTGCGCGCTGGAGTTGACTTGCAAGCCCATAGATCTCCTGTCTGGGAGAGGCTTGCGTTAGTCCGTAGACAGCCTCGACAAGGTCCATACCCGCCTGCCAGACTCGGAGGTCTCGGTAACTGTTGATACCCATCATCTCCTCCTTCCCAGCCCCTGATCCCCAGACCCCAGCCCCTATCCTTTCACACTTCCCGCCGTCAGCCCCGCGATAAACTGCCGCGACAGCAGCAAATACGCCGCTACCACCGGCAAAATCGAAATCGTCACACTCGCGAAAATCAGCCCCCACTCGGTCGAATAGGTGCCGCGAAACGCCATGATCCCGACCGGCAGCGTCATCGAATTCGGTTTTGTGATCAGGATGAACCCGAGGAAAAAGTCGTTCCACATCCAGACCCCGTTCAGGATGACGACCGCCGCGATCGCCGGCCTTGTCAACGGGAGCATGATCCGCAGAAAAATCTCGAAATGACTGGCACCGTCGATCCGCGCCGCATCCTCCAGGTCCCTTGGCAGGATGCCGAAGAACCCGGTCATCACCAGCACGCCGAGCGGGATGCCGAACACCGAATAGATGACGACCAGCGACCAGAGACTGCCGAGCAGATGGACCTGCTTGAACAGGATGAACAGCGGCAAGATGATCAATTGGACCGGTACGACCAGACCGCCGACGAACAGGAGGCGGATTCCGAGCCGGGCGGCGAAGCGGAACCGCGCCAGACCGTAGGACGCGACGCAGGCCAGCGTCGTACTCACGATCACCCCGACCGCGGTCGCGATGACGCTGTTGCGCATCGTCGTCTGGATGTTCGCCTCGTCCCAGGCCTTGCGGTAGTTGAAGAGACCGAACGAATTCGGCAGACTGTACGGTTTCGAAAAGAACTCGTCGACCGTCTTGAACGAACCGAAGATCACCATCACGATCGGGATCAGCACGAAGCCACAGACGACGAGCATGACGCCGTGCCACGCGACGGACCCGACGATCCGCCCGATCAGCTTCCTGCGATGCGACCGCGGCTGAGCCAGCCGTATCCCCAGCTCGCGATCGCGTGCGCTCGACGCACTCACCTCGACGGCCACGACACCCCTCGGCTCACGTGGTGACGGCGTCTTCGCGCCGCCCGAGTCCCTTCAAGAGCAAGGCGGAGACCCCCGCCAGGAAAACGAACAGCGTAATCCCCTCGGACATCGCGAAGCTGAACCGCGTCGCGTTGCTGAACACGCTCGTCCCGAACGCGTCGCTGTAGATCAACACCCCGATCACGAGCGTCGCCCCGTCCGGCGCCCCACCCGGACCGCCGAGGACGTAGATCAGGTCGAAGGCGCGGAAGATCAGGATGAACGAGAGGACGGTCACGATCGTAAAGGCCGGCGCCAGCATCGGGAAGGTCACGTCGCGAAACACCTGCCACGGTTTCGCCCCGTCGACCAGCGCGGCGTGCCGCAGATCTTCCGGCACGTTTTGCAATCCGGCCAGGTAGAGGACGACGGCCATCCCGTTCCACTGCCAGAACTGGACCAGGTAGACCGTCTTCATCGCCCAGGCGGGATCGGCTTGCCACTCGCGTTGCAGCGAGCCGAGTCCGACGTCGTGCAGCACCGGGTTGACGATGCCGATGATCGGATCGAGCATCAAGATCCAAATGATCCCCGTCGCCACGGCCGACATGATCTGCGGCAGGAAGATGATGACGCGGTAGACGTGCGTCATCGGCGACCGCCGGTTGAGCATGACCGCCAGCCCGAGCGAGATCGTGTTTTGCAGCACGAAGATGACCGCGAAGAGTTTGGCGGAGTTGGTCGCCGCGTGGTGAAACCGGCTGCTCGTCAGGGCGTCCCGAAAATTCTTGAACCCGACGAAGTCCCCGATCGGTCCGTACCCGGCCCAATCGAAAAAGCTGAGATAGAACGCCCGGATCGTCGGATAGACGAAGATCGCCCCGTACGCAAGGAGTGCCGGCAGGATGAACCAGACGTACGGCCGCCGCGCCAGAATCGCCCGCCCCGGTCGCGCCGCGTCCGCCCCAACGCGGCCAGACGCGGCCTGGGCGGGCATGGACCCGCCCAGGCCGCGGCGTTCGCGTTCGTACTCCGGCGCATGCTGAGCCGGCATCGATCCCTCGTCAGCCTTCAAGTGGCGAGTGGCAAGTTACGAGCGGGAAGTGCCAACGAACGCGCCGCCCAAGCTCGAAGCTCGAAGCTCGTCACTCGCCACTTCGTCACTACGCCGTCGGCGTGCCGGTCCCGCCACTCGGGACGATGACGCCCTGCAGTGCCGCCGAGTACGCCTGGGCATCGAGGCGGCCGGTCCAGATCCCGCCCCACTCCTTCTGCATCCAGATCACGATCGGGTTGAGCTCGGGCAGGTCGTACCAGACCGGCACATCGCCCTCCGCGGCCGCGCTCAGGGTTTGGGCGCGAATCGGATCGCTCGATTCGGTGACGTTTTTGTTGATCGGCAGCGCGATCTTGTCGGAGACGAGTTGCTGCGCTTCGGTCGTCGCCAGCCAGTTGACGAACTTCGTCGCCGCCGCCTGCTTCTCCGCCGACGCGAACTTGCTGGCGGTGTAGAGGAGTTCGAAACCGGTCGTCGTCGCCTTCTTGCCGGCCTCGGGTCCGGGCCAGGCGACGAAACTCAGATCCGCGTTCGGGTTGACCTGGCGGTACCCGGTGAAGTCGGCCGTCCCCGCGACCATCATCGCGCCCTTCTCGTTCGCGAAGATCGCCTTGGCCGTCGTGTAGTCGGTCGCCTCGAACCCGGCGTTGTAGAACGGCATCAGGTCGATCAATAGTTGCGTGGCGGCAACCAGGTCGGGATCGGTCAGCTTGCGCTGTCCCGTTCGGACGGCGTTCAGTCCATCGAGCCCGAGCACGCTGGACGCCAGCCCGATGTACATGAAGAACGTGTGGACCCAGTCCTTGCCGCCGAGCACGATCGGCGTCTCGCCGGCGTCTTTGAGGGCCTGGGCAACGGTCTTCAGTTCGTCCCACGTCGTCGGCGGCGTCAGGTTGTGCTTGGCAAAGACCGGATTCTGGATCGCCAAACCGACCGTGTAGGCGGCGAGCGGACACCCGTAGTCCTTGCCGCCGACCGTCACCTGCGTGCGGGCGCTGTCGGTCAGACCGCTGACGTCGATCTTCCCCGTCAGGTCGATGAACGGTGGATCGCCGCTCGGAATCCACTTCGAGATGATTTCGCCCTCTCCCGCACCGAGGATGTCGGACGGTTGCCCGCCGGCGACGGCCGTTTGCAGCTTCGTCGTGTAGTCGGGACCGCTCAGCTCGGTCAACTCGACCTTGACGTCCGGATTCGCCGCCTGGAACGCGTCGACGATCTCCTGCATCGGATCCTTCCACTCCGGGTGGTTCCCCCAGAGGGAGACCGTCGTCGTGGCCTGGGCGGAGGCCGAAGGCATCCCCAGATTCGCAAACGGTCCCGCCAGTGCCGCCGCTCCGGCGATCCCGCCCGTGGCTTTGATCAACCCACGCCGCGACAGACGGCGATGGTCAACGTTTTTGGACATGCTGTCTCTCCTCTCGCACCAAGAATGTCGAACGTTGACGTTGTCTTCGGATGTGAAGGGATGCTAACAATCCCACCAGGGAGTGTCAATCGCATCCGGCAAAGCGCGGCTCCCTTCAAGAGTTCGCCGCGCGACTCGTCGCGACCTCGGCACGCAACAGCCGATAGGAGCGGACGAGGTCGGCGGCGATCTCCCGCCACGCCGCCTCCGTCGGCGCTTGCTTCCCGCTCGTGATCAGGTCGACCAGGCGAACCGCGCGCTCGCGCTCGGTCGCCGACGCCGTCACACTCGCCTCCGGCACCCCGAAGAGCAACGCCGGGATCCGCTCCAGCGAGGCGATCAGCAGCGCCCGATCGGCCCGCCCGACGATCTCGCGGTGGATCCGCCAGTAGTCGTACTCCGCGTCGCCGACCGCTTCGGGATCGAACGTGGCGCCGTGCTCCCGCGCCACCACACCGTAGAAGGCGCGCAATTCCCGCCGCGTCCGCGCCGCATCGTTCTGCGCCGGTGCCCACGCGACCGCGGCGCGAGCGGCATGCCCCACCGCCTCGATCGCCGGCCGCGGCCCGAGCCCCATCTGCCCCCGCACCAACCGGTAGGTCAACAGGGCAACCCGCGGCCAGTGGTGCGCGTAGTAGGCGTGCCAGAGCCGCGCCTCGATGTAGCCGATCGCCCGCGGATCGAACGCCGCCGGCAGCGGCTCGCCCATCGCCTACCTCGCCTCGTCGCCGGAATCGCCTTACCGCCGTTCCCTCTCTTCGAGGTCCGGCCGCAGCACCACGCTCTCCTGCTCGTTCGGATCGGTCCGCGCCAGCACGGCCTGACAGGTCTCGGTATCGCTGGGATTCCCCGGCAAGTGGGGCATCCCGGCCGGTATGTAGATCAGATCACCGGGGCCGCAGGTTAGGTATTGTTCCAGATTTTCACCATACCACATCTCCGCCTCGCCGCTGAGGACGTAGATCGCCGTCTCGTGGTCCGCGTGCAGGTGCGCCTTTGCCCGTACACCGGGCGGGATCGTCAGCAGGTGCATGCAGATTCCGCGCGCCCCGACGCTTTCCGCGGAAATCCCGTGGAAATACGAGAACCCCTGTTTGCCCTCGTAGGTCGATTCCGCGCGGAGGACCGCGCAGGTCCCGGTCGTTTTTCCGGTTTCGGTCGTCGCACTCATCGTTCGTCTCCTTCGTTCCCGCCGGCAACGCTGCCGGCGTCCCGCCGGGAACTGCGATTGTAACAACCCCGGTGGACAGAGCCCGGCATCCCATCACCCGCCGAACGTCACGATCTCCCCGACCGCCAACACCCGCGTCTCGTAGCTCGCACCCAGCCGCTCCGCCATCGCGACGAACTCTTGGGGATCGAGCGTGGCGCCGGGACCGAACCCCGCCGGTTCCCACATGTCGTAGTGGTTGGGAACCGCGACCTTCGGTTGCACATGCCAGAGGAGGAAGGCCGCTTCCGCCGCGTTGAGATTGCCGCCCACCCCGTTGATCGGGATCAACGCGACGTCGACCCGCTCCTCCCGCATCGGCCGCAACCGGGCGTCGTACTCCGTGTCGGCGACGTTCCAAATGCGAACCCCGCCGATGTCAAGGAGAAATCCGATCGCGTCCGGCGCCGGGGCGGTCGGCGTCTCGTGCCGCGCGAAGGTCGCGGTGACCTGCACGTCGAGGTGCTGGTAGCTCTCGCCGAGGGTGATCTCGACCACGCGTTCGTCCGGCCAACCCCAGGCGATCGCACGGACCGTGCAGATCATCGGCCCGATGAAGAGACCGGGGTCCTGCGTCGCCCATCGCTTGACGACCGGCACGTCCAGATGGTCCTCGTGCCAATGCGAAATCAAGAGCACATCCGGTCGCAGGACCGCGGGGTCGATCGCCGGCGGAACGGCGCGCGTCAGCCCCCACTGCTGCTCGGCCCAATCCGAGAGGTACGGGTCCACCATCACGACCACGCCCTCCGGCGACTTGAACAGATACCCGGCCTGTCCCAACCAGACGCAGGCGACCGTCCCCGGCGCGACGTCCAACTCGCGTATCCGCTGTTCGAGCCCTTGATTCGTCGTCGCCGTCATTGACCCTCTACTCCGTTCCTAATCCAACCCACGCAGGCCGACCAGCGATCGAGCGTGTTCGACCTCACCCAGATGTCTCATCCCGTGCTGGTAGAGAACGACATCCATCATATCGCCCAGCAGCACCGGGCCCTCACCCGCCAGCATCGACAAGAACCCGCCCTTCATCGCCTCCGGGACACTCGGGAAAGCGACCTCCTCGTAACGCTCATCGGGCAAACCGGCCAATGCCCGCTCCGTCCGGGCGAAGACCGCGTCCTGATACGCGCGCCACGCCGCCAGATCCCCGAACCTGACCTCTTCGGCAACCGCCAACGCGCCGCCGCGCCGCACCTGCGGAACGTTCCCGCCGACCTTCTCCGCCCAACCCTCGTCCTCCCAGAGTTGGGCACCCCCCACCAACCGCTCCGTCACGTACCGATCCTCGTTGTTGACAAAGTGCATCAACGAGAACGCGATCGGCACCACCCCCTCCCGCTCGTGATGATTCACCTGACCGAGGGTCACATCCGCAACCGCCCGCCGCCACAACCGGTGCATCGCCGCCACCCGCTTGCCAAGCGCCTCCCACGAATTCCTCACCACCTCGCAGCTCCCTTCCTGCCGCCTCCTAATCATCGTCCTTCTCGAAGCGAATCTGCATTCTACCCGACCGCCTGTGAGACGTCTGACGGATGAGATGTAGGGGAGGGCCCCGTGCCCTCCCGGTCTGATGGTCGCGGCTCCTCCCTTTGACAATCGCAACGCTGATCGCGGGAGGGCACAGGGCCCTCCCCTTCGCACCGCGGGCAGCAGAGCACGCGGCCCAACGGAATCGGCCCTACTCCACCATCCGCAACTTTGCCGGCGTCGGGTCGATCGACGTCAAGACCGGTCGCTGCATGTGCGTGCACGAGACGATCGCCTGCCCCGGCGCCAACCCCGGCAGCCGGTCCCAGAGACTATCGTCGATCCCGCTCACCGACCGTTTCAACGAGCCGACGACCGCCGCGTCGCCGATCTTGTGGATCACCCAATTGTTGACCAGTCCGATCACCTGATTCGGCAACTGCTGCGGCAACTGCGTGACGAAGACCAACCCCAACCAGCGCTTCCGCCCCCGCTTGGCGATCCGCGCCACCTGCGCAAAGAGGTGCGGCATTCGGTCGATCCGCTCCTTGCCGAGGAATTCGTGCGCTTCCTCGACGATCACCAACGTCTTCGGTGGCACCCGGCCCGCCGCCTCGGCCGCCTCGTAGGCCGTCTCCTGCTGCCGCTGGATGCCGCGCAGGATGTCGGCGATCGCCAGGTTGTTGAGCACCGGCGCGTCGGTATCTGACAGATCGACGATGCTCACCCGCCCCGGCCGCACCATCGCCGCGTAGTCGAGCGGCGGCACCCCCGGCCGGTCGAACACTTCCAACCGGCGCAGTCGTCCCAACTTGCCGAGCAGCGCCCGCCAACTCGCCGTCGACGACGCCTTCGCCGCCATCGGCTGGATCGTCTGCTTGACCTCATCGGCCTTGGCGGTGAAAGCGGTCGTCCGGAAGCGCGCCTCCGTCTTCGCGACCGTCGCCTCAAACGCCGCCGCCACATCAATCAGGTGATCCAGGGTCATCCCAGGGAAACCGGATTCGAACTCGTCCAGCGTCAAATCGTCCGCATTCGAGACGTGCAACTTCCGCAGGATCGTTTTCGTCGCGTCGTAGGCCTGCAGAAAGCGCTCCTGTTGGGCGTCGGTCAACTCGAGGAGCTCGGCAACCGCGTACGGCGACAGCCGGCTGAACTGGAGTCCAAAGGCGCGGCGGTTGGGATGGGAGGGGTTCGACGATTCCCGCCCCACCAGATGGTAGATCGCCAAATCCGCGACGCCGCCCCGCCGCAACCCCCGCCGGTGCAACACCTCCTGCATCTGCGGGTCGTCGGTCGGTTCGCCCAGGAAGGTGTACTCCCCTTCGACGTCCAACAGCACGACCGCGAACCCCGCC
>DATBFX010000278.1:0-2817 GCA_036558305.1 Thermomicrobiales bacterium | reverse complement strand
AGACGCGCGGCAAGACCGGAGACGAGACCGGAGCGAGCGCTCGCCCGGGCTTTCTCCACGTCGGGGCGCACGCGGGCAAGGACGGATTCGTAGGCGATCGCAACGCCGAGCACGTGCCCCTCACGCAGCCATTGCTGCGCGTGGGTGTTGCAGAATCCCCAGGTCCGCTCGATCTTTGCCCGGACGTCGGGATCGTTGACGAATTCGTCGTCGACGGCGTCGATGGCGCGGGCAACCGCGGCGAGGGTCAGCCGGCAAACGGGACAACCGGGTTCGGCGCAGGCATCGCGCAGATCGAAATGGGTCTTGGTGCGGGCCAACGGAAACTCCTGGACAATACGAAAAGCCGGACCGGGCGTAGACGACGAGGCCACATCGTCCGGCTCGCGATGCGGAGTGAACCACATCCGGGCATGCCGAGAACGACTCGGCGAGGTATGCGTGGGGGTCACGGGCCATGATGCGGGTGTTGGCGGCACTCTGTGTTCTGATCGGCAGCGGCATCGTACCCGGTGGAGCGCTCGCTGCGGGCGGAAACGGCTGGGCGGCGTGGACCAAGCGGAACGATCCCGTGTTCGAGGGGCAGTACGTGGCCAGCGACCCGGCGATCGTGCGCGACGGCGACGGCTATCGCATGTTCTACACCTGCTTCGTGTTTGATCCCACCGTCGCGTTCGACCCGGCGACGACCCGTGCCGCCCTCTGCGAAGCGACGTCGCCGGACGGGCTCGCCTGGACCAACGTCCCGGCGGATGGCCCAATCGAGGGTCTCGTTCTCACCGGGCGGGAAGGCTCCTGGGACGAAAACCTGGAAGGGGGTTTCGCCGTCGAGCGCGGCGGCGACTACCTGCTCTACTACTCCGGCTACCGCCAGCAAGGGACGCCGGCGCCGGGGTTCCCGGCGGCACTCGCGGTGGCCCGTTCGCACGACGGCCTGACCTTCGCACGGGTCAAGGACGGGCCGATTCTGCGACCCACGCCGGGGTGGTACGACACCGACGCGGTCTACAGTCCGACGATCGTCGACGACCACGGGAAGCTGGTGATGATCTACGCCGGCCACTGCTACACCCGGTGCACGGCGGCACCGGGGGTCACGCTCCTCGCCGCGACGTCGACGGACGGTCTGACCTGGACCAAGCGGTCGACGCCGGTGCTGCAAGCGCTGCCCGCGTTGGGTTGGACGCGCGACGGTGTCGCCGAACCGGGGTTGATCGAGGGATCGGATGGGCTGTTCTATCTCTTCTTCACCGGTCTGCGCGACGCGGACCGTGTGATCGGGATCGCCCGCGGCACGACACCGTTCGGTCCCTGGGAGGTCGACCCCGAGCCGATCGTGGTCCCCTCGGCGAGCGGATTCGACCGGGCGGGCGTCCTTGCGCCCGATGTGGTCGTCGAGGGCGACACGGTCAGGATGTGGTTCCTCGGCACGACGCCGGAGGAGGACATCGCGATCGGCTATGCCGAGGCAACCTGGCCGCTCTGGCGCGGGTAACGCGGTCTCCCCGTGAGAGACGCCGCGTCAAGCCCGTGTCTGGCGATGCCTGGTCGTCGAGGACGATCTCGTTGAAGTCGCGGCGTATCGAGTCAGGCCGCGCGTCCTGCTCACGGAGGTGATTTCGGCTATTGTGTCGTGGACGGACCGATCGGGTCGTTGCAGGCAGCAGGACGGGCAGGTGCATACCCTTCTTCAAGTCGCAACCGCGTTTCTCGCCTCGGCCGTCGAGATGGTCGAGGCGCTAACGATCGTGCTGGCGGTCGGGTTGACCCGCGGCTGGCGGACGGCGTTGACCGGCGTCGGTGCCGCGCTAGCGGCGCTGGCGGTGGTCGTCGCGGCGCTCGGGCCGTCGCTGGTGCGCTACGTGCCGCTGGGCGCGCTCCAGGTGATCGTCGGCACGCTCTTGCTGATCTTCGGGTTGCAGTGGTTGCGGAAGGCGATCCTGCGCGCGTCGGGGTTGAAGGCGAAGCACGACGAGGACCAGATCTTCGCGCACGAGTTGGCGGAGTTGGAAAGCGAACCGGTGGCGGCGGGGTTCGATTGGAACGGGTTTGTCGTCTCCTTCAAGGGCGTCTTCCTGGAGGGCCTGGAGGTGGCGTTCATCGTCCTCACCTTCGGCGCCAATGCCGGGCGGTTCGGACCGAGCGCTGCCGGGGCCGCGGCCGCGTTCGTCCTGGTCGCGCTGGTCGGCGTGGTGGTGCACCGGCCGCTCAGCCGGGTACCGGAGAACGCCATCAAGTTCTCGGTCGGGTTGGCGCTGACGTCGTTCGGGACGTTCTGGGGCGGGGAAGGGATCGGCGTCGACTGGTCGCTCGGGGATTGGATGTTGCCGATCCTGGTCCTCTGCTACGGGGTGGTCTCCTGGCTCCTGGTCGTCCGCCTGCGGGAGCCGGTGCGGCCGGTGCGGTTGAGGCGATCGGGGAGCGAGGCGTCATGAGGTGGGTGGTCGGGTTCGGTCGCTTCTGGTGGGACTTCATCGTCGGCGATTCGCCGGTGCTGGCGGTTGGGGCGGCGGCGGTGCTGGTGGTCAACGCGCTGCTGGTGGCAACCGGTGCGGACGAGATTGTCCAGGTCGTGCTGCCGCTGACGGTGGCCGTGACGCTGGCGTTCAGCGTGCGCCGTTGACGAGTGGCAAGTTCCAAGTGGCAAGTGGCAAGTAAGATCTTCACTTGCCACTTGCCACTTGCCACTTGCCACTCGTCAACGGGGAGGGCCGCGTGCGACGTCGGCTGGGCCGCGCGCTGATGCGGGAATTCGGGGTCGCCGAGGCCTCGGTCCTGCTGGCGGGGTCGTTCTTCCTCTCCGCGATGCTCGGCGCG
>DATBFX010000277.1:0-9911 GCA_036558305.1 Thermomicrobiales bacterium | reverse complement strand
GGCGTCGTGGAAGACCTCCTCCTTGCCCGAGCCGAAGACCACGGCGACGTCGCCGCCGTAGACGCCGAGGAACGTGTCGTAGCTGGTGCTCCAGCGGTAGCCCAGCTCCCCGTACCGGTCGCTGTGCCCGGCGTAGTACCGGGTGAACACTAGCGGCAGCGGCCCGCCCTCCACCGCCCGGTCGGTCGCGCTGGTGCCGAACGACCCCGTGCTCGTGTCGATCCCGCTGCCGGCCTGCTGGGAGAACGGCTCGGCCAGTTGCTGGGCGGCGGCGTTGTCGGCGATCGAATAGATCCTGCCGCCCCCGGTCAGCTTGACCCGCAGCCGCCCCCGCCGCGCCAGGTTGGTGTAGACGGTGAACCGGTAGTGCTTGACCCCGGTCGGGGTGCTCGCCGCCGTCGAGAGCACCACCGTCGTCGCCCCGGTCGCCTCCTCCACCCAGGTCACCACCAGTTGGCTCGGGTTGCCCTGCCCGATCGCCGCAGCCGTTACGATTGGTCGATCTCCCGCACCCGTTTACTCTTCCTCGATCGCCTTCACCGACATAAAGCACTTCTCGTGGCCGGCAAACGCAGTCCTCCAATAGGTGGCGGGTGGCTCGGGTTCGACTGCGAGGTACCGCCAGTCGGGGTCCGCGAGCAGTGGAGATTTCCGAATCGCGAGTGCTTCCCGCAGGCGTTCCGCAAACGCTTGCCATTCCCGTTCCAAGGAAGCCGCCGCGAGCCCGACCACGACTCCCGCCTCCCTTCTCGCATGACCCGTCACATGCAACAACAGGCGGTCGCCTTGCTTCTTGAAGAGCAGGTCGCCTCCGTCGGGGAATGGGTACGCCCCACGCCCCTCGCGGACCGCCTGTCGAAGCGCGACCAGTCCCCAAATCGCAAGATCGATTGGGAGGGTCATCAGACCGGTGCCGGGGCGAGGAGCAGACTGACCACGGTCGCGTATCGTGCCGAGCAATTGGAATCCCGCGACTCGCAGCCAGACTTCCACCTCCCCGTCGATGGGATCGTCGATGGGGGCGGCAAACGTCAGCGACACCATCCGTTCCGCACCTCATCGCTGCGGCACGACTCGCGGGCGCACCCCATGGTCTCGCCAGCTGGCGAGGGCCCACGAACCGCGGCCGACACCTCAAGTCGGCTTGTTTAGTTCAACCTTTGACTGCTGAAGCATTTTGTCTCGGTAGTCTCGAAGAGGTGCGAGCGCCTTCCAATCGAACAATTCCGGTGCTCGTTGTTCAATCTCCGAAGCAAGGCCAAGCAGGAACTCGCGCGTGCCATGCAAGAAATCGTCAAGATGGGTGTTGACCACGATTTCAGGGAACACGCTCGACGAAATCTCGATGCCGTCTGTGGTCTTAGTAAAGATGAGGTACTGACAGCCTTCGTCCCCCCGAAATCGGTAGGATGTTCCTTCTGGGTCGACGGCAATACCTCCAAGCAGGTGAGCGAGTGTCGCGGCGAAGTCGATCAGGGAGATTGGATAACCCCGTTCGAACACTTCCAACGGCGGAAGTTCGGGTAGAGGGTCCCGCTTGCCCTCTGACCGGCGCGTCGCGCGAACTCGGAGTGAGAGTCCACGCAGAAGGTCAGCGGGGAAAAGCACCGTTCCATCCGCGCAAATCTGCACTCGGTCGATGAGGTAGTAGAAGCCGGCGTTTGCGCCATGATCGTCATCCCACCGATGGCGGAGCCACCCTTCAACCGCCCGTTCCCACGTTCGGTCCGAGATCGCCCAGGTAATTTGAAATGCCACGCGATTCCTCCGTGTCTGATCGATGGGGCGGGTATTGCGACCACGACCGAGTCGCTCCCTAAAAGATTTCGTGCTCCGCCGAGATGCAATCGGGACGGGCAGCGATCGGCTCCCAACAAGGGAAGGCGGAGATCACCAGATGGGAACTCGGGTCGAAAATGGCTGCCATGGAATGCGCGTCGTTGCTGAATGGATCTTCACCGAAAACCCCTCCGGATGTGGGGTGATCGAGTTCAAATCGACACCTCCTGTTGGTCTGTAACTCGATGCGAGTCGCCGTGAGCAGGGTCTGTCCGATCCAGTAATCGAGTTGGTTCCACGTGTCCCAATTGAAGATGCTATTCAAAGGCGGCTCCACATCCTTGTAGGCCCACGGCGCATGTCTCTGCGCGATATGTGCCCGATCGGTGAGAAGTAAGGTCCATCCTTCTGACGCCGCCTTCCGGCACGAGTTGGGTTGAGCCGTCGGCGTCGGCACCGGTTGCGTGGGGGCGGTCGTCGGCGCCGGTCGCGGCGTCGAGACGGGGACCGGGTCCGGGCCGGTGACGATCGTGACCGGGTCGCCGATAACGATGACGCCGACGGCCGAGATCCCGATCGCGATGGCCAGGCACAATCCCTCGAATCCCTCGCACGGTCCGCGACGATGTCAACAAGCTGAACTCAGCCTCAGCCTACGGTCGGTCCCGTGACAGCTCCTTCGGCCTAGCCTATACGTTGCTAGTGCACAAGCAGACGAGATGGCTGGCCATGGGTTACCATAACGCGCGTGCAAGCTCCTCTCTTGGTGCGTCCCTTGACGGACGCCGAGCGTATGGCCCTGGGGGCCGGCCTGCGTTCGCCTCTGGCCTTCACCTTGCGGCGTGCCCAGATCCTGCTGGCGAGTGCCCGTGGCGAGCACACCCCGGCGATTGCCGCTGCCCTCGGCTGCCCCGACCAGACGGTGCGCGACGCCATCCACGCCTTCGCGCACGTGGGGGTGGCGGCGCTGACGCCGGGTTCCAAACGCCCGCGCACCCGGCATCCCGCCTTCGACGCGGCCGATGCCGAGCGACTCCGCGATCCGCTCCACCGCAGCCCGCGCGACTTCGGCCATCCGACGAGTCTGTGGACGCTGGAGTTGGCGGCGACGACGGCCGCGGCCGAAGGGCTGACCGCGACCCGCGTCACGGGCGAGACGGTCCGGGCGACGCCGGCGCGGCTGGGCATCGGCTGGAAGCGCGCCAAGCGCCGGATCACCAGCCCCGACCCGGCGTACGGACGGAAAAAGGCACGCGCGACCGCTTGATCCGCCTCGCCACCACCCACCCGGACTGGGCGCTCGGTTTCGCCGACGAGGTTTGGTGGAGCCGGGTGGCGCAACCGGCCGTCCGCGCCGGGTGCCCCCTGGGCGACGGCGACGGGCCACCCCTTGCGGCTGGTGGAGCAGGCGGTTGCGCGTGGCGAACCCAAGGCGCTGGCCTGCTACGGGCTGCTGGCGCGGTGGTGGGAGACGCCCGGGGATGCTCCCGCCGAGGCACTCTGGCTGCGCTTCGTCGCGGGGCGTCCGATCCGTGGCGTGACGACCCAATACCTGGCCCGGTGCTGCGCACGGCTGGCGGCGGCGGGGAAGACGGCGCTGCTGCTGGTCTGGGACAACGCCTCCTGGCACGTCAGCCGTGCGGCGGCGGCCTGGATCGCGACCCACAACCGGGCAGTCAAGGCGACCGGCGCGGGCGTGCGGATCGTGACCTGTCCGTTGCCGGTCAAGAGCCCGTGGCTCAACCCGATCGAGCCCAAGTGGGTGCACGGCAAGAAGCGCGTGGTCGAACCGGCGCGGCTGCTGACCGTCGCCGAACTCGAATCCCGCGTCGCAGACGCCTTGGGCGCCGACCATGCCGACCACCTCACCATGCTCAACCATGCCGCCTGATCATGCACTAGGTGGCGTGCATCGGCGCCGCGCGATGTCAAGTGAGCCGGGTTATAGTCATAGATACTACAGGAGCATGTGTGGTGAGCAATATCCGGTGAGATCGAGGATCACATCATCAATGGTTTCAATATCCAGGTCCCGGCCCTCCGATCGCAACTCCTCCTTGAAGGTCGCAAGATCGGCGACGAGACCGTCGCGGTCATAGTCGAGGGAAAGGAGGGCACGCATGACCCCCCGAAGCTCCCAAACGGCCTGAGGCGATTGGAGCGAAGCTCGGAGAACGCGGCGGTCGATCATATCCTCCTCCACTGGCCCTGCGTTGACCAGATGGCCGTCTGATACGTGTCGAAGGCCATGGGCGCGATCGGCTCTACGAAACCATGCACCAGCGGCTTTGCTGGATCAGGGCGGTAGCTCAGGCTCGGCAGCAGGTCAGCCACGTCAATCTCGAATACGAACATCTTCCCGTGCTGGACTTCGGTGAGCATGTTGGGAGGTAAGAAAGCAGGATTGTCCGGAGTCACCGACATGCCTCCGGTTCCGGGAAAAACGATGCCGTACTTGTCGGGAGTGATGTCCTTGTCCGCGCGAGCGCCCAGGGTGGAGGCTGATGCCCCTGTGCGCGGCAATGTCGGGTTCCCTTGCTCTGACTTCATGATGCGGTACAGCAAGCGCGTCTGTTCCTGCTTGGGCGTCGGAGTTTCCGTCCCCGGAGTTGGCGTGCGAGGGTTGGGCGTCGGAACGGGCGCCGGTTGCGGTTCGCCTCCCGGATCGGTGTCGGAAAAGAGGGCCTCGCCGATCGCCGTACCGACCGCACCGAGGACCGCGATGATGGTGACGACGATGTCCTTGACCGGCTTGGGCGGCTCGGGGGTGTTCTCGAAGGTGTCGTCTTGGGGTTCCTTGAGCGCAAGAGACTCTCCCGATCCGCTACATGTTTTGCTGAATTGCTAATATATCATGTAGTGTATTCATGGTGAACCAATCCCGTGGGAATTCGGTAAGATGAAGCAGGAAGAAGTCGGATGTTTGAGAGACGAAGTCGGCGGACGACTTCGCTGACTTTCGCAGTCGCCAAGACGAACCAACCCGGTCCGGTTGCCACGAAGATGTCAGCACCGTCCCAAGTAGAGACGTCGAAGACGACGCCTTCAAAATGCGGGATCATCCCTCCCGGCATCTCGACGGAAACCACTTTACTCCTTTCCCACCGAATGGGGCCACACCGCCCGGTGATCGCAAGTCCGTAATAACCAGGGATCGTCTCTCCATCCTTTGTCTGTACTGCCACGTCATACGTCGTCCAACCGGTCACGTTGCTCACATCGAAGGCATCCTTCGCTCTTTGACTTATAACCATTGCAGTCCCCGACCATCCAAAGTCTTTCAGTTGGGCAGGTTGATGGATTTGAAACACCACGGATGAGCTAAGTTCTAGCGTCCCCAAACTTACTTGACGCTCGGCAAGCGGCGTAAGGCTTGTGGTGCAATTGTATGCCGCCCATCGTTCGTCGTCTTTCAGCAGAAAGAACTCGGTTGCGTGTGCAACTTTTGGTACCATGAGGGTGCTCCGTTCTGGGTGGGTGACGCTCAAAGCCGGTCGTTAGAATCCTGAGCCTGGTTTAGCATTGCCATGGGGGCGGCATGACCCAATAGGTTTGCAATCCAAAGATGTGTGCGAGGTACTTCCCGCAGCGGTAGGTATCCGCCAGCGACGGGTTGAGGTGAGTTGCGAAGAAATCCCGCCAGTTGGCGTTCCAAGCACCGCCGCTGCCAGGACCTTCGTGAACAATGTCGTTGTGTGTTGCTATGTCGACCCACGAGCCATAGTGAGGATCGTGTATGTCGAGCAAGGGCGGCCACCGCGTAGCGAACTCGCGTGCTTGAGGGAAGATATGATGCGCATGGTAGGCGGGCCCCAGGTCCCCTCCGGTCAGGCACGCCAGATTACTGCGGAAGTTTCCCGCCGAGTATGGTTGGACGATGCGACAAGGCGTTGGAGTGCCTGGGGCCGGGGGCGTGGGACGTACAGGAGGATCGACTGGCTCCGCAATTGGCTCGTCTTCAATAATTGGCTCGGAATCGGAGGTGAATGCCTCCCCGATCGCCGCCCCGACCGCGCCGAGCACCGCGATGATGGTGACGACGATGTCCTTGACCGGCTTGGGCGGCTCCGGGGTGTTGTTGGAGAGGTCCTCCAGGAGCTTTTGCAACTCCTCGAACGGCATCTCGACGAGTTCTTTGATGCCTTTCCCGATCTCCTCCGTGCACCGCCCCTCGGTTACGGTCCGGCATTGCTGCTCCACCGCCGCCACCAGCAGGACCAGCCCGACCACCGCGAAGGCCGCGGCGACGCACAGCCCTACCGCTTCCAATCCCGCCACCCCGGCGACGAAGCAGGCCTCGATCGGGTTATGTCCGCTCGGGTCGCTCAAAGTAGCCGGGTTGTTCGCGGCGTAGGCGTAGCGGTTGTAGCCCTGGCTGCCGGGGGAGGCGGGCTGCACGCTGTCTTGGGAGAGGAAGCGGCCGGAGGCGGGGGCGTAGTACCGGGCGCGCAGGTAGGTCAACCCGGTCTCGGGGTCGCGTTGCTCGCCCGCCCAGCCGACGGCGCCGTTCGTCCCCGAGGCGGCGCGCAGGTTGCCGAAGGCGTCGTAGTCGGCCGTCGCCGCGACCGCGCCGGTCCCGTCGGTCCGGACGCGCGGCGTCCCCAGGGCGTCGGTAAGCGGGTACGCCGCGTCGCCGGCCGCATCGACCTCGCCGACGAGCCCCGCCCCGGTCTGGAGGTAGGTCAGGTTGTCGTCGGCCAGCAGCGCGCCGAGACCCGATTCGCGGTCCCAGAGGAAGGGAGTCGTGACTCCGCCGACCGTCTTGGTCGCCCGCAGGTCGTCGCCGGCGTACGCAAAGCCGACGGTCGTGCCGCCGACCGTCGCCTCCGCCAACCGGTCCTTCCAATCCCAGGTAAAGGTGTCGCTGCCGACCGCGACGCGGTTGCCGTTCTCGTCGTAGGAGTAGCTGGCAACCTGGGCGCCGCTGATCGCGGTCAGTTCGTCGGCGTCGTCGTAGGTGTAGTCGGTGACGTCGGTCCCGCTCGTCATCCGGACGCGGTTGCCGTTCTTGTCGTACTCGTAGGCGATCGTGCCGCCGCCGGCCGGGTACGTCGCCTCGGTCAGGCGGTCCAGGGCGTCGTACTCGTAGCTCTCCGTCCCGTTCGTCACCGCGCTGCCGGTGATCGTCGTCTCGATCCGGTTGCCGTTGAGGTCGAGGCCGTACGCATACCGGGCGAGCATGGTCGCACCGTCGGCGTGTTCGACCAGGTCGAGGCGCCCCGCGTCGTCGTACCCGTAGGCGGTGCTGACCCCGTTCGGCCGCACGAGCCCGGTCAGTTGTCCCGCGCCGTTGTAGTCGAACGAGGTCGTGCGGTTCTGCCAGTCGGTGATCGCGTCGAGCATGCCCGAGGCGTCGTACGCGTAGCTGACCGTCCGGGACCCCGGCAGCGTCATCGCCGACCGGCGCCCGGCCTCGTCGTAGGTGTAGCCGACCGTCCCCTGCGGACCGGCCACGCTCGCGACGCGAGAGGCGGCGTCGTAGTCCCACGTCGTCGTACCCGTGACGTCGCTCATCCCCGTGCGGCGCCCGGCGGCGTCGTAGGCGTACCCGACGGCGCCCGCCGCCGCCCCGTTGAGCGAGGGGTAGGCGACGGACGTCGGTCGTGAGTCGGCATCGTAGCCGTAGTCGATCAGCACGCCGCGGGCGTCCGTGGCGGCGTCGAGGCGGCCGAGGGCGTCGTAGCTGTACTCGCGCGTCCGGTTGAGCGGGTCGGTTGCCGTCAAGACGTTGCCGAGCCCGTCGTAGGTGAAGGAGTTGACCTTCCCCTCCGGGTTGGTGACGGACGTCACCCGGCCTGCTGCATCGTAGGCAAAGCCGACGACGCCGGCCGGCGTCCCCGCGTCGGTGATGCCGGTGAGCCGGTTCGCCGCGTCGTAGCCGTAGCTCGTGGTGTACCCGCGGGGATTCGTCGTCGAGATCCGGCGGCCGGCGGCGTCGTAACCGTACTCCGTGACGAGATCGCCGGTCGCCGCGAGGGTCGTGATCGATGCGACGAGTCCGCGCGGGTCGTAGGAGGTCGTGGTCGTGACCCCGGTGGGCGACACCGATTCGGTTTGGCGACCGGCCGCGTCGTAGCCGAAGGTCGTCACGCCGGGCAACGGGTCGGCGACCTCGGTCAGGTGGTCGGCCGCGTCGTAGGTGTACCAGGTAGTCTCCCCGGCGGGGTTGGTCTCGCTGATCAGGTTGCCCGCGTCGTCGTAGGCGGACGCCGTCGTCAGGTTGAGGTGCGGCGAACCGCCGGGGTCAACGGTGGTGCTGGTCAGGCGGGATGCCGCATCGTACGCGTTCGAGGTCGTCAGATCGAGGTGCGGCGCGGCGCCCGGATCGACCGTTGTGGAAACAAGGCGCGAGCCCGCGTCGTAGACGTAGGTCGTCACCGTGCCGAGCGGATCGGTCGTCGACACCAGGCGGTTCGCCGCGTCGTACGCGTACGTCGTGGTGTAGGTCGTGGTGCCGTCGAGCACCTGGCCCATCGCGATCAGGTTGCCGACCTCGTCGTAGTCGTAGGTGGTCGTTTGTGCGGTCGCGGCGTCGATCTCCCGGTCCACACGAACCACCCGGCCGATCGCGTCGTACGCGTAGACGGTCTCCAGGTCGAGTTCGTCGCCCGGTCGGCTCGGGTCGTCCGGGTCGCCGACCTGGCGCGCAAGCCGACCGGCCTCGTCGTACTCGTACGCAGTGGTCAAGGCGAGGTGTCCCGCGCCGGGATCGACGGTGGTGGCGATGAGGCGACCGGCCTCGTCGTAGTCGTAGTCCGTCTCGTGGCCGAGGGGATCGGTCTCCGAGATCATCCGACCCGCGTCGTCGTAGTCGTACAACCACTCGTTGCCCGCGGGGTCCGTCTTCCTGGTCATCAGCCCGCGGTCGTCGTAGTCCCAGGTGGTGAGATCGTCGAGCGGATCGCGCACACCCAGGACGTTGCCGGACAAGTCGTAGGCGATGAGCGCCGCGTCGTCGAGGCCGTTGTGCGTGGCGGTGACCCAACCGAGACCGTTGAAGTCGTACGCGATGGTGTGGCCGTTGGGGTCGGTCTCGGTAAGCATTCTGCCGGCGCCGTCGTGGGTCCACGACCACGCCAGGTCCAGATGGGTGCCCGTCCGCGCGTTGCCGAGGGCGTCGAGGGCGGGATCCACGACCTTCCTTGTCCGATTCCCCGCCGCGTCATAGTCGTAGCGCGTCATCAGGTCCAGGTGCGTGCCGGCCCGAACCGTGCCGAAGGCGTCCGTGGCCGGGTCGACCGTCTCGCTGGTGACCCGGCCCGCCGCGTCCACCGTGTAGACCGTCATCAGGTCGAGGTGGGTGCCCGCGACGGCATTGCCCAGCGCGTCCTTGGAGGAGTCGACCACCGTCTGGATCAGGTTGCCCTCGGCGTCGTAGCTGTTGACGGTGTAGACCCCGCGCGCGTCCACGATCTGGGTGGGCCGGTGCGTGGCCGCGTCCCAGGCGATCGCCGTCGGGTTGCCGAGGGGGTCGGTGACGGTGGTGGGGTCGGCGCTCCCGTTGTAGGCGACCTGGTATTCGTTCGTGGCGGGGTCGATGACCGACGCCAGGTTGCCGTCGCCGTCGTAGACCCATTGGGTGACGTCGCCGCTCGGGGCGACGACGTGGGTCGTCCGCGCATAGGCGTCGAAGTAGAAGTCGGTGTCCACGCCCACCTGGTCGGTGACCCGGGTGATCCCCTGGCTCGTCCCGGTCAGGTAGGCGATCTGGATCGACTTGCCGGCCGCGTCCGTCTGCTGCACCACCCGGTTGACCTGGTCCAGGGTGTTGGTCAGGACCGTCACCATCGCCGAGGAGGCAAAGTCGTCCCCTTGGCGCTGCTTGACCTGGGTCAAGCGGTGCTTCGAATAGACGTACTCGGTGCGGGCGTCCGCCGGCTTGTCGACTGCCGTCAGGTCGCCGTTGGCGTCGTAGGTGTAGGTCACCACCGCCCCGTCCGGCCCGGTCACCGACGCCAGCCGCCCGTTGCCGTCGTAGGCCAGGTCCAGGCTGCGCCCGCCGGGGTCCGCGACGGAGGTGACGAGGTCGGACACGGGGTCGCGATACAGCGTGATCGCGTTGCCGTTGGCGTCGACGATGGAGATGAGGTCGCCGTCGCCTTCGAAGTTGTAGGTCAGGCCGTCCTTCGTCT